>DAINRH010000039.1:22074-24561 GCA_036741905.1 Methylobacter sp. | reverse complement strand
ACTTCGTGTTGCACAAGTATCTACGGGATGTGTCGTCATTCCGATAGTCCCTGGCGTCATGCAAGAAGCAGGCCGATAGGTTAGACCTTCCAGGTTTTTAAAACCTGGAAGGTCTACCTGGCAACGTTTTGATGTGTTTTAACTATTTTCGTGTTTTTCGTGGACTACGCTTTTTATTATGAGCATGCGTAACATCAGTTAATTAAAATACAGGCAGTAATAAGGCCGTATTTCTTCAATCAACCTTTACCCAAAAGAAGCCACTATGGCCAGCGCAAGCCTTTTAGTTTTACTTGATGACATAGCCACCGTCCTGGATGACGTGGCCCTGATGACCAAGGTCGCGGCAAAGAAAACCGCCGGCGTCCTGGGCGATGATCTGGCGCTGAATGCCGAGCAAGTGTCCGGCATTCGCGCCGATCGGGAGCTGCCGGTGGTGTGGGCGGTCGCGAAAGGCTCGCTGAAAAACAAATTGATTCTGGTGCCGACGGCGCTGGCAATCAGCTGGGTTGCGCCTTGGTTGATCATGCCGTTGCTGATGCTGGGCGGCGCTTATTTGTGTTTTGAGGGCTTTGAAAAACTGGCGCATCCGTTGCTGCGCTCCCATGTGGAAGATGAAGCCCGTCATGCCGAGTTGGCGGCGGCAGTAGCCAATGCTGAGATCGATCTGGTGGCGTTTGAGCAGGACAAAATCAAGGGCGCGGTTCGAACCGACTTTGTGCTGTCGGCGGAAATTATCGTCATCACCTTGGGCGCGGTGGCAAGCGCGGCTTTTGCGATCAAAGTGGCGGTGGTTTCCGGCATCGCGCTGATTATGACCATCGGCGTATACGGTTTGGTGGCGGTCATTGTAAAGCTTGATGATGCGGGACTTTACCTGTGCCGACAGCCGGGTTCCGGTCTATTGGCGAAAATACAGCATAAAATCGGCCGCGTCTGCCTACATGGCGCACCTTACCTGATGAAGCTGCTGGGGATTATCGGCACTGCGGCGATGTTTATGGTGGGCGGCGGGATTATCAGTCACGGCATTCCCGTAGCGCATCACTTCATCGACTCTCTTGCTCAAAGCGCCAACGCCGTACCCGGTATCGGCGGGATGTTGGAAACGCTGACGTCTTCGCTGCTCAATGCCTTGGCAGGCATCGTTTCCGGCGCGCTTGCGTTGGCCGGCGCGATTGTCGCGGGGCGCGTTTATCGGCATTTTAAAGAGTAGCGGGCACACCCTACGCAAGCTTCCTGCCGTTAACCGGCAAAAACAGTTTACAATATCCGTGCATATTCATCCCTCGTTGTACAATTTAATCTATGACAATCATTAATTTTCCTGCCGCTCAATCCAAGATTCATCCCCTGCTGTTTTTATTGTTTATTGCCGCTTTGAGTTCAACCGGCGCGTGGGCTAAAAGCGCGACGCCGAATGCCGAGCAAAAAAGCGCAGCGTTTGAAATAAATAAAGAGACGCTAAAGGCCAAAATCGACGCCATCAATAGCCGGGAAGGCATTGATGAGGCGACAAAATCCAAGCTGCTGTCTATTTATCAGGCGGCCGGAGATAATTTAAGCAATATCGAAAAGTTTAAAGCCCAGGCCATGGACTTTAAGACGGCGTTAAAACAAGCGCCGGAGCAAACCAAAAAGCTGCAAAAGGAACTTGAGCAGGCCCTGCTGAAAGTCACCAAGCAAAAACTGGAGGATTTTAGCCGGATACCGGTCGAGGAGCTTGAGCAACGGCTTATTCTTGAAAAAGGCAAGATCAGTAACCTGGATGAGCAGAGCAGGAAAATTGAGAGCGATCTGGCTGTGCAAAATAGCCGTCCGCAGCTGATTCGCGAAGAAATGGTCGCGGCACAGCAAGATATGGAAGCGGCACAGAAAAAACTGGAAGTTCCGATCGGTAAAGCGGAAGCGAAATTGGAAGCCGAAGCCAGACAAGCGCAGCTGAAAACCTTGATCGATTCGCGCACTGCCGAGCTGAAAATGCTCGATGTCGAAGCTATCAGCAATCCGGCCAGAGTGGAGTTGCTCAAAACCCAATTTCAGTTGCTGGATATACAAAAGTCGTCGTTAAATCCGGTTGTTACGGCCATCGAAAGTCTTACTTTCGAGCTGCGCCAGCAGGAAGCGAAGCAAATGCAGGATGCTCTCAGTCAGGCGGAAAAGGCGGTGTCCGGCAAGCATTCCCTTATTCAGGACAGTACGCGGGAGAATATTCAATACAGCCGCGATTTGCAGGACATCACCGCCAAAATTGAACAATTCACTGAACAAAAAACTCAGGTTGAAGCGAAAGCCGGTGAAATTGAAACCGACTTTAAAAGCGCCGAAAAGAAAATCAGTCTGGCCGGTTTAAGTCCGGCCTTGGGCAAAATCCTGCGCGAGCAGCGGCGTAATTTACCGGTTCAGGATGAGTTCGAGCAGCAGTCCCAGACTATTCAGAACGAAACCGCTGTAACCAGTCTTGCGCAATTCAAGGTTGAAGACAAA
>DAINRH010000039.1:0-22064 GCA_036741905.1 Methylobacter sp. | reverse complement strand
TCAACGGATGATGATACAGGCTGAGTTGCGGGTGCTGCTGAATAATCAAAAAGAGTTGCTCAACAAGTTGGCCGTCGCCTATACCACCTATCTGCGCACCTTGGGCGACTTTGATTTTGCCAGGCAACAGATGGGCGCTCAGGCCGGTAAATTCGCCACCTATTTGGACGAGCGGTTGTTGTGGGTACCCAGTTCAGAGCCGATTAACTTGAGTTATATCGCCGATTTGTATCATTCCACCCAATGGCTGCTATCGCCGTTTAACTGGATGGCGCTGATTACCGATGCGCTTAAGCTGACTTTTTACCATCTATTTTTGACCGTTATTGCGATACTGAGCTTTGTCGGCCTACAGGTGAGCAGAAATTGGGCGAAGTTGCAGTTAACGGCTATCGCGGGAAAAACGGATAGTTTTTATTACACCTTACAAACGTTGGCCTACAACTTAATACTGGTGTTGCCGCTACCGCTACTGCTCTATTATGTGGGCTGGTTTTTGAGCAGCGGCATTCAGGTTGCCGACTTCACTAAAGCCGTCGGGGAAGGCTTGCGGGGCACGGTACTGCCGTTGTTTTTCATACAATTTTTTTATCGCCTGTTTGCCGTCGACGGCATAGCGATTAAACACTTTCAATGGCAAAAATCGACAGTCAGTCTGTTGCGCAAACAGATTGCCTGGATACGTTTCATCGTGGTGCCGGGGGTGTTTATTATCAGCAGTACCGGCGCATCCAAGTTTTCGGCGCATAGCGACAGTGTCGGCCGACTGGCGTTGATTATTATCATGGTGGTAATGGCGGTATTTGCGGGCCGGGTGTTAAAACCGTCCAGCGGATTATTGCAGGGCTATATCCGCAAAAATCCTGAAGGATGGACAGCTAAACTGCGCTATGCCTGGTATTCGGCAGCCATCTGCATACCGTTGGTTATTATCGGTTTTGCGGTTGCGGGCTATTATCTGAGCGCATTGGAGTTGCAGCAAAAACTCATCATTACCCTGCGGCTGATTTTTTTGACTATCGTCATTCATGCGCTGGTGTTTCGCTGGTTAACGCTGGTTAACCGGCAATTGGCTATCACTAACGCCAGACAAAAGCGCAAAGCCGCGGCGCTTCCCGAAAAGCATCTGGCCGGGTCGGAAGATCCGGTGTTGCCGGTCGATGAACAACAAATCGATATTCCTAAAATCAACGCCCAAACCATTAAGCTGCTTAATGTCTTTATCGGTTTTACGTTGGTGATCGGTTTCTGGATGACCTGGAAAAACATCCTGCCCGCTTTTTCATTCCTGGATCGTATTGTGCTCTGGCAGCATCTGGTCAATATCGATAATCAGGACAGTTATCAACCGATAACCATGACCAATCTGTTGCTGGCCGGGTTATATGTGTTTATTGCGGTGGTCGCGGTACGAAATTTTTCCGGGGTGATGGAGTTGCTGGTGTTCAGACGCTTGTCGATAGCGACCGGCGGTCGTTACGCGGTCAATCAGCTGGCTAAATATGTGTTAGTTTCGATAGGTTTTATCAGCGTCGCCAACGAACTGGGCGGCAGCTGGTCGCAGGTGCAGTGGCTGGTTGCGGCGCTCAGCGTCGGCCTGGGTTTCGGTTTGCAGGAAATCTTCGCCAATATGGTGTCGGGTATTATTCTGTTGTTCGAGCGTCCGATCCGGGTCGGCGATACCGTCACCATCGGCAGTGTCACCGGCAAAGTCAGTCGTATCCAGATGCGCGCCACCACGCTGATAGACATGGACCAAAAAGACCTGATTGTGCCCAACAAAACCTTTATCACCAGCCAGCTTATCAACTGGACGTTAAGCGATCCGATAACGCGCGTGGTGATTCCGGTGGGTATCGCTTACGGTTCCGATATTGAGTTGGCGCATAAAATTATGATCGATACGGTAAGCTCAACGCCGATGGTGCTTGCAGAACCTGAGCCGAGCGTATTGCTGGTCGGTTTTGGCGATAGCTCGCTGAATTTTTCTATCCGTATTTTTGTCAGTGAATTGTCGAATCGACTGCCGGTTGCGCACGATTTACATATACGACTTGAAAAAGCCTTGCGCGAGCATAAGATAGAAATTCCTTTCCCGCAGCGGGACATTCATGTCCGTACTGTGGCGCATGATGAGGTAAATCAGGACGCGCAGCAAATTGCCGGGGGCTAAGAAACATGTGCAAAATTACCTGAGTAGTTGCCAATAGTCGGAGTACAGGCCTTGCCTGCAAGAGCAAGCAAAGCTTGCATTCCGGCTGGAAACTTGCGGCGCGAGTTGTGCCAATTATTTCAAGCTCAATTTTAAGCAGGATAATAAATTTGCAATGTCGCTGATGGTGCTATGATTCGAGTACAGGGTTTGTTTTAAATATTCACCACACTCAAGAAAAAGCCGATGAACTTAAATCTGGAAAAAATAAATGGCTGTACCGTCCTGTTTATCAACGAAGAAAGGATAGATGCGCATAATTCCGGCGAATTAAAGGAAGCCGTTTTGCATCTGATAGAGCAAGGCGATGTCAATATTATCGTCCAATTGGAACGGGTGCGTTTTATTGACAGCTCCGGATTGGGCGCTTTGCTGTCAGGTTATAAAAATGCCGCGGCCAAGTCGGGCAAGCTGGCCTTAGCCAACATGCAGCCACAGGTGTTATCGATGTTCGAGTTAACCCGCTTGAACAGGGTTTTTGATATTTACGCTGATTTAAATGAGGCCTTTGACAACGAAACCTAGAGGTTTTATATGTGTAATTCGATTATTCAGGTAGAGGTAATCATTCCGACGCAGACCAAATATCTGGATTTGATCGGAAGTATCGGCGAGCATATAGCGAAAGAACTGGACGAGTTTTCCGGCGATCGGGAGGCCTTGGCTTATCATTTAAATCTGGTATTAACGGAAGCGACCGTTAATGCCATCAAACACGGGATTCTGACTAATCCTGAGGATACCGTCAGAATCACCATCCATATTCAGGAAAACGAGCTGAACATCAAGGTATACGATCACGGCCAGGGCTTCGATCTGGAGTCTGTGCCGATACCGGATTTCGAGCATCCCAAAGAAGGCGGCATGGGTATATTTTTTATCCGCACCTTGATGGATTCGGTGACCTATACCCGGCAGGGCGACTGCAATGTGTTGGAAATCATAAAATATCTGAGTTAAAGAATTTCACCACGAAGACACGAAGGTTTAAAGAACAAAACAATTGTAATTAGCTATATAAGCTACCTTATAGGATCCTTACACACCCATAGACTTTTCATCACATGCTAAATACAATCAGATATGGAATATGACTGGGGGTGAAGACAAGGCAACTGCCAATCTATCAAAACATGGTATTAGTTTTGAAGAAGCCAAGACGGCTTTCAATGACCCTTTGTATGTGGATTTCTACGATCCGGATCATTCCTATGGCGAGCACCGCTTTATTTTGATAGGGGAATCACATCAAGGACGCTTGTTGTTTATTTCGTATATGGAACGTAACGATGTCATTCGGTTGATTAGCGCAAGAGAAGCAACACAATTGGAGCGGAAAGCATATGAACAAGATTGAAATGGAAGATGAACTTAGACCTGAGTATGATTTGAAAAGTTTGCAGGTCAGGAAAGTCGGTCCTGGACGCAAAAACTTTGGTGACATGGTTCGCTTAGAACCGGATGTCATCGAGGCATTTCCGGATGCCAAGGCTGTTAATGAGGCATTGCGTTCATTAATCGATATTGCCAGGCGATCTACTCACTTAGGATATGGCCGACAATAACGTCCCGAAACATAAACTCATCGTTCCCACGCTCTGCGTGGGAATACAGCTTGAACCGCTCTGCGGTTCGGGACGCCGGAGCGTCCCTGACCGGGTTCCCACGCAGAGCGTGGGAACCATAAGAGGATAACGGGTAAAAAATAATAAATCCGTGTCTATCCGACCTTATATTTACAACTACCGGATAAGCAATTGAACAGCTCCACCAAAAACTGGTCGATTGCCTTGCAGCGTATCGCTGAAAGGGCTTTGGGCAAACAAGCCGGCCACTCATTGTGGCAAAAATATCATAGCGCGTTTTCAGCCGAATATCGGGCGCTGGTTTCGCCACGCTATGCGCTAAAAGATATGCTGCATCTTGAGCAGATTCCGGCCTCAAACAATCAAAGCGCATGCCCCTTGTCTACGTCCTACAGGCAACCCATCAGCCTGCTTAATCCCGGTCGACAAGTCGAACACTACCGGCTGCATTTTTACAGCGGGCAACCGCGTTATCTGGACGAATATATTCCGGTTCTGGAAAACATGTATTTAAGAGTGATGGATCAGGTGCAGTTTCCTGTTACCGTCGACGGCGTCACCCTGTTTATTAAAAGCTTCACCATCAAAGCCAAAAGCCAGAGCGTTTCATTCTTCAAGTTAAGAAGCCGGATATTGGAAACCATTCAAGTGCTCATGGAAGGGAAGGTCGAAAATGACGCGCTCAACAAGCTGTGCGTCATAACCGGCATGGCTTGGCAGGAAATAGACGTGCTTAGGGCTTACCGGAACTATTATTTGCAACTGGGTCATCGAACTACCCGAGCCAGCATTCATCGTGCCTTGATCAACAACCCGCAAGTCGCGCTCTGCCTGTTTAATAAATTCGAAGCCCGTTTTAGACCGAATCCCGATTGGGATGATCCTGTAATCAGGGAAGAACAGATTTTATTTCCGTTACGATTGCAATTGATGGAGAGCATCGCAGCGGTTTCCGATATTAATGACGACCGGATTTTACGCACCCTGTTTAATCTGATTAATTCAACGATGCGCTGTAATTTTCATGTGCGTCGCGGCTTGGCGGATTATTTCATCGCTTTTAAAATTAACAGCCTGGGCATTATCGACATGCCCGCGCCCAAGCCGCAAAACGAGATTTACGTCCACGCGGTGGATATGGAAGGCATCCATTTACGCAGCGGCAAGATTTCCCGCGGCGGTATCCGCTGGTCGGATCGTCCCGATGATTTCAGGACCGAAATTCTGGGGCTGATGCAAACCCAGATCAGCAAAAACGCCTTGATTATCCCGACAGGAGCCAAAGGCGGATTTGTCGTTAAAAAGAACGGATCAAAGTCCTCGTCCCCGGCAACGAAAGAAGCCGGAAAAAAAGCCTACCTTACTCTGATACGCGGTTTACTTGATTTAACCGACAATTATATCGACGACCAAGTAGCCAAGCCGCCGAACATCGTCTGCTACGATGATCCGGACCCTTATCTGGTGGTGGCTGCCGATAAAGGCACGGCGCAGTTCTCGGATATTGCCAATGCGGTTTCGGCAGAATATCAATTCTGGCTGGGCGATGCCTTTGCCAGCGGCGGCTCCCGCGGTTATGACCACAAAGCGTTGGGTATTACCGCTCGCGGCGCCTGGGAATGTATCAAACGCCATTTTCGCGAGTTAGGTAAAGACATACAAAGCGAAGCCTTTACCGTCGTCGGTATCGGCAGCATGGACGGCGATGTGTTCGGCAACGGCATGTTGCAGTCGCCGCGTATCAGGCTATTGGCGGCTTTTAGCGGCCAGCATATTTTTATCGATCCGAATCCGTCCGACAGCGATGCGGCATTTAATGAACGCAAGCGCTTGTTCGAATTGCCCGGCTCCAGTTGGGATGATTACGACCGGACGCTTATTTCCGCGGGCGGCGGCGTTTATCCACGATCGGCCAAAGATATTCCGGTTGCCGCCGAGCTGAAAAAATGGTTAGGCGTGCGTTACAAATCGCTGGATGGCGAATCCCTGATCCGTTATTTGCTGATGGCTCCGGTGGAATTATTATGGCTGGGCGGTATCGGCACTTACGTAAAAGCGAGTGCCGAAAAACACGAAGATGTCGGCGATCGGACTAACGATAACGTGCGGGTGAATGCGGCCGATCTGGGCGCCCGTGTCGTCGGCGAAGGGGCCAATTTGGGTTTTACCCAAAAAGCGCGCATCGAATACAGTCTGGGAGGAGGGCGCATTAACACCGATGCGGTCGATAATTCGGCAGGCGTCGATACCTCCGATCATGAAGTGAATTTAAAAATCTTGCTGGTCGGTCTGCAAAAGAAAAAATTGATCGCCGATTACCAGCCCTTGTTTATCAGCATGACCCAGGATGTGTGCCGCTTGGTGCTGGCCGATAACATCGCCCAAAGCCTTTGTTTATCGTTGGAACAATTGCGTTGCGAAGAAGGCCCTGCGGTTTATTTGCAATTGGCCGAACGGTTGGAAGCCGCAGGATTTTTCGACAGGGCCGAAGAATGTTTTCCGCTAACCAAAGAAGTCATGTCCCGGCCCGGACAAGTCATTACCCGGCCCGAGCTTGCGGTATTGATGGCCGCCAGCAAAATGTACCTGACCCAAGCGATACAGGATCAATCCGCCTTGTTGCAGGAAGAATGTTGTAGCTGTTATCTGCATGCCTACTTTCCCGAGCAAATCAGCAACCAGTACGCAAGCCATCTGTCCGCGCACCCCTTGGCTCATGAAATTAAAGCCACCCTGATCAGCAATAAAATCGTCAACCAGGCCGGTTGCGGTTTTTTAAGCCTGGACGAAGGCAGTGACAACATTCTGGATCACGTCACCTGTTACCTGACCTTCGACCGGGTTTTAAATGGCGATGCCTTACGGCAGGCGATTAGCGGGCTGGACAATAAAATAGCGGCCGACAAGCAATATCGGTTATTGATGCAACTGGAAGAAACCTTGACCGGTTTTTGTCGCTGGGTCTTAATGCAAGGCAGGAAAATCCGGCCGAATGCACAGACCATTGACTGTTATAGCCGCCATTTAAAGGACTATGAACATTATTTCAACAGCGATTACGCCGAGTTTAGCGAGCAGCTGGAGCAATATCGGCAAGACGGCATTCCCGAGCAACTGGCGTTCAGTATGGCGTTTATAGCCAGCCTCAATGATTTTCCGCTGATCGTCTCATTGGCTGCCGAAACCGAGCGGAATTTCGTTGCCACCTTGAAGCTGTTCAACGAAATAACCCGTTATCTGGGCTTGGATATAGTTAATGAACAGTTGGCGAAAATACCCATGCATGATGTTTGGGAACGAAAAGTACTGAATGAATTGCAAGCGGATATGAAGCGAGTGATCGGACGGGTTATTAAAGGCATCCTTGCAAGCAAGGCCGAAACCTGTGCCGAGTACTTTGATCAGCCTGATCAGCAAAATAAAATCAGCCGATACCGGAGTGATTACCAGGAAGTTAACAGCGTCTTGCCGGTTAGCTTGTTTCCGTACATTGCGCTGGCTAAGGAGCTGGAGCGTTTGGTTGATGGCTGTTTGTAAGAAGGCTGAAGCGGTAGAGTCAGTTATTTCCCGAATAAAATGCGTAGGGATGAAGGCGTTGGGTTTGCTGTTAAATCACGCTGCCGACAAGACAGCGGATGATCCGGCTAAATTCTGCGATAGTCCGTTAGATTAATCCCATATTTTTTCAATTTGGCGTAGACGGCCCGTGATGTGATTCCCATGTCTTCCGCCGCTTTTTTCACATCGCCCTGATGCTGTTTTAACGTGTTTTCAAGAAACGCTTGTTCAGCCTTGGCAAGCGCCTGTTCTTTGATGTCTTTCCATTGCTCAAGGTTAAGTGTTTTAGCCTGAAGCGGTAAATCCAACTCGGTCATTTCGTTGCCGGTGGCGAATAAAATGCTGCGTTCAAGGATATTTTCCAGTTCGCGGACGTTGCCCGGCCACGGATAAGCGCGAATTTTCTGCATGACTTCGCGGCTGACCGATTCAACCGCTTTGTTATATTTCTTGCTCAAACGCTGCACAATCAATTGCACCAGATACGGTAAATCTTCCGGGCGTTCGGCCAGCGGCGGGATGCTTAACCGAACCACGTTGATACGGTAATACAGGTCATTGCGAAACAGGCCTTGTTTGACCAGATCTTCCAGATTGTTGTTGGTTGCGGAGATTATTCTTAAATCAACCGACAGCGTTTGCTTGCCTCCGACCCGTTCCAGTTCGCCTTCCTGTAGTACCCGAAGCAACCGGGTTTGCGCGGCAGGGGATAATGTATCGACTTCATCCAGAAACAAGGTTCCGCCTTCGGCCCGTTCGAAATAACCTTGATGCACTTCAATAGCGCCGGTAAACGCGCCTTTTTCATGTCCGAACAGTGCGCTTTCGATCAGGCTTTCTGGAATTGCGCCGCAGTTGATCGGGATAAAGGGTTTGTTGCAGCGGTCGCTCATCGCATGTATGGCGCGTGCGATCAATTCCTTGCCGACGCCGGTTTGTCCCTGAATCAGCACGGTTGCCAAGGTCGGCGCTATCACTTCGATGGCTTGCAATATTTTCTGCATGGTCGGCGATTTGGCGATAATCGCCGGAGGCTGGTGTTTTTTTGCGGGCTGTTTGCTTTGTTTGCGCCAGATTTGTTGCATGCTCTGTTCAATGCGCGAGTGCAGCTCGTTAATATCCTGCATTTTCTTGACGGGCGTGGTGTCGGTGTATTCCATGCCGGGGCGGTCTTTTGCCGCGTTCGGATTGGTGTAGACGCACACTTCGCACTGACCGTCCTGGCGGGCGATGCTTTGCTTGATTTCCACTTTGGCGTAACCGAAATTCCTGGCCGCGATGCCGCCGAAGACGCTGGAGGTCATTCTGCACAATTCGGGAAAATTGGTGACCCGGTCGCCAAAAGGACAGCAGCTGTTGGTAACGGTAATGCAATCGGGATTGCCGGATGCCAGCGAGAATTTACCGCCGATGTTGTTTTTAAGGCCTAGGATCAGTTCGGTATAGCTTTCTTTGTCGAGCAATTCGCTGTTATGGGTTTCTTCCCGATAGGTTTCTTCAAAAAAACATCCGGCAGTCTTGGCGATGTGTTCGATCAATTGTTCGCAGTGCTTTTGTCCTTGTTGTTCGCTGGCATGCATCAGTTCAAGGATGAAGGTTTGCAGAAAAAAGACAGGCGTTAAACTGGAAAGGGAGTTGTTGTTCATGGTGTTTTGTGAAGTAAATTTTCTCTAATTGAAGCACGGCTTCATTTATCTGGCAACGTTAAAAATCAAGTCTTTGTAATTTAATAGGAAGATTACTGATAATTGCTGGCACGACACTTGCTCTCATTGAAGTGTAACTAACAACGAGGAGTCAATAATGAGTCAAGATAAACCCCCTTTAGATCCGCATCCATTAAGCGAATATGTAGCCTGGGCCGGAAACCGCAACCGCGAACCGCTTTTAGGCGTTTTAAAAGAAAAGTTGCCTAAAGATCCGGCAAATGTGTTGGAACTCGCCAGCGGCAGCGGCATGCATATCAACTTTTTTGCACCGCATTTCGAGCATCTGCATTTTCACCCTTCGGATAAGGATCAAGCCGTTTTTGATAACATCAAGAAACTGTCAATCGATCACAACAACGACAATATTGCCGACCCCGTTCATCTGGATTTAACCAATCCGGAGACCTGGTTTAATGCAGGCAAGCCGCATTCATTTGCGGCCATTTTCTGTATTAATATTTTTCAGGTGGCGCCGATTTCAATTGCCGACGGCATGATGAAATGTGCTTCACATCTACTGGATGACAATGGTTTTTTGCTGATTTACGGCCCGTTCCAGGTGGAAGGTACGTTCACTACCGATTCCAACAAAGAGTTTCATCAGACATTGAGTTCTGCCGGGGTTTCGGAATGGGGCTTAAAAGATGTCGCAGACCTAAAGAAGTCGGCAGCAAACCATGGTTTGGAATTAAAAGAGCAAATCGATATGCCTGCCAATAATTTCTCGCTGATATTCGGCAGAAAAAAATAAACCGTTTAATTATTCACCACGAAGGCACGAAGAACACGAAGGTTATGTTTTTTCTTCGTGCCTTCGTGGTGAGTCAAATGGAAGTCATCTAATCCCGCTAACCGAAGTTAAACCTGGAAATTAAATATGGAGAAAAAATGTTCAGCCGTTATCATCGGCGTTGGTCCGGAGCAAGGCCTGGGCGCTACACTCGCCAAATATTTTGCAGCAAAAGGTTTGCACGTTTGCATAGCCGGGCGAAGTGAAGGCAAGCTTCAACAGGTGGCAGAAAAAATTCGGCAAAAGGGCGGCTCAGTCAGCATAGTGATTGCCGATGCAACAGTTGAATGCGATGTGGCGCATTTATTCAAAATGGCGCAACTGGATGGTTATAGTATTGATATTGCCGCCTATAATGTAGACAGTAATATCCCCGCGCCTTTGTTGGAAACGGATGCGGAAACCTTTACCGCGCTTTGGAAGCAAAATTGCCTGGGCGCCTTTTTGTTCGGCAAGGAAGCGGTTAATGCAATGAAGGACAGGCAAAAGGGCACGCTGTTTTTTACCGGGGCGACAGCGTCATTAAGAGCGAAACCGCCGTTCACTGGATTTGCAGCGGCTAAAGCCGGATTAAGGGCGTTGGCGCAAGGCATGGCAAGAGAATTTTCGCCGCAAGGCATCCATGTGGTCCATGCCGTTATTGACGGAGTGATTGACGGCGAACGGGCAAGAAGCCAGTTTCCCGACTATGTTAAGGCTAAAGGTAAGGATGGCTTGTTACAGCTTGACGCCATCGCCGAAACCTATT
The DNA here is from genome assembly GCA_036741905.1 of Methylobacter sp. Lineage (GTDB taxonomy): Bacteria > Pseudomonadota > Gammaproteobacteria > Methylococcales > Methylomonadaceae > Methylobacter_A. The sequence continues at coordinate 11,461 of DAINRH010000039.1, read as the reverse complement.
GGGCCATTCACAAGCAACATCCCAGCGCATGGACTCATGAACTGGATTTGAGGCCGTTTAAAGAACCGTTTTAAGAAGTGATATGTTAGAAAAAGCTGCGACTACCGGTCCTTTATTTCCCTGGAAAATTATCATATGAAAAATTGCGCCCTATTCGGGTTTTCGATTGTATTGTCCGCCATCGGCGGTATTGCTAATGCCACGAGCTATACCTTGCCGGAAAACAGCAATGACAGCGTCATCACTCAATTTCATGACGATGTGCCTTTAACGCGCGTAGAACAAAACGAGACGTTACCGGATGTGGCAAGGCGCTTTCTTTTGGGACAAACGGAAATAGTGCGCTTGAATCCCGACGTTGACCGTTGGCAAGTCAAAAAAGACGAGATTGTGCGTTTATCCAACAGACGTATTTTACCGGATACGCCCCACGAAGGGATTACCCTGAATATCGCCGAATACCGGATGTATTATTATCCGCCGACTCAAAAAGGGGTTGCGCCGCAGGTCATGTCTTATGCTCACGGCATAGGGCGGCAAGACTGGAAAACGCCTTTGGGTAAAACCAGCATTGTGCAAAAAGTTAAAGATCCGTCATGGCATCCGCCGGAATCGATCAGGCGCGAACATGCGGCCAATGGCGATCCGCTGCCCGCTGTGGTTCCACCGGGTCCGCATAATCCTTTGGGCGCCTACATGCTGCATCTGGCCGTTCCCGGCGGCTATTTGATACACGGCACCGATATTGACAAGATTTACGGTATCGGCATGCAGATAACGCACGGTTGCGTAAGGATGTATCCTGAAGACATTGAGGCTTTGTACAATTCGGTTCCGCTAGGAACGCCGGTTTATATGGTTAAACAACCCATCAAGGTGGGCTGGTTGGACAATACGCTCTACATTGAAGCGCATCCCGATTTGGAGGGTGAGGAAACAACGCTGGAGCAGAAATTAGAGCTGGCGTTGAAACTTATTCAAAAAGCCGATAGTCAAAATATGCCCGAGTTTGACCGGGGAGTATTAAAACAGGCTCTTACAGTTTTAGATGGAAATCCAGTGGCGCTTTATCAAAGATTGCCTCAAAAAGCGTTGCCGGTATCGGTGCCGACCGGTCATGGCTCTAAGGGCGGGTATTATCATGGCGTTTAGGACAGTTGATAAGGGAGCATTTATTCAACAACTGATGTTGCGCATTGTCCACGAAAAGCACGAAAGACACGAAAAAATAGAGGGCCGTCTGTTTCCCTGCTTACAGTGTGTTTTGGCGATGGGCTTTACTTAGGATATGGTCGACAATAACTTCCCGAAACATAAACTCATCGTTCCCACGCTCTGCGTGGGAACGCAGCCTGAACCGCTCTGCGGTTCGGGACGCCGGAGCGTCCCTGACTGGGTTACCACGCAGAGCGTGGGGAACCCTAAGCGGAAGTTATTATTGATGGGGTCCTTATTGTTCCTGTACCCGGTTTTTTTCGTGCCTTTCATGGACTACTTTTTCGTAACATCAGTTTTTTAAATTGCTCTCACCTTGAAACGACATTGCTTATTGTAGAGTTGTCTACATCCGAGTCCGTTTTCCCGGCCCGGTTTAAAGCGTTTAGCGGCTGAACAAGGCCTGATAAGCCCGAGCCGATTGTTCCGGCTGATGGTCGAATAGCCCGCCGATCACCGCCAACAAATCGGCTCCCGCTGCAAGTAACTGTGCGCCATTGTCCGGCAGAATGCCGCCTATCGCAACAATGGGGATGGTAAGCTCAAGTTTTGCTTGGCGTAGCGTTTCGATCCGGGCCGCCGCCGCCAGCGGTTTCGACGAGGACGGGAAAAATCGCCCGAATGCCGCATAAGTCGCTCCCTGCGCCTGGGCTAAGACGGCCTGTTCGACAAAGTCGTAACAGGAAACGCCGATAATGGCATCGTTGCCCAACTGCTTTCTTGCCTGGGCGACAGCGCCGTCTTCACGGCCCAGGTGGACGCCGTCAGCGCCGACCAGCGCCGCCAGTTCGATGTCGTCGTTGATCAGCAGCGGCACGCTATGTCGATGGCAGATTTTAACCAGCTCACGGGCAAGAAAGGGCGCGTCAAGCGGGTTTTTGTCGCGGTATTGCACGACGGCCGCGCCGCCTTTAATGGCTGCCGCAACTTCGTTAATAATGGCGTCGCCGGATTTATTGTCGGTCTGGGTGATCGCGTACAGTCCGCTTGCAGGGAATTTAATCACTCTTCATCCATCCAGAAAAATCGATTGGGAATATGCTGGCCTTGGCCCGGTTGGTAAGCTGCATTTAATGAATTCCAGGTGTATTCCTGGGCTTCCATGACCGCTTGCAAAGGCTCCAGGCCGTGCGCTATCAATGCCGCAATAGTGGAAGCCAGCGTGCAGCCGGAGCCGTGATAGCTGAACGGCAACCTGTCCCAGGTGTAGCTTTCCCAGCTGCGCCGGTCATGGAACAGCCGGTTGCTGACCGAAGGCGTGTCTTCATGGCTGCCGGTAATCAGCACATAGTCGCAGCCTTTTTCCAGCAACGCCAGGCCGCAGTCGTTCAAATCGGTAAGACCGGCCAGTTTGCGCGCTTCTTCGCTGTTCGGCGTTAGCACGGTAGTGCAGGGCAGTAGTAAATCAACAATCGTTGCGATGAGTCGTTGGTTCGACAGCTCAGCGCCGCCGCCTGCGGCCAATACCGGGTCTAAGATCACCGGAATGCGCGGATGCTGTTTTAATATCGCATGAATCGCGGCTGCGGTTTCATGATGGCCGATTAAGCCAATTTTAAAGGCCTTGACCGGCAGGTCGTCCAGCAAGGTGTTGGCCTGGCGGATAATATTTTCCGGGCTTTGCGGAATGAGCTTTTTTACATTCCGGGTGTCCTGTTCGGTTAAGGCGGTGATAACGCTGGCGGCGTGGCAGCGATGGCTGGCCAAGGTCTCAATGTCGGCCTGTACCCCAGCGCCTCCGCTGGGGTCATGACCGGAAAATGCAAGCACAACGGGGCGATTTAAGCTCATGATAGTTAATAGGGCTGCTGCGGATAGGTTTGCTGTTGAGGGTAACTTTGTTGTTGCTGAGGATAGCCCTGCTGTTGGGGATAGCCTTGTTGTTGCTGAGGGTAACCCTGCTGTTGGGGATAGCCTTGTTGCTGCTGAGGGTAACCCTGCTGTTGGGGATAGCCTTGTTGCTGCTGAGGATAACCCTGCTGTTGAGCAGCTCCCGCATTTTTATTGGCGACAATAGCCAGTTCCACACGGCGATTCTGTCCGCGATTCGCCTCGTTCACATTAGGTGCTTTCGGCATTTTTTCGCCCATTCCCTGCTGGCTGAGACGGGAAAGGGTTACGCCGTGTTGGGATAAATAACCGGCAACGCTGGCTGCGCGTCGTTCTGACAATACCTGGTTATAACTGTCCGAACCGACATCATCGGTATGCCCGGTTACGTTGATTGTCGAATCGGGATATTGATTCAATACCTTCGCAACCGAATCCAGAGCGCCTTGGGCTTGCGGCGTTAAATTTGCCGAATCGAATGCAAAAGTAACGTTACTCGGCATGGTCAGGTTAAGGGTGTTTTCCGCTGTTCTTTGCACTTCGATACCGGTGCCTTGCAGCGATTGCTGCATTTCTTGTTGTTGGTGATCCATATATGCGCCAACCGCGGCGCCGACGATACCCCCGGCTAAAGCGCCCAATCCGGCATTTTTAAGATCGTTGCCGCCAAACAGCGTTCCCGCGCCTGCGCCGACCGCAGCACCCAGCCCGCCGCCCATGGCCGTCTTACCGAGACTGGATTGCCCGGTATAAGGGTCAGTGACGCAAGCCGTCAACAGGATTGAGCTTATAGCTATCGTCAATACTTTCTTTTTCATAGGAATATCTCCTTAAGTTGATTTCTAATGAAGTTAATTTAAGCGCTCTCGGTTTCAGAGGCCGTATTAACATTATATATCGCGCTTAATAAATTAAAGCTGAACAATGTCGTCAATTTTGATTACGCGAGTATCGCTCCTATGCTTGGAGTGGCAATGCCATTAAATTAAGAACAATGCCGATGTAGGAGCGGGCCGCGCCCGCGATATTTGAACAGTGATTTCAAAGTTGTAACGCCATCATCGCGGTCATTGACGCCGGAGTGTGCGAACGCTGCAAATCCGGTGTGGTATGCTTGCCGTCAATAAAACACAGGGTAAAAATCAGTGCAACTGACAGAAACAGACAATCAAGCCTACTTCGATAAAAACAAAACCAGGGAGAAAACCTGTGCCGCTTGGTTAAAACAGCAAAGCAAAGCCGTTCGTAAAACTATTTTATTGACGGCTGTCGCAGGCATTGCCAACGGCGTGTGCGTCATTGTCCAATCGGCATTGCTGGCCTTTATCCTGCAAGCCGTCATTATCGACAAGCTGCCGTGGACGTCTTTAATTACGCAATTTATGCTGCTGGCCGCCGTTTTCGTCCTGCGTAGCGGGTGCGTTTATCTGCATCAAACAGCGGGATTCGAAGCCGGGGCGCAAGTCAGGACATCGGTCAGACAGCAGTTGTCCGATCAGTTTTCAGCGTTGGGGCCGGCCGCGATTAAGCAACGGCAAAGCGGCGAATTGGCGGCGGTGAGCCTGGAACAGGTCGATGCGCTGGAAAATTATTTTTCGCGTTATTTGCCCCAGCAAATAATCGTCGGCGTATTGCCGGTTATCATGATTAGCGCGGTCATGCCGGTTAATTGGGTGGTCGGCGCGATATTTTTAGCGACCGGGCCGCTGGTGCCGGTGTTTATGGCCTTGGTCGGCATGGGCGCTGCCTCGGCTAATCGCAGCCGGTTTTTGGCGATGGCGAGAATGAGCGGCTATTTCCTCGATCGCTTGCAAGGGCTGGAGACATTAAAACTGTTCGGTCAAACCGGCCAAGAGTTAGCCAACATCGACACGATTGCCGATGGCTTTCGGGAAAAAACCATGGCGGTATTGCGCATTGCGTTTTTATCGTCGGCCGTGTTGGAATTTTTTAGCGCGGTTGCGGTTGCACTGGTGGCCGTGTATGTCGGGTTGGGTTTATTAGGACTGGTTCATTTCGGCCCGGCCGAGCAGATCAGTTTAAGTGAAGCGCTGTTCGTGCTGCTGCTTGCGCCTGAGTTCTTTATGCCGCTCAGGCAATTGGCGGTTAATTATCATGACCGGGCCGCGGCATTGGGCGCGACTGACGCTATCCTGGCGATACTGGAACAGTTAGATAACAGTACAGGCTATATCGACGAAGCAGGCCTATCAGTCCTAGTTCCCACGCGTCGCGTCACTGCCATTAAGTTAAGCATATCGACACGCCGTAGGAGCGGGCCGCGCCCGCGATATTTGCACTGCGATGGCAAAGTTATAGCGCCATCATCGCGGGCGCGGCCCGCTCCTACAAGGCTGCGACGCGTGGGAATTCATGCCGCCCGCGCTGCGGGCTGTTTCTCAACGCAGCGCGGTGACACTGCATTCCCGCGCAGCGCGTGGGAACGAGATGAGGATAACAAAACCTGCCTGATCGAATTTAGCAATGTCAGCAAATCTTACGGCAAGCGACAGGTCTTAACCGGCATCAACCTGCACATTGCCGCCGGTGAAAAAATCGCCTTGGTCGGCGAATCGGGCGCAGGAAAAACGACGCTTTTAAACCTGCTATTAGGTTTTGAGGCGGTAACAGAAGGGCGGACTTTGCTGAACGGCCAAACCGTTACACGAGAGTCTGCCGCGAAGATCATTGCCTGGGTCGGGCAAAACGCCTACATCTTCCACGGCACTATCAAAGACAATATCGCGCTGGCCGATCCCGATGCGTCGGAACAGCGCATAATTGACGCGGCCCAGGCGGCCGGAGTAACGGAATTCAGCGCGCAATTGCCGGAAGGCTTGCTGACCCCGATTGGCGAGCGGGGTTACGGCCTGTCAGGCGGACAGGTGCAAAGAATCGCGTTGGCCAGGGCGTTTTTAAAGAATGCCGATATTATCCTGCTGGATGAACCGACCGCCAACCTCGACGCCGCCAACAAGACCGTGCTGCTGGATGTGATCGGTCAACTGTTTGCCGATAAAACCCTGATCATCGCCAGCCATGACCCGGACGTGATTCAGCGCATGAACAGGCGGATAGCCTTGCAGCAAGGACGGCTGTCGTCATGAAAGACTTATGGTTTTTCCTGAAATTATTTAAGCCGCATGGCGCTTGGCTTGCGGGCGGGATCGGCCTGTCGTTGCTGACGGCATTGGCTTCTATCGCCTTATTGACACTGTCGGGCTGGTTTATCAGCGCTTCGGCGATAGCCGGATTGGTCGCTGTTGACGGTAATACGCTGGCATTCAATTTCATGCTGCCCGCCGCGCAAATACGCGCTTTGGCGATTATCCGAACGTTGGGACGTTACGGCGAGCGGGTAGTGACCCATGAAGCGACTTTCCGGGTAGTGGCGGGAATCCGCAGCTGGTTTTTCCGGCAGCTTATCCCGCTGGTTCCGGGGCGTTTGTCGGCCATGCGCAGCGGCGATTTACTGTCGCGCATGACCGCGGATATTGACGCTTTGGACGCGCTGTATTTGCGCTTGCTGGTCCCTGCCGTTGTCGCGGCAATCGGCGTAACCGTCGTTACCGTCTTGTTGGCTTTTTATGCGCCGGTCATCGCCTTGACTACCGGCCTGATGTTGATGATCGCCTCGCTGTGGACGCCGTGGGTTTTTAACCGATTGGGACGTGACGGCGCGGAAGAAATCGTGGTCTTGGCGGCAAATTTCAGGATACGGCAACTCGATATGCTTCAAGGCTTGGCGGATTTAATCGCCAATCGGGCTTACCGGCGCTTTAGCGATGAGCTCGGCCGGTTTTCCGATTTGATGATTAACATCCAGCGCCGGAATAACCGATTGTCGGCGATTTCTTCTGCATTCACCTTATTACTGTCGCAGCTGACATTATTAATGGCGCTGGTGCTTGCGGCGATTGCATTTAAAGACGGCCTGCTATCGGGAGCGGATGCCGCCTTGGCGGTTTTTTGCGTGATAGCGGCTTTCGAGCTGGTGACGCCCTTGCCGCAAGCCGTGCAAATGCTGGCGAAAACCCAAAAAGCCGCCATGCGCATCAGGCAGGTTGCGGCAATGCCGCCGACGATTATACCCAGCACGGGCTGTTGTCACGGAGAGGGCTGGGGTGAGGGATTTCAAAGGCCATTGCCAGACAAATATGATTTGCAGTTAAACGAGGTGAGTTTCCGCTATTCCGAGCAGCAGGACAGGGTGCTGAAAAATATCAGCCTGACGATTCCGCAGGGCGGTAAAATCGCCATCGTCGGCCCCAGCGGTTCGGGCAAGACCACCTTGTTGCACTTGTTAATGCGTTACTACGATCCTGAACAGGGCAGCGTGTTATTGGCCGGGCATAACATCGGCCAATTCGATGCCGATGAATTGATGCGCTGTTTTGGCGTATTGTCCCAGCGCAGCCAATTGTTCGCCGCCACGATTAATGAAAACCTGCTGATTGCCAAACCGGATGCCTCGGCAATGGAACTGAATGCGGCGATTAAAGCCGCGGGATTGGAAAACTTTATCGCTTATCTGCCGGAAGGCCTCGATACCTGGGTAGGCGAAAGCGGCGTAAAAGTGTCGGGAGGCGAAGCGCGGCGCATCGCCCTAGCGCGGCTTTATCTTAAAAATGCGCCGATATTGATGCTGGATGAGCCGACCGAAGGCTTGGACAGCGATACGGAACGGGATGTATTTACCGCGCTGGCGGATTTTGCCGTGGATAAAACCGTGATCATGGTGACTCACCGCGAGGCAGGCTTAGGCTTGGTCGATAGCGTCTATAAAATGGAACGGGGCGTTTTGCGGGCCTTGTAACTTTCTGGTTGTAAGGATTTTGCTAACAATAACTTCCGCTTACGGTTCCCTCGCTCCGCGCTCAGTATTTGCGGGCTGTCGTCATTATGCAGACCTTCCAGGTTTTTAAAACCTGGAAGGTCTAACTACAGGCGGGACGTTTCGAATGGAGCGACATGCTTCATCCTGCTGCATTCCAATGTCGGCTACGCTCAGGACAGGCAGGGCGCTGGGTAACTATTTCCGGGATGGCGGCTTTGGGGCGGAGTTATGGATAACAATGAGCGTAGCGCGTGGAACGAGTCCAATCATGGTGGGAGGCCTGATGGTAACCGTCGGTTTTAATCCCGTTATCAAAGTCCGGGCAGTGCAACTGTACCTTTGTAGGCTGTTGCTTTGCAAGAGGAATTTCAGCTGTTTGCGGCGCGGTCGCTGAGATTGCCGTCAATTCTCCCCAAAAACACGAAATAACCTGAACAAAACAAAAATTCCCTTTATAAATCAACATACGGCGCACTTTAACTCGATTTTTTCGCAAGCTATTGATTTAACAGGGAACCTTAAAAACCGTTCGATTTTGCAATAACGCGCCGCAACAGTGGCTTGCACTGGATAATAAGTATCCCAAGCGGGTTATTTTTTGCCGGTTTCAACGTCGGTCAACATTACCACCCTGTTCCTGCCTTCGTTTTTTGCACGATACATGGCCTGGTCGGCGGCTTCGATCATGTCGGTGTACTGGCTATAACGCCGATGGTACACGCTGACTCCGATACTGACGGTCAGGAGATGACCGTGAAACCGTTGGCTCATGATCTTGCCGCGCCGCTCAATTTCCGATCTTATGCGTTCGGCATAGCCGTAGGCGCCTTTTTCATCGGTATTTCTAAGGACAAACAAAAACTCTTCTCCGCCATAGCGGCCGATGAAGTCCCCCGGACGGGTCAAGCCGCGCAAAATATCGGCAACAATCTTTAAGGCGTCGTCTCCGGCCTGATGTCCGCAGGTGTCGTTAAACAGTTTGAACTTGTCTATGTCGACAAAACCAATCGCGATGTTGGCCAGTTTGGCTTCGTCGCCTTGAAAAATTTCGGTCAGGAAATTGTTGACCATGCGCTTGTTGAAAAGCTGCGTTAAATGGTCGATCTGCGCGTGTTGTTTCTGCTGGAGGTATTGCTTGGCATTAAACATGGCGATTCCCAATTCGTAGGCAATGGGCATGATTTCCGGCAGTAACGGTTCGCGCAGCGGTTTTTTCGACTGTGAGTTATCGGCATAAAGCACGCCGACCAGGCGATTATGGTGCAATACCGGCACCGCGATAAACTCGCCGGTGTTTAAGCGTTGAAGTATGGGGTTATCGCGCTCTACGCGGGTGTTAACGATGACGGCTTTTTTTTCGCGCAGGCAGGTTAACAGCAAGCCGGAAAGGCCGCTCATGTCGATCTCGAAGGGTTGCAGCGTTGCAGGCAATATGGATTTCGGCCACCAGTATGCGGCGATCAGGCAGCGGCGCTTGGGGTCGATGGTGAACATGATGCTGCGCTCGAAACAAAATTCGTCCTGTAACGCCTCCAGGGTCCGGGGTATAAAGTCGTCAGGGTCAAGACTGTGATGGGGCGCGGTTAAGCAGGATGACGGTTTCCTGCCGGAGGCGTCGGCCGCGGCAAAAGGTTTGTCGTCGCTTATCTGGCTTAGGTTAATGGTTGCTTTAACCAGGGTGGCCCGTAACGTGGTTAAGCCGGGCAGCTGGATGTCGTAGAATGCTTGGGTGATTTTCATATCCTGGTCTACTTGTTGCAGGAGCGCTTCAATATCCAGTCGGTCAATGTCAAGGGTTTCCAGTACGGCGCTTTGCAGTTTCGAGTGGCTATCGTGGCTAGCCGAGCCGATGCCCTGTATCCAGGCAATGTAGTTGGCGAAGGAAACGATGGCAATTTCCGTTTTATAGTTGGCGTACGCGGATGTTGCGGCCGGTTGGTTATGGTGGAAAGCGACGATTGCCATGATCGGCGCCGGTAATTGCCACTCCAGACATAAAACATGGCCGATCTCGGTATGGGTCGCCCCGAAAAATCGACGTTCTTGTTCAATGGATGAATGCCCGCTTTTATCGGCGGAGCCGATAAAGTCGCTGTAAGTCAGGCGTCCGTATGTTTCCAAGACTATTTTGCCTATATCGTGTAAAAGCCCTCCGGTATAAACCAGGTCCGGGTCCGGATGGTTAAGCGCGAGGGCTATTCTCCGGCTTAATGATGCTACGTAAAGGCAATGCTGCCAGAAAAATAACAAGTCGAAGGCCCGCTTTGAGTCTTGTTGAATCAGCTTGTTATAAAGCAGCAGGTTTATCGCAAGCTGACGCACGCTGGAAAATCCCAGCAAGGTCACTGCGCGGTTAATGGCGGTTATTTTGTTGGGCAGGGCGTAAGCCGCGGAATTGACCTGTTTCAGGATTTTTGCCGCCAGCACCGGTTCTGTTTCTATGATTAAGGATAAGTGTTCGATCCTGGCGTTGTCGTCATTGGTGAGCTTTAATAGTTTGAGGGCGACCGAAGGGACGAGGCGCAGGTGTTTGATTTCATCCTTAAGGATTGAGCGAGCCGCTTTTTTTATGAGTTCGGTGTGGTCCTTGTCTTCGTCAGTCATGACATCTTCTCTATTGCTGTAAATGGTTAAAGTTTAATAAGTTTTTATGGAAAAGTGTGAGAATTGTCGGTCAATATCTTTAAATGAGGTATTTAGGCGTGTGCATGAAATAACTTTTGCAAATAGTATCGCCACTATTCCCAGACCTGGCAGGTTTTAAAAACCTGCCAGGTCTAACTTGTGAAGTTGATTTAGGCGCATTCCTTAAGATTTCCGGCAGACGCTTAGGGATGTACGCTTAAATCGAGTTTCTCTCGCCCTTATATACAAGTCTGAGCGTAGCGCTGGAAGCGATAAATAACATCAAAAATCAGTCACAATGGCCGTCCGGTACAAAATTTTCTGAATACATAGCGATGGTTTACAATATCGGCCGATACCTTCGCGCCTAGAGCGGGGTTGCCAATAGACAGGATGTAAACTTATCAGATGAAAAAATTAAAATGCGCTGTTATCGGTACCGGTTACCTGGGCAAATTTCACGCGGAAAAATATGCGTCGCTGCCTGATTGCGAGCTGGTTGCGGTTGTCGATATTAACGAGGCGGCGGCTAAGGAAGTCGCCGAAAAGCACGGCGCAACGGCGCTGACCGACTATCAATCTCTGCTAGGCGAAGTCGATGCGGTCAGCATCGTGGTGCCTACGACACTGCATCACCAGGTCTCCAGGGATTTTCTCAATGCCGGCGTTCATGTGCTGGTTGAAAAGCCGATTACGGTAACGGTTGCCCAGGCCGATGAGTTGATCGCCATTGCCAAGGCAAAAAATTTGATTTTTCAGGTCGGGCATCTGGAGCGATTTAACCCGGCGGTATTGGGCCTGGACAAGGAAGAAAAGCCGCTGTTTATCGAATCTCACCGCTTGGCGCCGTTTAATCCGCGCGCCAATGACGTCAGCGTGGTGCTGGATTTAATGATCCACGACATCGATATTATTTTAGCCTTGGTCGATTCCGAGGTGGAACGCATCGATGCC
>DAINRH010000038.1:23018-25339 GCA_036741905.1 Methylobacter sp. | reverse complement strand
CTTTAATCAATTTAAGTACTTTTGCTGCAGACATTTATTTCGTCTCCTGAGATGGGTTATATGGGATCAGCATTTATGCCAAACGATGTAACGATACCATTTTTTTTGATGCATTAGCCACTAAAAAAACGAAGCGTAATAAACAGTGTTTTTAGTGGGGTAATGGGCGGACTGACGAGCGCCCAATTATGGTGCTTGGGTAATCTAGATTGCCCATAATTTGTGCGGGTTATGTCTGCTTTGCTATGTTAAGTTAATGGGTAGTAGTGTTCGGTAGTTTAGTTTGTTTTTAAATAGGGTTTTTAACGTATTGAAAGTAAATAAAATAAATCTACTATACTTGAAATAGTTTATCTGAAAAACGATGACTAAGATGTAATTGGCACTTTATTTGCTTTTGTGTTGTTTAGGGGCATTTTGCTTTGAGTTTAATCAATTCTTAAGGAATTTTAATTATGAAAAACCATTTAAACGAAAATCGTTTCAAACTAAAGCCACTGGTTTTGGGAATAGCGCTGGTTTCTGTTTTTGGCGTGGCGCAGGCTAAAAGTTTTACTGAGGCCAGTACTTTACTCGAAACGGTAGGTGATCCAAACGAAAGCTCATTCATGAAAAATCTTGGATTGAAAGTCGGCGGCTGGGCTAATGCTGGAATCACTTATAACGCGGCAAGCCCTGACAGTAATTTCAATGGGCCGGTTACTTTTGGTGATCGTTCAGCGGAATTCCAATTAAATCAATTAAATATATTCGCGCAACGCGCCGTGGCTGCTGAAGGCGATGCATGGGACTTCGGCGGACGTGTCGATGCGATGTTCGGTACCGATGCTATTTTTACCCAGGCTTACGGTGTTCCGGCATACGATGTGAATACCAACCTGCCGTTAAACCGGAGTCATTGGGATCTCGATATGCTCGGCGGCGCTGACAATCGTTTTTATGATATTGCCTTGCCCCAGGCTTATGCCGAGATTTATGCGCCTATCGGCAACGGTCTGAATATCAAGGCCGGTCACTTTTATACGCCGATCGGTTACGAGACGGTGCCTGCTCCCGATAACTTTTTCTATACCCATGCCTATACCATGCAATATGGCGAACCGTTCACCCATACCGGCGTGATGGGAAATTATACGGTTGATAAAAACTGGGCGGTGATGGGCGGAGCCACTACCGGCAGCGCCACCGGCGGCTGGGATGGCGGCTGGGATAAACAGTTGGGCAACTGGGGCGGTTTAGCCGGTGTTACCTGGACTAGCAATGACAAGGACACTTCAGCCAATATCAGCGGTACTTATGGTGACACATCAGAACATAGCGGCCAAGCTTGGGGCATGTACAGCATGGTGTTGAAGCATAATATCACTGCCAAAACGCATCTGGTCTTACAACATGACCATGGCTATGCTAACGGGATCAATGGCGCTTTAGCGAATGGGACTGGGCCTACCGATACCGAATGGTATGGCATCAACTCTCATTTGACCTATGACGTCAAGGATAATCTGACCGCGGGTGTCCGGGCTGAATGGTTTCGCGATCAAAACGGTTTCAGAGTCTGCTCACCGGGGCGTGTAACGGCGGCTACCAACGTAATTGATAATGCTGGTACCGCGGGTAGTTATGCCGCTAATTTCTTGTCTACCTGTGCGCCGGCCAGTTATTACGCAGTCACTGCTGGGGTAAACTGGAAGCCGATGAAATGGTTGAATATTCGTCCGAATGTTCGTTATGACTGGGTGGATGGAAAAGTTGCCGCAGGCGGACAGTACCGGCCATTCGGCAATGCCAAGCAGGATCAATTCCTGTTCTCTACCGATTTCGCAGTCAGCTTTTAACGCACTGACGGGGAACTGAAAATAGGCGTCTTACGACTGGTTTTCTCTGTGATACCTGCATAACTCATCTTTAAATGGGTTATGCAGGAGCAGGGTAGCGGCGCCGAGTCGATGCTTTCCTTCTTAAGCTTTCGATCACTGGATATTGAATTTATACAAGAGGCTCAAATGAAACTGATAACTGCTGTTGTTAAACCCTTTAAGCTCGACGATGTTCGCGAGGCGCTTTCGGATATAGGGGTTTCCGGAGTAACCGTTACTGAAGTAAAAGGTTTTGGTCGTCAAAAAGGACATACCGAGCTTTATCGCGGCGCTGAATATGTGGTTGATTTTTTACCCAAGGCCAAAATTGAAGTGGCAGTGGCTGATAACATGCTGGAACAGGCTGTAGAAGCCATTACCAAAGCGGCCAATACCAGCAAAATAGGCGACGGTAAAATTTTTGTAACCAATTTAGAGCAGGTTGTCCGGATTCGTACCGGG
>DAINRH010000038.1:6688-23008 GCA_036741905.1 Methylobacter sp. | reverse complement strand
AAGAAGCGCTTTAATATTTAAGGGGGAACTATGAAACAACTTTTAACTACCTTTATCCTGTTCGCCTTGCTGGGTTATGCAGGATTCTCTTTTGCCGATGCTGCCGTTCCGGTTCCGCCCGCCGCCAACAAAGGCGATACCGCCTGGATGATCGTCGCGACCGTACTGGTTATCCTGATGGTCATTCCCGGTTTGGCATTGTTCTACGGCGGCATGGTGCGCGCCAAGAACATGCTGTCCATGTTGATGCAAGTATTTGTGATTTTCTCGATGATGGCCATCTTGTGGGCGATTTACGGTTACAGTGTCGCGTTCACCGAGGGTAACGCTTTCTTTGGCGGACTGAGCAAGATGTTCCTTAAAGGCATAACGCCGGACTCGCTTGCCGCTACTTTCAGTAAAGCCGTTTATGTGCCTGAGTATATTTACGTCGCATTCCAGTTGACTTTCGCGGCAATTACTCCGGCGCTGATCGTTGGCGCTTTCGCCGAGCGGGTCAAATTTTCAGCAGTATTGTTGTTTATGTTCCTGTGGTTTACTTTTTCCTATCTGCCGATGGCGCACATGGTTTGGTATTGGACCGGTCCTGATGCTTATACTGATGCATCGGCGGCGGAAGCGGCTACTGCTACGGCTGGGTTTTTGTTTAAAAAAGGCGCGCTGGACTTTGCCGGCGGTACGGTCGTGCATATCAACGCAGGCATCGCCGGATTAATAGGCTGCTTGTTGATAGGCAAGCGTATCGGTTACAGAAAAGAATCGTTGGCACCGCATAGCGTCACTATGACCATGATCGGCGCTTCCTTATTATGGGTAGGCTGGTTTGGTTTTAACGTCGGCTCCAACCTGGAAGCCAATGGTCTTGCCGCTTTAGTCTTCGTCAATACCTTATTGGCCAGCGCGGCCGCCACTCTTGCATGGGTTGGCGCCGAATGGCTGTTGCGCGGTAAACCCAGCATGTTGGGCGGAGCTTCCGGCGCGGTTGCCGGTCTTGTTGCCATTACGCCAGCCTGCGGTTGGGCAGGACCTATGGGCGCTATTATGTTAGGCCTAGTCGCCGGTGCGGTTTGTTTCTGGGCGGTTACCATGCTGAAAAGCGCGTTGGGTTATGACGACTCTCTGGATGCTTTCGGTGTCCACGGCATCGGCGGAATTATCGGCGCGTTAGGAACCGGCGTCGTTGCCAGTCCGGCGCTGGGCGGAACCGGCGTTTGGGATTATGTTGCCAATGGCGTGGCCGAATACAGCATGATCGGTCAAATTACCAGTCAGGCCTGGGGTGTGGGCACCTGTGTTATTTGGTCCGCTGTAGTGTCCTTTATTTCCTATAAGATTGTAGACATGGTGATCGGACTTCGGGTCAGCGAAGAGGTCGAGCGTGAAGGGCTTGATGTTTCCGAGCATGGCGAAACGGCGTATCACATTTAATTTAATGGTGAACTTTTCTTAAAAATGTCTGTTCGCAAAAACGGGCGCTCAATGCGCCCGTTTTTGCGTTTGAAGAAAAGCAACAACGTAGACAAAACACCACAGTCCTTGTTTTTAAAAGGTCTATTAATTGTATGTTGATTGATAATTCACTATGATTGCAGCCGATGTTACCAACACTTTTTGCTATCTAATTGAGAGAGAACATGAAACTAATAACAGCGATTATTAAACCATTCAAAATGGATGATGTCCGAGAAGCATTATCCGAAATCGGTGTTGCGGGCGTTACCGCAACGGAAGTAAAAGGTTTCGGCCGCCAGAAAGGTCACACCGAGTTGTATCGGGGGGCTGAGTATGTGGTCGATTTTCTGCCTAAAGTTAAACTGGAAATTGCTGTCGCTGATGACGTGCTGGACAAGGCCGTTGAAACTATCGTCAACGCAGCCAATACCGGAAAAATCGGCGACGGAAAAATATTTGTATCCAATTTGGAGCAGGTTATACGAATTAGAACCGGTGAGACCGGAGAGGATGCCATTTAGGCGCAAGGAAAAAAGATGTTGTTAAAAATAATAAATAGAAGGCTGTTTTTAGGCCTCTTGCTGTTACCTGATCTTGCTGTTGCGGATCAATTAAATCAGGCCAATACGGCTTGGGTTTTAACGTCGACGGCCCTGGTTTTGTTTATGACAATACCGGGATTGTCGTTATTTTATGCCGGATTGGTTAGAAGCAAAAACGTGCTGTCGGTACTCATGCAGTGCTTTGCGATTACCTGTCTGGTTTCGATTTTGTGGCTGGCCGGCGTTTACAGTTTTATATTCGCCGACGGCGGAGACATGCAAAAACTGATCGGCGGCGCTTCTAAAGTGTTCCTGCCCGACATCGGCGTGGCGTCATTGAAAGGCGATATTCCCGAAACAGTCTTCTTCATGTTTCAGATGACCTTTGCCATTATTACCCCGGCGCTGATCGTCGGCGGTTTTGCCGAGCGAATGAAGTTTTCGGCGATGCTGTGGTTTAGCGGCTTGTGGTTGATCATCGTTTATCTGCCGATCTGTCACTGGATGTGGGGCGGCGGTTGGCTGGCCGATTTGGGCGCGATGGATTTTGCCGGCGGTATCGTGATCCACGTTAATGCCGGTGTTGCGGCGTTAGTTGCCGCGTTGGTGTTGGGCAAAAGAAAAGGCTTTCCAAATACGGCCATGCCGCCGCACAACATGACCATGGTGGTGACCGGCGCAGGCATGTTGTGGGTCGGCTGGTTCGGCTTTAATGCAGGCAGCGCATTGACCGCAGACGGGCGCGCAGGCATGGCGATGCTGGTGACCCACATCGGCGCGGCTTCCGGCGCTTTAACCTGGATGTTTATAGAATGGCAGCGCTTTAGCAAACCCAGCGTCTTGGGTATCGTTACCGGCATGGTTGCAGGATTGGGCACCATCACGCCGGCTTCCGGCTTCGTCGGACCCTTCGGCGCGCTGGTGATTGGCATTACCGCTGGTGTCGTCTGTTTTTACGCGACTCAGTATGTCAAACGCACCCTGAAAATCGATGATTCTCTGGACGTGTTTTCCGTTCATGGCGTAGGCGGCGTGACCGGCTCATTATTAACCGGCGTTTTTGCGGCAAGCGGTTTGGGCGGCCTCGGTTTGGCTGAGGGCGTTTCAATAATGGACCAAGTCAGCGTTCAGGCTTTGGCGATTGTTGTTACGGCGGCCTGGAGCGGATTATTCAGTTACCTGATTTTAAAATGTTTGGATATCTGGATAGGCTTACGGGTGACTTCCGATGAAGAAGTACAGGGTCTGGATACCGTTCTGCATGAAGAGACAGGATACCTTGATTTATAGATTTGCTCGATAGCATCCTGAAAGGCGGTTCCTCAGTAAGCTGAGAGCCGCCTTTTTTGTTTATAATGGCGGTAAGTTAAAGCGGATTGGGTCGCCGGATTTTATGAAAGTTCCACACATAGCATCAAAAATAAAAATAGCTGTTTTTATAGCGGGCGGTCTTTTCGGTATCTATACCGCGCTGGGCTTGTATGTGCTGCCGATGCTGCTCAAGTCGAAGCTGCCGACGCTCATTCAGCAGCAAACCGGCAGGAAAGCATCGCTTGCAACGGTCCGATTCGATCCCTTTTCGCTACGGCTAAATCTGCAAGGATTTGAGCTTCAAGATCCGGACGGCAGGGTGTTTGCCCGTTTTGAAGATTTTTTTGTCGACATTAATGGGCGGCAATCCATCGGTCGGACGGCGCTGGTTATTGATAAGGCGTTGCTGAGCAAGCCGGTTGTCCGCATCGCCAAAGATATCAACGGGGCATTCAATTTTAAAGACTTGCTCAAGGATAACAGCAAAGCCGAACGGGACGGCGCCAGGGTTTTTCCGGTAAACATCGCCAAACTGTCGATAACCGAAGGCAAACTGGACTGGGAAGACGCGCATTTTAGCAGCACCGAAAAAGAGACTGTTTACCCGATTAATTTCTCGATTGAAAACTTCACGACCCAAGCCGACAACCCAGCTAATTTCGGCCTAACCCTGGAGTTGAATTCAGGCGGCAAGCTTGATTGGCAAGGCGTTATCGGCCTTAAGCCGCTGTCTTCATCCGGGCATATCAAGCTCGATAACGTGCAGTTGCCGAGAATCCGGGCGCTGGCTTTGCAGGATTTTGTGACGTTGGATTTACAAGGTTATGAGTTGCTTGAGGCTGATTACAAAGCGGATTATGTCGATGATAAAGTTAACGTCGGCGTCAGTCAGGGCAAGTTTGAACTGCGCGATTTTAAGCTTGCAGAATCAGTTCAGGAACAAGCGCTGGCGACAATATCCGGTTTTGCTGTCAATGGAATCGGTTTTAGTCTTGAAAAGCGCGAACTGACCATCGAATCCGTTTCAGCCAATGATGCCGATTTTGAGGCTTGGTTGAATGCCGAAGGCGTTTTAAATTATCAGACCTTAGTACCGGTTGCTCAAGTTGGAGCAACGCCTGCCGAACCGGAACAAGCGCCGTGGAGTATCAGTATCAACAGCATCGCGCTGAATAATTTCGGGCTTACCTTTGAAGATCGGAGCTTAAAAAAGCCGGTCGCCGTGATCGCCAAGCCGGTCAATCTTAAACTGACGAATTTTAGCAATAAAGCCGGAGCCGGCCTGCCTTTTCAGCTTAGCGCCTCAATTAATGAAACCGGCTCGATAGAGCTGGACGGCAACGCCGTTGCCGAACCTTTATCCGCGCAGATAGCGTTCGATGTTAAGGGCATTGCGCTGGAAAACTTCCAGGCTTACGTCGATAAATATGCGCGGCTGGATGTGATCGACGGGACGCTGGCGGTCGACGGCAAGGTTTTGGTCGCCAAGTCGGCAGAGGAAAAACTGGATGTGAAGTTTAGCGGCAATACAAAAATTGCCGATTTATTAACCCGCGACCAGTTGAAGAACAAGGACTTTGTAAAATGGGATAATTTAGCGCTTAACGGCATTGATGCCGATTTTGCGGCCAATCAATACAGCGCCGAAACACTGGTGATTAACAAGCCTTATGCCCGAGTCATTGTCAAAAAGGACAAAACCGTCAATTTTGGCGACATTATGATTGCCGAGCAAAGCGATGATAAAAGTAAACGGCAACCGGCCGTTAAAGCGGTTAAAAATACGCAGTCGGAAGAAGCGTCCACACCTACCTTTAAACTGGGCAAAATTCAAGTGATTGACGGTTCTTCCGATTTTTCCGATCTTTCGCTGATTTTACCGTTCGCCGCGCAAATCAAAAGCCTGGACGGCGGGGCCAGCGGCATATCCTCAGAACAAAAATCAACGATCAAGGTTGATTTAAAGGGAACTGCCTACGATCTGGCGCCGGTCGACGTCAAGGGCGAAATCAGTCCTTATCTGGGCGATTACAATGTAACTGTGAATTTTACCGGCATGCCGATGCCGTTGATTTCGTCGTATATGGTGCAATTTGCCGGATATAAAGTTGAAAAAGGCAAAATGTCGCTGGAGTTGGAGTACAAGGTTGCTAACAAGGAGCTGACGGCAAGCAATAATATTTTGATTGACCAGTTCGAATTGGGCGAAAAAGTTGAAAATCCCAATGCCGTGTCGTTGCCGCTGGAATTGGCGGTCGGGTTGATGAAAGATTCCGAGGGCAAAATAAAAATTCACGTACCTATTTCCGGCAGCCTGGAAGACCCAAAATTCAGCGTGAATCATATCGTTGCCGATGCGCTGGTGAATGCCATCGGCAAAGTGATTTCTTCGCCTTTTCGCGCGTTGGCCTCCTTGATAGGCAGCGAGCAGGATTTAAGCACGATCAGCTTTGCTGCGGGCGATGCGGTCTTAACCAAGCAGCAAATCAGTAAGTTGGACGATTTGGCCAAGGCGCTAAAAACGCGTCCCATTTTAAAGCTGGAAATTAAAGGCGCGGCATTTCAGGAGCAGGATTGGCCGGCGGTCAGCGACGACGCTTTATACTATCAGCTTAAAAAAATAAAAGCCGACGAGGTTAATAAGCAGGGCGGCAGAAAAATACGCGCAGAATATGTGGTGATTTCCGACCAGGATTACCGGCGCTTGATGGAGCAACTGTTTGCGGAAAAATTTCCGCTGATGGTGGAAAAATCGTTGCTGGGCAGGCTGCGTCTGATCGGCAGCAAGGCCGATACGAACACGGACGAGTTTTATGCGGTCGCCAAGCAGAAGTTGTCAGCGATTATCAAACCGGAAGAACAGAGATTAAAAAGCTTGGCCGCGGAACGAGCGCAAGCGATTGCCAACTATATCGTGCAAAAAGGCGGCATCGCCAATGAGCGGGTATTTATACTCGATACGGCCATTGATCCTGTAAGGGAAGACAGCGGGATTGTCAGTTTGTTGTCTTTGAAAGCGGATTAATGCACTACGAAGCCGGGCAGGGCGTGCGACCGAGTCCTGCCGATACACGCCTTAATTCAGGAACAAGCATTGGATCTACGAAAATATTCAAAATAGACAGCACATTGTTGATCATCGCCAAAAGGGCGGATGGCTGGCTTATCAACATGCTGACGGCTTGTCGGTTAATCCTTCGGTCTCAGCACCAGTATCTTAGCCAATGATTGAAGATTTACCTGCTCCTCAAACGCTAATCCGGATCGGTCGACGAGCTTTTGCCATTCAGAAAGCGTTCTTTCCCGGCCTCGGGTTGCCATGAACATCTGCATATCGAAAGCGGCACTGGAAAAATCGGCTTTCGATTCCGAAACAACCAATTCCATTAGTGCAATGCGGGCGCCGGTACCCGCGCTTGCGGTGGCCAGATTGCGTAGTACTTTGATGCAATGATCGTCATCCATGCCATGCAGAACGGCGCTCAGCAAGTAGATGTCTTTGTCGTTGTTGGCGACAGGAACCGAGTCGAGCAAGTTTCCCGCTTGGTACGTTAATCGGGACAGCAGGCTTGGCGATGCTTTGCCGGTCCAGTCTGTTGCCGCTGTTTGAATAATCTGATGCCGGTCGAATACGACAGCCGTGAGCTGCGGATAGCGCTTTAATAAGGTTAATGATTTACTTCCCTTCGAACCGCCGACATCGATGACGCGATCAAATCGTCCCCAATCGAAGTCGGTGGCAAAACTGTCGCCGGTCAGTGCTTCCACACTGTCCATCGCATCGGCAAACAGCGCATCGAATTCGGCATGCTCGTCCATGTAGGCATAAAGTTCCAGGCCGTGAGAGGATTGAAATGGAACGTCGCCGCTGCGTAGTCCTTGTTCCAGTTGCTCATACCACGGCCGGCTCATCTCGACCGAGTTGTGCATTAAGATCATTGCCCGGACGTTTTTCGGATTATCTTCACGCAGGTGGACGGATAAAGTGTTGTTTCGGAAAACCCGAGGCGACGCTTCTTCAAATACATCCAGGGCCGCCAGCATGCGCAGCAGACGGTAGAGGGCGTCCGGTTGTGCAAAAACGCGTGCGGCAAGCACCTCGACTTCGAGTTGACTGTCTCCCAGAACCGATGCAATATCCAGGCGTACGGCGACGTAAAGTACACGCGACTGCCAAAACGCCGAGCCGATCCGGATCAGCCGGAAGGGGGGAGGCGTGACTTTGTTGGGAATGTTCTGTAGCCAGGCGGCAAATTTCATCAGCTTTGCAAAGCGGCGAACCGGGCCCGGATTTTTTTGTAATGACATGGTAAGTCTCCCGCTATTCGGCTGTTGTCCGGGTTAAGCCGGCGGTAAACAGGCTGCCATTGAACGCAGCCAATGTTTCGAAGAATACGGCATCCATGGGCTGTCCCAGCTGTTCCTCGAAAATATCCTTCAGCAGTATGGGCATCATTGCCAGGCTGACAAATGCCATCCTAACGATGTCCGGGTCTAAAGAAGGCGTGATTTGTCCGGCGGACTTCAAATCTTCCAACTTTTTGGCGCCGCGTGTACGCCCGCGCTCCAATAGCTGTTGGATAAAGCGTCGGCCGGGTCCTTGGTTAAGCGCCAGAACTTTTAAGATGAGCTTCGGAAATTCAGGTTGTTTGGACATGGTCTGGTAGTACAGGTGGAAGAAGTCCTGAAAGCCTTCGACGGAGTCCAGCAGTTGCCCGTCCAGCACCTTAAGTAGCGGGTTCAGTGTGTCGCGGATCATTTCCTCGTATAAGCCCTCTTTGTTGCCAAAGTAGTAACGGATCATCGAGATGTTGACATCGGCCTTTTCTGCGATCAGGCGGGTCGTGACCTTGTGGTATTCGTCGGACAGAAAGTTGTCGAGGGCCGCTTTGAGCAACCGCTCGCGTACCGGATCAGACGCAAATTCGGGGGGGCTAAACATCACATTCTCCAATATCAGATAGTGAATTTAGATTAGCAGTTGCAAGTCGGCGTCACCAGCAGTTTCGTTAATCAACTTAAGCGGTTTGATTAACAGGCCGGGGAAGGTAAAGCTGACAGCCTTGTAGCGGAGATTCGGGACGGTGTTTGGAATGGCGGGCTCGGGATGTAGGCCGGAAACGCCAGTTCTCGCTATCGCTTGAACCGGCTTGTTCCGGCTTACTTCAAGATGTGTATAAAGACGAACGTCCGGCGTGGAGAAACGGATCGGGCAATCGATACAAGCTCACTATGACGGTGAATTCTTAACCAGCCTTGTATTGTTAACCAATTCATAAGTTTCCTATGCAAATACTTACCTGTAAAATCTGCGGTTTTATTATCATTGGAGCAACAGCAAAATGGGTAGAGCCTATCAAAACCGTAAAGTGTCTATGGCCAAAACATCCGATGCCAAGGCAAAGGTTTACAGCAAATACGGTCGGGAAATATATGTAAGCGCTAAATCGGGCGGCGTTGATCCGGCTGGAAACTTAGCATTGCGGGGCTTGATTGAGCGCGCCAAGAAAGACCAAGTTCCTACCCATGTGATAGAGAAAGCCATCGACAAAGCTAAAGGCGGCGGCGGCGAGGATTTTGCGCCTGCGCGCTATGAAGGCTACGGTCCCGGCGGTTGCATGGTGATTGTCGAGTGCCTGACCGATAACCCTAACCGTACTTTTGGCGACGTGCGTCAGTGTTTTACCAAAACAAAATGCAAAATCGGCACGCAAGGCACGGTCAGTCACATGTTCGACCATGCCGCCATTCTGGCATTTAAAAATACCGACGAGGACGTTGTGCTTGATGCGTTGCTTTCGGCCGATGTCGACGTGACCGATATTGAAAGCGATGACGGAAAAGTCACCGTGTTCACGCCGCAGGCCGACTACTTCAAAGCCAAGCAAGCCTTATTGGATGCTTTCGGCGAGATTGATTTTGAGGTCGACGAGATTCAGTTTCTGCCCAAAAGCGTGACCCCGATTAGCGGCGACGATATTGCGCTGTTTGAAAGGTTTTTGGACCTGTGTAACGATCTGGACGACGTGCAGAATGTTTATCATGATGCCGAGTTTTGATCGCCGCATCCGCTTATCGTCCGGGGTAACGGGGTTGCGCTTGTTACCCCGGACCGTTGCTAAAGCGGCAGTTGATCGGTTGGTGATCCCGATGCCGGTTTTGCATCCGATTTATCGGTTCTAGGCGAGTCATCGCGGCCGTCATAGCCAAACAGGCCGGTAATCATTTCCCACAGGGTTTTTTCAAGATCCCGTTTCGGTACTTCTACGGTTGTTTCTTCCGATGATTTAATAACCGGAACGGCGCTGGGCTTGAAATCGCCTTGTACCCCGGTCAGTTGGTCGTTATCAAAGAATAATGAAATTCTTTTTTGCTGTCTGTCGCCGCCTGAAATTTGGGCCGAATAGAGATAGTCCCAGCGTTTCTGATGAAAAAAATCAACCAGCATTGGGGAACCCAGTATGTACAGCACCTGGCGTTTGTTCATATTGGGCCTGAGTTGATCGATCATGGCTTGATCGACGATATTACCTTGCTGGACATCGACGGTGTAGACGCCGGGCAGGTTGGTCAGAATGGTGGTGCAAGCGCTGAGGCTCAGGCTTGCTACGACTGCAAGAATGCAGGAGAGGGGACGATTAGCAAATAGCTTTAAAGCGGGAAGCGGCTTTCTCATTTGAGGCTGCGGATGAGTTGAAAATGCAAAATCATACAGGATGTTAAGGGATTATCCTATAAAACTGTCATGCCCATGCTGTCAAAAAAAGGCTACAATGCGCGCAATTCTATATAAAACTGCCTGCATAAAGGTATAAGCGGAGATTAATGTTGGATACGCATGATTTAAGGAATGCAGGCCTGAAGGTGACTTTGCCTCGGGTCAAGATTCTGCAGATTTTAGAAAATCAGGTTAATGAGCGTCATTTAACCGCCGAACAAGTTTATAAAATTCTGCTGAGCGAGGATGAAGAAATCGGCTTGGCTACGGTTTATCGCGTTTTAACTCAATTTGAAGCGGCCGGATTGGTGAGTCGACACCACTTTGAAGGCGGTAATTCGGTCTTTGAACTTGATAAAGGCGGTCATCATGATCACATACTGTGTATGAAGTGCGGCAAAGTGGATGAGTTTACCGATGAGGTTATCGAAGCCCGGCAAAAGGAAATTGCAGAAAAGCTGTGTTACGAATTGACCGATCACGGCCTTTATTTATACGGCTTTTGCGCGCAGTGCAGGAAATCCTGATTGATGACTACTCGGCGCCATTGGATACAATGGAACGCTGATGACGCAGGTAATCAAGATTTTTTCTTTGAGTTATCGGCGCCCGGCATATTCAGCTGCATTCTATTGTTGGTTTTTTAATTATTTAAAATAATAAGCTTCATGTTCAAACCCCTCATTTTTTATATCGGCTTGCGTTATACGCGGGCTAAACGCCGGACGCAGTTCATTTCTTTTATCACCTTAACTTCCGTGTTGGGCATAGCCTTGGGCGTCACTGCGTTAATTGCGGTGTTGTCGGTGATGAACGGCTTTGAAGCCGAATTACGCGAACGGATTCTCGGCATGACCTCGCATGCGACCGCCACCGGAAGATACGGGCAGTTGGATAACTGGCAGGAACTGGAGAGGAAATTAAAAAACTATCCGCATATAGAAAGCACCGCGCCTTTTATTAACGGGCAGGTGATGATTAACGCCGACCGGCGTGTCAGCGGCACCATGCTGACCGGGATTCTGCCGGAATACGAGTCCAGAGTGTCGGAAGTCGCCGATAAAATGAAGGAAGGCAAGCTGTCCGATTTGCTTCCGGGCGAATACGGCATTGTTTTAGGCGTGGAGCTGGCCAATTACCTGGGCGTTTTTGTCGGCGATAAAATCACCGTCATCAGCCCGCAGATTAACTCGACACCGGCCGGTATTGTGCCGCGCATGCGGCGGTTTACCGTGATCGGTATTTTTAAAGTCGGCATGTATGAATATGATCGCAATATGGCGATGATTCATCTTGATGACGCGGCCAAGCTGTTTCGTTTGGATGCTGCCGTTTCAGGCCTCAGGATCAAGCTGGATGATTTGTTTAATGCGCCGAAAATCACCCGTGCGCTGTCAAACGCTTTGCATGACGATTATCAGGTCAGCGATTGGACGCTGGCGCACAGTAACTTCTTCCGGGCGATACAGACGGAAAAGCGGGTGATGTTTATTATCCTGTTGCTGATCGTGGCGGTGGCGGCCTTCAATATCGTCTCGACCTTGGTGATGGTGGTTACCGACAAGCGCGGCGATATTGCCATTTTAAAAACCCAGGGCCTTACGTCAAGGTCGGTGATGGGTATCTTTATGGTGTTGGGGGCGGTAATCGGCATAATCGGCACCGCACTCGGCACCGTCGGCGGGGTGTTGCTGGCCTTGAATGTTGAAACCATAGTGCCTGCGATTGAAAAATTATTTCACGTCCAGTTTATGGCGGCGGATGTGTATTACATCAGCGAACTGCCGTCCAAACTGGTCTGGTCTGATGTTTATGCGATAGCGGGCATGGCTTTTTCCCTGTCATTATTGGCAACTATTTATCCTGCCTGGCAGGCAGCCAAAGTCAATCCGGCGGAAGTTCTCAGATATGAATAATACCAGCATTTTGCAATGCCAACAGTTGACCATGCGCTATGACCAAGGCGGGCTTGATGTTGATGTTTTAAAAGGCGTTAATTTAAGCATCGGCATTGGCGAACGCGTCGCCATTATGGGCGCATCGGGCTCAGGTAAAAGCACCTTGCTGCATCTGTTGGGCGGGCTTGAGAAACCCACCGGCGGCAAGGTGGTGTTAGACGGCGTTAATCTTAATGAAGTCGGCGCAGGCCAAGTGGCTAAATTAAGGAATAAGTCGTTGGGCTTTATCTATCAGTCGCATCACCTATTGGGGGAGTTTACCGTACTGGAAAACGTGGCGATGCCGTTGTTGATTGGCGGACACTCGGTAAAAGAGGCGAGTATCCGGGCGATCGCGTTATTGAAACGGGTCGGCTTGGGGCATCGTATCGAACACAAGCCCGGCGAGTTATCCGGCGGGGAGCGGCAGCGCGCCGCAGTCGCCAGGGCGTTAATCAATAAACCCGGCGTGGTTCTGGCGGACGAGCCCACCGGAAACCTGGACAGCAAAACGGCGGATCAGGTTTACCAGTTAATGTTGGAATTAAATCAGGAGCTGAATGTCAGCTTTTTGGTGGTGACCCATGACCATGAGCTGGCCGCAAGAATGGGCAAGGTCTTGCATATGGAAGATGGGTTGATTTTAGGTTAAAGGTGCAAGGTGCAAGGTGCAAGGTGCAAGGTGCAAGGTGCAAGGATTGCTATTCCCTTTAACCTTTAACCTTTAACCTTTAACCTTTAACCTTTAACCTTTAACCTTTTCTCCTTTCTTTCCGCCCATTTTTTGGTCACATGATATTGCCAGTAATATTGAATACCGAAATAGCCGGCAGCGGACGAGACTATACCCATAATAAAGCAGCCGGTCAGAAATGGTTGCCAGACATCGCCCAGCCCGGAGAGCACAGTGCTCAGTGAAAACTCGGATGGGTCGGCGGAGGTTGGTTGATTCATGAACCAGAGTCCGACCTCATAAGCAAAATAAAACAGAGGCGGCATGGTGATGGGGTTGGTTATCCAGACCAATCCTACCGACAGAGGCAGGTTAGCTCTGAAATAAATGGCCCCGGCAGCGGCAATGGCCATTTGCGTCGGGGTTGGAATCCAGGCGCAAAAAAGACCCACCGCAAAAGCCATAGCAATAGAGCGCCGGTTTAAATGCCATAGATTAGGCTCGTGCAGTTTATCGCCCAGAAATTGCAGGCTCTTGTGCCGTTTGATGACCTCAGGATCGGGGATGAACTTGTGAATCAGTTTTTGTATCAGTTCTTTTGGCATCGTTATTTATTATTCAAGTGAAATATAATTTCAGTTTATCAGGTTTTGGTTAGCCTAAAAAACACCAAGGTGTTAAATGGTTGTTTCCGCGCTGTCATTTTTAGCCGGGCTGCTGCTGGTTCAACAGTTGCCGGTATTGCCGGATATTCAATGGCTGATAGTCGGCGGCGTAGCGGCCTGCATTATTGCATGGTTGGGTTATTGGCGGCGGCTGTTTTTTGTGGTCGGGGTGCTGTGGGCGATAGTGTTTGCAATGCACCGATTATCGGACCGGTTGCCTGAGCAGTTAGAAGGGGAGGAGGTTCAGGTTACCGGTACCGTCGCCGACTTGCCGGAGCAAGATGAAAAGCGGGTCCGCTTCGATTTTATCCCCAGGGATGGGGTGTATGCCGCAAACCCGTCGGGAACGGGTGCGGCGATCCCCAGGGATGGGGTGTATGCCGCAAGCCAGTCGGGAACTGGCGCGGCGATCCCCAGGGGCGGCGTGTATGCCGCAAACCTGTCGGGAGCAGGTGCGGCGATTCCCAGGGATGGGGTGTATGCCGCAAACCAACCCGGACAGCAACTACCTTCGAAACTGAGACTCAGCTGGTATTACCCGGATCAACCCATCAAGGCGGGGCAGCATTGGACTTTTACGGTTAAATTGAAGCGCATCCACGGCACCATGAACCCAGGCGGCTTCGATTACGAACGCTGGTTGTTTATCGAAGGCATCGGCGCGACAGGCTATGTGCGATCCAGTCCAAAGCCCGTTTTGCTGGGCCGCGATTCGGCCTGGACCCGCATTGCCGTGTTGCGGCAGAGCATCGCCGATCAGCTCGCCGGCACCTTGGGCAACAGCCCCAATCTTGCGCTAATCAAAGCCTTGACCATCGGTGACGGCAACAGCATCACGCAGCAGCAATGGGAGGTTTTTCGCAAAACCGGCACGACCCATCTGGTGGTGATTTCCGGTTCGCATATCGGGCTTATTGCCGGACTGGTCTATTTTTTGGTGCTGAAATTATGGGCGCAGACAGGATGGCTTGCTTGGTCTCCGCAAAAGGTTGCGGCAATTTCGGCAGTACTGGTTGCGATTTTCTACTCGGGATTGGCCGGGTTTTCGGTGCCTACCCAGCGTTCCGTCGTTATGTTGGTTGTCGCGATGACGGCCATTATCCTGCAGCGTAACACGCAGCCCTTTAATATCTTGTCCATTGCGCTATTCGCGGTATTGATATTCGATCCGTTAGCGGTGCTGGCGGCGGGGTTCTGGCTGTCGTTCCTCGCCGTGAGCCTGATTGTTTATGCCGTCTCCGGTCGCTTGGGCAAGCTTAAGCCTATTTGGGCCGCGATAAAACTGCACTGGGTTACCTCGGTAGGTTTATCGCCGTTGCTGTTGCTGTTTTTTCAGCAGGTTTCATTGATTGCGCCATTGGCTAATCTGGTTGCCGTGCCGGTCATCAGCTTGTTGGTGGTGCCGTTATCGCTGCTGGCTGTCATGGTCATGTTCATTTCACCCCTGTTGGCGGGCAAACTGTTCTATCTGCTAGAACCTCTGTTGCAGGGTTTAGGGTGGTTATTGCTCCATTTGGCGGAAATTCCGCAGGCTTCGATCAATCATGCAGCAC
The DNA here is from genome assembly GCA_036741905.1 of Methylobacter sp. GTDB lineage: Bacteria > Pseudomonadota > Gammaproteobacteria > Methylococcales > Methylomonadaceae > Methylobacter_A. The sequence goes on along the minus strand of DAINRH010000038.1, from coordinate 8,157 downwards.
CCTCGCATTGGGCGTTGCTTTTCGCTGTGCCGGGCGTGCTGCTGTTGCTGGCTCCGGTCGGCATTCCGGCGCGGTGGTTGAGTTTGGTCATGTTTTTGCCGCTGGTGTTTACCGATGCAAAACGACCCGAAACCGGTGAGATTAACATGACCTTGCTCGATGTCGGGCAAGGCCTATCGGCCGTCGTGCAGACCCGTCATCATTGGCTGGTTTACGATACCGGCGCGAAATTTTCTGCGGAAAGCGACATGGGGCAAAGCGTGCTGCTGCCTTTTTTGCGTAGCCAAGGCATAACCAAAATCGATAGCTTGGTCGTCAGCCACGGCGATAACGATCATATCGGCGGCACGGAATCGTTGCTGCGCGGCATAGCGGCGGAACACGTGCTGACCAGCGTTGCGCAGCAGTTAAGCCGGTACGCGCCGATTAACTGTGCGGCAGGGCAATCTTGGCTGTGGGATGAAGTCAAGTTTACGATGCTGTCGCCACGACAGGCGTTTATTTCTGACAACGACAATTCCTGCGTGTTGAAAATTGAGTCGAAACACGGCACGGTCTTACTGACCGGCGACATACAGGCAGCGGCAGAATCCTGGTTGGTCGAGACCTACGGAGAAACTTTAAAAGCTGATGTACTGGTCGCGCCGCATCACGGCAGCAAGACTTCATCGACAAGCGGTTTTTTGCAGGCCGTGCAACCCGATTACGTGTTGATTCCGGCAGGTTACCGGAATCAATTCGGTCATCCGCATAGGGATGTCTTGGCGCGCTATCGGCAAGTCGATGCGAAATGGCTGAACAGTGCCGATAGCGGCGCGATTAGCGTTAATGTTGAAAATAATGCTTGGGTAGTGCAGGGGATGCGCCAAGCGAAAAGCAAATATTGGAATGCTAAATAAATCGGCGAGGCGCGCGATAATTGCTCCGGAAAATTCGTTTCAAGCTATTTTTCGTTAAGCTTGGAAACAGTGGCTTGAATTTTTCTTGCCAACGAGTCGATCCCGCGCTGAGTTACTTTCTCATGGTTACCTTTCAGCTCAATGTCGTAACGGGCAATCGCGGTCTGCTTTTTAACATCGATTAAATAAACCCATAAATAAGAATATAGAAAGCTGGGTTTGCTGTGTTGGCTGACGATTATCCAGTCGGCGCCGAGTTGCCTGCCTAATTGCGCGGCTACATCGTGAAAACGAAACAGATAACCAACACTGCTGTTTGCGGCTTTTTGCCTGTCGGCGTCGACAGGAACGATTTCGTAATCGTCTATTTGGCTTAATGCCTTGCTCAATAAGGGCGCCATTGATGCGGTTCGTTGCCGTTCCGCCTGCGTATTGGGCAAGGAGGTGATGTCGTTCAGCTCGAAATCGAGCACGGCAATCCGCGTTGCGGCGTTGGCGGCATCGGTTAGCAAGGCGCTAAAGACTAAAATGAGAAGGGCAAATTTATTGATGTTCATGGGCTAATTCCTG
>DAINRH010000038.1:0-6588 GCA_036741905.1 Methylobacter sp. | reverse complement strand
TTTTTACAAAGCGCTTAACGCTGGGTTTGGTTTTTGTATAAGCCGATAAAGTCTTGCATGGCGAGTGTCGCAATGACATTCAACGCGTCGTCAAGAATCTCGTAGAGTACGCCGCCGCTGCCGCGAATACTGAAAAAAACGATGGTATCTATATCGCCGCCGCCTTCCCGGTGCGGTTCGTCGCTGGGCAGACTGTTGGTGTAACTGCCGACCGCCCGTATTTCCTTAAGCTCGCCATCGGCTTGGTAAATGCGATGTTCGCCCTGGATGACGAAGAGCTTGTTCAGAGCCTTGTGTCTGTGCAAGACGATCTGTTGGCGGGCGGCAAATTTGAACAGGACGTCGATAATTTTGTTGTGTTCATCGATATCCAGAATCGAATAGTGCAAATGCTCAAAATCAGCCAGGGCGTGCCAGCGGATGTGGCTGTCGTCGAAAAAATGCTTGGGCATGTGTGCGTCCTCTTGAAAAAAAGTTGTGAATAGGTTGTTTCCGTCGAACTGATCGGATGGCAACAGCATAGGCAATGTCCGCTTTGTCGTAAGCCGATATTTGCCCGCAAAATACGGGCAAATTGCCCGCCTGTCAGTCGATGGCTATTCAGCGGAGTTCTCGGCTATTAAAATGCACCGTTATGGGGTCCACTCACACAGGCATATCATGAATCTACAACTGCATTTGCTGTACCGTATCGCAATGGTTGCCTTGTTGTGCTTGCTGGTGATCGCATCCTATTCACTGTATCAAAGCCACCGGCAGGCCGAACAAACGATAGAGCAGATGGCCGAGGGGCTGGGCAAGCAACTGGAGTCCCAGCTGATGCTGATCGAGGCCGGCATAGGCCGGGCCAATCCGTTTCCGGATTTCGGGTCATGGAAACAACACGGCAGTCAGCCCGGTATCTGCGTCGCGTATACCGCTGCCGATAGTGCGATGTCGCACAGTGTTTGCACCGGCGCAAAGCGGATAGAAGCCGATTGGCCGGCTGATTTTGAAACAGCTTATCGACGGATTTTTAACCCCGGTCGGCAAGTGGCGCGCTCAATTGCGTTGCGTGATCGGGTTTACGGTTCGCTAACGGTGACGCCTGGCGCCGAGCTGGAAGTCGTGGAAGCCTGGGATAAAACCCGCAGCCTGATGGCGTTGTCTACCGTTACGGTTTCGGCGGTTTGCCTGCTGGTTTATCTGAGCATCAACAGGGCTTTGAAACCGGCGCAAACCATAGTCGCCGGTTTGGAAGACATGGAAGCCGGTCATCTGGCTTACCGCCTGCCGTCGTTTGAACTGAACGAATGGCAGCGCATTGCCGCAGCGATCAACCAACTGGCGGCCAGTCAGCAGCAACTGCTGGAAGAGCGGCAAAATCTGGTCGTGAAATTAATCAATGTTCAGGAAGAAGAGCGCCGTTATTTGGCCAGGGAGCTGCACGACGAGTTCGGTCAATGCCTGGCGGCTATCAACGCCGTTGCTACGGTGATTAAGCAAACGGCGGCACAGCAATGTCCTGACTTGATCGATGAAGCCGAGCGCATCAGCCGCATTACCGCGCATATGCTGAACAGCGTGCGCGACTTGCTCGGCCGGCTGCGACCCGCTGAGTTCGACGAACTGGGCTTGGTTGCCAGTCTCAACAGTTTGGTGGCAGGCTGGAATGGTCGTGGCGGCAGCAAGACCCGTTATCGCTTGAGCATCAACGGTAATTGCACATCATTGCGGGAAGGGCAGGCGGTCGCTTTGTTTCGGATCGCCCAGGAATGTCTGACTAATATCGCCAAGCATGCGGCGGCATCCAGCGTCCGCATTAGCCTGGCTATCAGTTCGGAAGCGGCCGTTTTGACAGTCGAGGACGATGGCGTTGCCATGCAATTACCGTTTGCCGATACCGGCGGCATCGGCTTATTAGGCATTCGTGAGCGCGTTGCCGCGTTGCGCGGACAACTGAGCTTGGCGATTGCAGAGTCTCACGGTTTGATCGTTGAAGTCAGGATACCGATGACTGCGATGACCGAGGCGAGCATATGATCAGCATTTTATTGGTCGACGACCACGCCATCGTTCGCGAAGGTTACCGCGCATTATTGGCAAAACAGCCCGGTTTGCAAGTGGTTGCGGAAGCGGGCGATGGCGCAGAAGCCTATCGGTTGTTCAAGGAGTTTCTGCCGGATCTGCTGATTACCGATATTTCCTTGCCCGGCAGCAGCGGCCTGGAACTGATTGCCCGCATCAAGCAACGTCGTGCCGATGCCAAAATCCTGGTGTTCAGCATGCATCAAAATCCCGGCTTTGCTGTGCAGGCCATGCGGGCAGGCGCCTTGGGCTATGTGACCAAAAGCAGTCCGCCCGAGGACTTGTTACGGGCGATACGCGAGGTACATGCAGGCCGATACACGTTGAGCGCCGACATCGCCCAGGCTTTGGCGCTGGAAAAACTCGGCAGCGAGCGTATCGCGCTGGAAACGTTGACGGTGCGGGAGTTTGAAATTCTGCGTTTGCTGGTCGACGGGCGAAGCAGCGATGAAATTGCCCAGACCCTCAATATCAGCCCGAAAACCGTAGGCAATTGCCATTACCTGATCAAACGCAAGCTCGGCGTTACCAGCGATATTGAATTGACGCGATTGGCGATTAAGTTGAATGTGCTGGACCTTTTGGAGCTGTCTGTTCCAGCCGGTTCTGTCTTATAAGGCCGATGAGTCGGGGCTTGGCGGCAGCGTAAGGCGTCGCGTACAATTTATTTAATCGCCTGCCAATTACCCACTTCTTTACTCTGTAATTAAATAGTACTAGAATAGTCCTCAATTATTAGGAGCAAGGCATGCTACGGCTGAGTAAGTTAACTGATTATGCAACGGTCATTTTAAGTTTTATGGCCAGAGACGGAGCGCAAATACGCGCGGCTATGGAAATAGCGGCGATGACGGGTATTGCCCTGCCTACGGTCAGTAAAATCCTTAAGCTGCTGGTTAACGCCAACGTATTAATTTCTACGCGAGGAGCCAAGGGCGGTTATGCTTTAGCCAGAATGCCGGAAGAAATCAGCGTTGCGACGGTTATTAGCGCTCTGGAAGGGCCGATTGCCTTGACCGAGTGCAGTATTTCCCATCAGGGCTGCGAGCAGGCTTCGGGCTGCGATATTCGGGGGAACTGGAGTTTGATTAACCAGACCATTCATAATGCATTAGAGTCGGTGACCTTGGCCGATTTAATCAGACCCGTTGTTGTGCCGGAAGAAGTGTTTGTTCCGGTCGCCAGTTTATATAGATAGAGAATTTTTATGTCAGCAAGTGAACAAGAACTAAAGAATCTGATCGGTAAGGAATACAAACAGGGCTTTGTAACCGAAGTGGAAACCGATACTTTCCCTCCCGGGTTGGATGAAGCGGTTATTCACAGGTTATCGAAGGTCAAGAACGAGCCTGAGTTTATGTTGGAGTACCGGCTGAAAGCGTTTCGTCATTGGCAAACCATGAAGTCGCCTGAATGGGCGTTCGTCAAGTTCGATCCTATCGATTATCAGGCGATCAGTTATTATTCCGCGCCTAAACGCAAGGAAGACGGGCCAAAAAGCCTGGATGAAATCGATCCGCAAGTCTTGGAGGCCTACAAAAAATTGGGCATCCCTTTAGATGAACAGGAGCGTCTGGCCGGTGTTGCGGTCGATGCGGTTTTCGACAGCGTGTCGGTGGCGACTACCTTTAAAGGTAAGCTGCATGAAGCGGGCGTTATTTTCTGTCCGATTTCGGAAGCCTTGCGCGAACATCCCGAACTGATCAAGCAATATTTGGGCTCGGTCGTGCCGCATACCGACAATTACTTTGCCGCATTAAATGCTGCGGTGTTTACCGACGGCTCGTTCGTCTATATTCCCAAAGGCGTGCGCTGCCCGATGGAACTGTCGACCTATTTTCGGATCAACGCTGCCAATACCGGGCAGTTCGAGCGGACGTTAATTATTGCCGACGAAGGCAGCCATGTGTCATATCTGGAAGGCTGCACCGCGCCGATGCGCGATGAAAATCAGCTGCATGCGGCGGTGGTCGAGTTGATCGCGATGAAAGATGCAACCATTAAATACTCGACCGTGCAAAACTGGTATCCGGGCGATAAAAACGGCTTGGGCGGCATCTACAACTTTGTGACCAAACGCGCCGATTGCCGGGGCGAGAATTCCAAAGTGTCGTGGACGCAGGTCGAAACCGGTTCGGCGATTACCTGGAAATATCCAAGCTGCATCCTGACCGGAGACAATTCCACCGGCGAGTTTTACTCGGTGGCGCTGACCAATAATTATCAGCAGGCCGATACCGGCACCAAGATGATTCATATCGGCAAGAACACCAGCAGCACGATTGTGTCTAAAGGCATTTCGGCTGGTCGTGCGCAGAATACTTATCGCGGTTTGGTCAAGGTGTTAAAAAGCGCGGAAAATGCCCGGAACTATACCCAGTGCGATTCCCTGTTAATCGGCGATAAATGTGGCGCGCATACCTTTCCTTATGTGGAGGTCAAGCAGCCTTCAGCTCAGGTCGAACATGAAGCGACGACCTCCAAAATCAGCGAAGACCAGTTGTTCTTTTGCCAGCAACGCGGACTGTCGGCGGAAGATGCGGTGTCGATGATCGTCAACGGTTTCTGCAAGGAAGTGTTCAGGGAGCTGCCGATGGAGTTTGCGGTGGAGGCTCAGGCGTTGTTGGGGCTTAGTCTGGAAGGTTCGGTAGGGTAATGACTTAAACGGGAAATTGCTATGCACTATAAACAGCTCACTGCCATTATTCACAAAGAAGACGATATTTACGTGTCACTGTGCCCCGAGTTGGATATTGCCAGCCAGGGTGAAAATATTGAGGAGGCCAAGAGCAATCTCAAAGAAGCTGTGGAACTATTCTTTGAATGTGCGTCAGAGGAAGAAATTAAGCAGCGTTATTATGGCGAAACCTATATTTCCTCAATGGAGATTGCTTTTGGGTAAGCTGAGGACTTTATCGGGCAAAGAGGTTTGCGCAATTTTGCTGGCTCATGGTTTTGAACCGGTTCGACAAAAAGGCAGTCATGTCATTATGCAAAAACATATTAACTCATCAACGATTACCGTCCCTGTTCCACAACATAAAGAAATTAAAGCGGGAACGTTGGTTTCGATTATCAGGCAGGCGCAATTGGCACGTTCAATTTTTGAAAACTGACTTTTGTAAGCGAGTCTTTGAAGAAGACTGGGCGAGTTAAGTTATTGGGGAGTAATGCAATGGAATTAAAAAGACAATATATTGTTGATGAAGACAACCACAAAGTTGCGGTACAGCTTGATATTGATACTTTCGAGAAAATTGAAGATGTTCTGGAGAATTACGCTTTAGTTCAACTTATTAATGCGGATGAAAGTGAAACGCTGGGTATTGAAGAGGCAAAGAAATACTATGCGACTCTGGATAAAGCTTGATGAAAGTCGAGTACAGTAAAAAATTCTTAAAACAATTGGCGACGGTTCCCAGTGATATTCGGTCAAAGATTGAAAATTTTGTATTTGAAGAATTACTTTCTGCCTCATCCATTTATGAAATGGGGAAGATTGAAAAAATGAAAGGTTATGAAGATTTTTTATAAAGTCAGGTTTGGTAATTACCGGCTGGGTTTAGCGCTTGAAAATGAAATTATTGTTGTAAAGACCGTTATGCACAGAAGAGAAATATATAAGTTCTTTCCTTGATTTTATAAGGCCGTTCATGAGTAATTCGAATGAAACAAGTAATGTTGATTTAAAAAACTCCAAGACAGGATGGAGTCTAACAATACTTATTGGTATAGGCTTGGTGATTGTCGGTTTCTATTACGTTAATTTTCAATTTCTACCTGAAAGAAATGAAGTTTGGTGGCCGTTTTTTCAATATCTATCAGAAAAAAATGAAGATTGGGGAACGTTTGGCGATTATGTTGGCGGAATACTAAATCCTGTTGTTGCGGGTTTTGCATTTTATTTGATAAGAGAGACTTATAAGTTACAAAAAACGGAGTTAGAAGCGACAAGAAGTTTATTAGGGGTGTCAACAAAAGCACAAAAGGATCAAATAAAATTAGCTGCAATAACTGCACTTCTAAATTCAAGTTTAACAAAAATTGGTTTGCTTGAATCTGAGAAAACTCAGTGGCTGCAATCACAAGAGCGATTATTATCCAAAACATATACATCAGAAAGCAACGAAACAATAGAAAGCTACGAAACAAACTTGTCTGATGTGGAAAAAAAGATTTGGGAAATTGAAAGCGAAATTGACGAATTAAAAGAGAAAAATAAGGGTTTTGAAAGGCAAATAGAGTCTTTGTTTGAAGGTCAAAATTGAATGTTTGATGTTAGTTCGTAGGGTACGTACCGCGTACCTTCCTGGTTGAAACCACAATACTTAATTATGGTACGCAATGCGTACCCTACGATTTATATTTTAAATTCAGGTAAAAAAATGCTCAGCATAAAAAATCTTCACGTCAGCGTTGGCGACAAGCCCATACTCAAAGGCATTAACCTTGAGATCAAACCGGGCGAAATCCACGCGATTATGGGGCCGAACGGTTCCGGTAAAAGCACCTTGTCGCATG
>DAINRH010000037.1:24899-26250 GCA_036741905.1 Methylobacter sp. | reverse complement strand
GCTAAGCAGTTTCACTTTACTTTCTAAAGGTAATTGCCTCGATGTAATTAAGTTAAGCAATTCTAACTTAGCAAGACTTAAATTCGGCTTAAGGTCCTTATTGAGAAATAGTTCATGGTTTTTGTCCACAGGATGTGAGTCGGGAGCGGAAGCTTTATATTTAGCGGTGACGGGAACGGCGATAGCTTGTCCGGCCTGCCAATGATGTTGGGCAAAATAATTGCCGATACTGGCGATGACATCGCCGCTGTTGTGCCAGATGTCGCGACGATTATCGTTGTCGAAATCGACGGCGTAAGTTCTGAAACTGCTGGGCATAAATTGAGGCATGCCCATGGCGCCCGCGTAGGAGCCTATCGGGTCGACCGGGTTGATATGTTCGTCGCGGCACAGCAGCAGGAAGTTTTCCAGTTCGGACAGAAAGAATTTGCTGCGCGGCGGGTAGGCGAAAGCCAAGGTAGACAGGGCGTCGAGGACGCGATGGTTGCCGGTATTTTTTCCGAACAGTGTTTCAACGCCGATAATGGCGACAATGATTTCGGGCGGAACGCCGTATTTTTGTTCCGCGGCGGCCAGTGCGGGGGCATTGTCCCGCCAGAACTGTACGCCGGCGTCGATACGCGCGTCGGTCAGGAATATTTTGCGATATTTATACCAGGGCAAGCCTTCCGAAGGGGAGGCGATTCTTTTAAGTATGTCTTGCTTAATCTCGACTGTTGCAAACAAATCATCAAGTTCCGCTTCGTCGAATTGGTGTTTTGTTACCATTTGCTCGATAAAGGTATGAACTGATTCGGTGTCTTTTATGTTGCTTGTGCAGGAGATGAGCAAAAGGCATAAGGCGAAGGGCGAAAGCCGAAAGACGCAGGGGATGCTTCTGAGCCGGGATATAAGGTTGTATTGGTGCATCTTTTTAGCCTTGTATTAGAGCTGGTGTGTGGTTCATAAGTGAAATAAGTGAAACGGACGAGATTCAAAGGCCCACAATTTTTAGCCTTTAGCCTGCTGTTACGAGTGCGGCAGGAATTTTTTATGGGTATGAATCGACATAAGAATGCCGAAGCCGGACAACAACGTTACTATCGAGGTGCCGCCGTAACTGATTAAGGGCAGTGGCACGCCGACCACGGGCAGTACCCCGATGACCATGCCGATGTTGACGAAAACATAAACAAAGAAGGTAAAGGCCAGGCTGCTGGCGAGTAAGCGGCTGTAGGTGTCCTGAGCCTGCGAGGCAATATACAGGCAGCGGCTGATGATAAGCAGGTACAAGGTCAGCAGGCCCAGGCAGCCGAATAGCCCGAATTCTTCGGCAAAGACCGCAAAAATAAAGTCGGTGGAGCTTTCCGGT
>DAINRH010000037.1:19531-24889 GCA_036741905.1 Methylobacter sp. | reverse complement strand
AAAGTCCAGTTCCGACTGGGTGCTGCCCAGCCAGCCTTTGCCGTAGATGCCGCCTGAGCCGATCGCGATTTTCGATTGGATAATATGGTAGCCGCGGCCCAGCGGATCGGCTTCCGGGTTTAAGAAGGTGAGCACCCGGTCGCGTTGATAGGGGCGCATAAAATGCCAGAGTATCGGGGTCAGTCCGGCCAGTATGGCGGAGATTGCCAGTATGAACCGCCAGGATAGGCCGGCAAAAAACAGTACCGCAGCCCCGGAGCTGGCAACCAATAACGCGGTGCCCAAGTCGGGTTGTTTGGCGATCAATAAGGTCGGGACAATGATCAGTAGGGTGGCGATCAGCAATTGTTTCGGTCTTGGCGGCAGGGCGTGTTCCGCCAAATACCAGGCGATCATCATCGGCGTGGTGATCTTGATCATTTCCGACGGTTGGAAACGAAAAAAACCAAGATCCAGCCAGCGCTGCGCGCCTTTGCCGAATTGCCCCATAATCAGTACCGCAACGAGCAGCAATATGCCTAAGCTGAACAGCAGGGCGGAATAACGCTTAAACTGGTAAGGATCGACATGGGCCAGGATTGTCATCAACAGAAAAGCCAGCCCGACCCGCGCCGCCTGGCGCATTAGCACGTCCATGTCCTGGCTGCCGGCGCTGTAGAGGATAACAAAGCTCAACAGCGAGATAAGCGATAAACCGATAAATAAGGGGATATCTATATGGAGCTTTCTGAGGATATTGCCGAGAACTGACGGCGGATGAAATTGTTCGCTACGGGTTTCAGCTTTCATAGATGTTCGCCTAAAAATTGCTTGATAACTTGCCCTGCGATGGGCGCCGCGACTGAGCCGCCGTGACCACCGTTTTCAACGATGACGGCAACTGCAATTTTGGGGTCATCAGCCGGGGCGAAAGAAATAAAGAGGGCATGGTCGCGTAATTTGAAGTCGATGTCGTTTTCGTTGTATTTGGCATCCTGCTTAATGTTAAAAACCTGCGCGGTCCCGGTTTTACCGGCGATTTGGTATGTAATGTTCTTGCTGATACCCTTGGCGGTGCCGTGCGGGTCATGAATAACATTAACCATCGCTGCGGTGATGCTATTAATATTTTCCGGTTTAAGCGTAATGTTACTGGGGGGATTTTCCGCTTCAGGTTCTGCTGGGTCAGGGCTGACGGTGTTTTTGACCAGAAAGGGCATGACGACGTTGCCTTTATTCGCCAAGGTAGCGGTGGCTTTGGCCAGCTGTATCGGGGTAACCTGAAGGTAGCCCTGGCCTATGCCGGTGATCAGGGTTTCGCCCGGATACCAGGATTGATTGCGTTGACTGCGTTTCCATTCGCGCGAGGGCATTAATCCCGGCTTTTCCCCGGACAGATCAATGCCGGTTTTTTCGCCGAAGCCGAAATGCTGTAAAAAATCATGCATACGGTCTATGCCCAGCATGGACGCCAGACTGTAAAAATACACGTCGCAGGACTGGGTAATGGCCTCGGTCATATTAACCGAACCATGGCCGCCTTTTTTCCAATCCCGATAGTGGTGGCTGACATTCGGCAGCTGATAATAACCGGGACAGAACAGTTTGTGCTCGGCGTTGATCGCATTGTATTCAAGTCCGGCCAGTCCGATAAACGGCTTAATGGTTGATCCCGGCGGATATAAACCGCGCAACGCCCGATTATAGAGCGGTTGATTCTCGGAGGATTGCAGGGCCTGATAGGCGTCATTGGCGATGCCGATAACAAAAGGATTGGGGTCGAAACCGGGACGGCTGGCGAAGACCAGTACGCCGCCGGTTTTAATGTCAATGGCGACTACCGCGCCGTTGAAGCCGTCCAATGCATCATAAGCGGTTTTTTGTAAGTCTATATCCAGGGTCAGATAAAGATTTTCACCCGGCGTTGGGGGAACTGAGTTCACCGTATTGATGGCGCGAGCCTGTACGTTGGTTTCTATTTCCGCATAGCCGGTCTTGCCGTGCAGTTCGGCTTCATAGGTGTTTTCTATGCCTATTTTTCCGACGTGGGTCGAGCCCCGGTATTCGGCGATGGGCAGGGATTTCATTTCCGCTTCGTTGATGCGGCCTACGTAGCCGACCACATGAGAAGCCAGCTCGGCGTAGGGGTAATGCCGAACCAGGCGGGCCTGAATGTCAACGCCGGGAAAATAAGGTCTGACTACGGCAAACTTGGCGAGTTCTTCGTCGGTCATACTTATTAATAAAGGAGTGCTGACGAAGCGTTTTTGCCGTTTGCGCTGCTTCTGGTATTGATCGATTTTTTCGTCAGAGATATTGAGTAGTTTTTGTAAGCGCAGCAGCGTGTCGTTAAGATCGCCGATTTGCTCGGGAATTAACTCAAGGCTGAAGGATTGCGTGTTGTCGGCCAGGACTTTGCCGTGCCGGTCGTAAATGATGCCTCTTGTCGGTACCAGGGGTTCGATTTTAATACTGTTGTCTTTTGCCAGTGTTGCGTAATGTTCGTGTCCGACAATTTGCAGGTAAACCAGTCGCACAATTAGCCCGGAAGTTAATAGCAGTATGAGAATAAAGGCGGAAATAATACGGTTGAGAAATAGACGACTCTCTACTAACTTATTTTTAATAGTATAGATACGGGACATAACAGCTACGAAGTGTTTTATTTATTGCGACGCGACAAACGGACGCGGCGCAGAGCTGTATAAATCAGGGGCCAGCATAGCGTGCCGGTAAAAATAGGCAGCCAGAAAGAAGTATGCAGTTGAGCGGGGTGTTGTATGTTTTTTAACCAGAACAGCAATATTTGGGAAAACAGCAGGCAAAAGAAAATAAACAGGCCTTGTTGCGGCAATGGAAATTGGCGCAGGCGTTTATGCAGTATCAGGCAAAAATAGATAATTAAGGTGTAGGCCAGTGCATATTGGCCGAATACTCTCCCGGTCAATACATCGGTCAGTAAGCCGACGGTCCAGGCATGAAAGATGCCGATACGTTCCGGTACGGCAATAGCCCAATAAATAAGCACCAGTAGCACCCAGTCCGGATTTATGCCGGACAGAAAGCCCGGCCAAGGCGCAATTCTTAAACACATGGCTGTGACAATGGTCAACATAATGCGGCCAAAGCCGGAAGGGCTATTCATCATTGTTTGTCTCTGCGGGTGCTTCGCGTGTCAACCCGTTTCCGGTGGATTGGTTATTGCGACCTGTCTCTGCTGGTGTTCCTGTGGATTTGTTGTTACCGGCTGTCCCCGCGCGCTTCCCTTTGGGTGCTTCGTGTATCAAGCCGCTTTCGGCGGCTGGGCTATTGGCGGGCGTCTCGGACGTTTTTTCGTGCGATGCAGACGGCGAGCTGAGCGAAACGGGGGATGAATCGCTCCAGACGATCAGCAGCTCCCTGTTTCGGTCCAGCATGGCTTTGGGGGTGGCGGTAATGTTGACGAAAGGTTTGTTGGTTATCGGGGTGAAATTATCGACAATGGCAACCGGATAACCCGATGGGAAAGTACCGCCTAAACCCGATGTGATCAGTAAGTCGCCGGGGCGAATATCGGCATTATTCGGTAAAAAAGGCAAGTTAAGCCGGTTCAACTGGCCGCTGCCTACCGCAATGGTCAGCAGGCCGTTACGGTTGACCTGGACGGGGATGGCATGGTTAGGATCGGTAATTAACATGATTTCGGAACTGAACGGCAATGCACGGAAAACCTGGCCGACAACTCCGTTGGCATCCAATACCGGCTGTTGGGGGTGGACGCCGAAGCGGGTGCCTTTGTTGACCACCACGATGTTTTCGTAGGGCGCGGTATTGATCGACAATAATTCCGCGATCAGCAGTTGTTCGCCGAGCTTAAAGGAGTTTTCCAATAAGGCGCGCAGGCGAATATTTTCTTTTTCCAACGAGTCGAATTTAAGCAATCGGGTTTTGTCGATGAATTGCTCTTCGCGTAACCGGGTGTTTTCTTTTTTTAAGGTCGAGTATGAGCTGACCGAGTTCGTGGTTTGCTCGATCAGGACGGTCGGTAAATCGACCAGATATTTCAGCGGGTCGACAATAACCGATAGTGTGGCGCGAAGTGCATCCAGCCGATGGCTTTGGTGTTCAGTGATCAGTAATGCAACTGAAGCAATTATCGCCACAAGCAAACGGGTGTTGATAGAAGGACCGGTAGCAAATAAAAGTTTTATAGCGGGATGCCTCTTTATCCAGTTAAAAAATGTTGGTAACGCGCAGACCGAGTTAGCGTAGCGTGGGTAACTCGATAAACCATTGTCGCAGCTATTGAGTTACGGCGTAAAGGGATGCGCCTCGGGATACCGCTGCGCGGTTTCTGCATAACCCACAAGGATGCGGGCAATGCAGATTTTGCATGGCGCAATGCATCTGCCCGTGCGCTTGTAACTCAGTCTACGGACCTTGTTGCGGCCAAAATAAATGATTTTAAAGAATGGGCTTTATTACTCTAAGGAAAAAGTAGAGACTCCTTTTTTGTCCAGCATCTCCAGAACCATGCCGCCGCCTCGAGCGACGCAGGTTAGCGGGTCATCAGCGATGTAGACCGGCAGGCCTGTTTCTTCGGCGATCAGTCGGTCTATATCCTTTAATAAGGCGCCGCCGCCGGTTAAGAATATGCCGCGAGTCGCCACATCCGAGCCGAGTTCGGGCGGGGTTTGCTCCAAGGCCAGTTTTACCGCGCCGACAATGCCGGATAGCGGCTCTTGCAGCGCTTCCAGAATTTCGGCCAGATTGCGGCCTTTAACTTCTATTTCCCTGACTTCGCTGCCGGGATACGCGGTGCCGATTTCATGCTTTATTCTTTCCGCGGTGGCTTCGCCGATTAAGGTGCCGTAGTTTCTGCGTACATAATTGATAATGGCTTCGTCGAAGCGATCGCCGCCGATACGGACGGATGAGGAATAAACGATGCCGTTGATTGAGATGACCGCCACCTCAGAGGTGCCGCCGCCAATGTCCAAAACCATCGAGCCGCAGGCTTCCTCGACCGGCAAGCCTGCGCCGATAGCGGCCGACATGGGTTCTTCAATCAAATAAACTTCGCGCGCGCCGGCCATTGCCGCAGACTCGCGAATAGCGCGACGTTCAACCTGAGTTGAACCGCAAGGCACGCAGATTAAAATGCGCGGGCTGGGACGTAGCAGCTTGCTTTGATGGACTTTCTCGATAAAAAATCTCAGCATCCGTTCGGTGACGGCGAAATCGGCGATTACGCCGTCTTTTAATGGGCGGATTGCAGTGATATTGCCCGGGGTGCGGCCCAACATGAGCTTTGCATCAAGACCGACAGCGGCAATGGTTTTTGCTCCGCGGATTCTGTCTTCTTTGATAGCAACGACCGATGGTTCATTAAGTACGATT
>DAINRH010000037.1:4956-19479 GCA_036741905.1 Methylobacter sp. | reverse complement strand
GTATTACTTTATCAATCAAGCGAGTGTTTGAGCAAGATATAAAGTATTATAAACGCAATAATATTTAGAATCGCTGAAATTTTATTGGGAGTTAAGAATGTCGTTAACGGCGGATGATGTGAAGAAAATTGCGCATTTAGCGCGGCTGGGAATCGAGGAGCAAGATGTTGCCTCTTATGCAAAAGACTTGTCCGGGATGCTGGATTTGATGACGCGGATGAGCGATCTTGACACTGACGGCGTCGAACCCATGGCTCACCCGATGGATCAGGTGCAAAGACTGCGAGTCGATGCGGTCACCGAGAAGGATAACCGCGAAAAATTCCAGGCCATTGCACCACAAGTAGAAGCGGGACTTTATCTAGTGCCCAAAGTAATTGAGTAAAGGGAACAGTAATAACTATGCATAACAAAACAATTGCGGAATTAGCCAAGGGACTGCGTTCCGGTGAATTTTCAAGCGTGGAATTGACCACGGCTTTTTTAGGCAGAATCAAGCAGCACAGCGCACTTAATGCGTATATCACGGTTACCGAAGACTTGGCCTTGCAGGAAGCCGAAGCAGCCGACGCCAGATTGGCAAAGGGCGACGCGGAACTGTTAACCGGCATCCCCGTTGCGCAAAAAGACATTTTTTGCACAGAGGGCGTTAAAACAAGCTGCGGTTCAAAAATCCTGGATAATTTTATTGCGCCCTACAATGCAACAGTGGTCGAAAAATTCAATAACGCCGGGGCGGTGATGCTGGGCAAACTGAACATGGACGAGTTCGCTATGGGCTCATCCAACGAAACCAGCTATTACGGCGTAGTCAGAAATCCCTGGGATGTTAATACCGTTCCCGGCGGGTCCTCAGGCGGCACCGCGGCGGCTGTTGCGGCGCGGCTTGCCGTCTGTGCGACCGGCACCGATACCGGCGGCTCGATACGCCAACCTGCCGCCCTTTGCGGCATTACCGGATTAAAGCCGACCTACGGCCGGGTGTCCCGCTACGGCATGATTGCTTATGCCTCCAGCCTGGATCAAGGCGGACCGATGACCCGTAGCGCCGAAGATGCGGCCGTCATGCTGCAAACCATGGCCGGGTTCGATGACAAGGATTCAACCAGCGTCGATTTGCCTGTCCCCGATTATAGGGCCGGTTTAACTAACAGCCTTGAAGGGTTGAAAATCGGCCTGCCTAAAGAGTTTTTCGGCGAAGGACTAAACAGCGACGTGGCGACAGCATTAGAAGCAGCCATCAACGAATACCGAAAATTGGGCGCCCAAGTAACGGAAATATCCATGCCCACGCTTAAGCTGGCCATTCCCGCTTATTACGTCATTGCTCCGGCCGAGTGCTCCGCGAACCTGTCGCGTTTTGACGGTGTGCGTTTCGGCTACCGCTGCGAAAACCCGGCGGACTTAACCGATCTGTATACCCGTTCGCGCGGCGAAGGCTTCGGCAAGGAAGTTAAACGGCGCATTTTGATGGGCACCTATGCGCTGTCGGCAGGCTATTACGACGCTTATTATATTAAGGCGCAAAAAATCCGCCGCCTGATCAGCGAAGACTTTAAAAGAGCGCTGTCCGAAGTCGATGTGATTATGGGGCCGGTAACGCCGTCAACCGCGTTCGGTATCGGCGAAAAAATCGGCAATCCGATAGAAATGTATTTGTCCGATATTTACACGATTGCGATCAATCTTGCCGGCGTTCCGGCGATGTCGATTCCCGCCGGGTTTGCCTTAGGCATGCCCGTAGGCTTGCAGATCATCGGCAATTATTTTGCCGAAGACAAGTTGTTGAATATTGCCCATCGGTACCAACAAGTCACCGATTGGCATTTACCCCCCCCTAAAGGTTTCGAATAAGGAGAAATGCTCATGGCAAAAATCACCGAACTCTCGCAACTGGATTTGAACGGTACCTACAGCTATGCCGATTATTTGACCTGGCAGTTGAAGGAAACGGTTGAACTGATCAAGGGCAAAATCATGGCGATGTCGCCAGCACCTAGCCTGAAACACCAGAACATTATTACCAATCTGGGGGGCAGTCTTTATCAGTATTTCCACAAGAGACCCTGCAAACTTTTTTATGCGCCATTTGACATCAAACTTTATGACAGCAAAAAATCCAAGCTGCGAGATCAGGAAGTGTTCAGCGTCGTCCAGCCTGACTTATGCATAATTTGCGACTCGGAAAAACTTACCGAACAAGGCTGCAACGGCGCGCCGGACTGGATTATCGAAGTGCTCTCGCCCGGCAACAGTAAGAAGGAAATGCGCCTTAAATTTGATCTTTACCAGGAAAACGGCGTCACCGAATACTGGTTGGTTTATCCCTATGAACAGGCGGTCTACCAGTTTGTACTTAACCAAGATACCGAAAAATATCAACTATTTGCCATGTATGCAGGCGACGATCTGGCAAGGCCTTATCTTTTTCCCGAATTGCACATCGATCTGACCGACGTTTTTGCTGAATAACACGGAACTACCAAAATGAATACACAATGGGAAACAGTCATCGGCTTGGAAATTCACGCCCAACTGTCCACAAAATCAAAAATCTTTTCCGGAGCGTCCACCGCTTACGGCGCGGAACCCAACAGCCAAGCCTGCGCGGTCGATTTAGGCCTGCCCGGCGTATTGCCGGTATTGAATGAAGAAGCGGTGCGCATGGCGGTCATCTTCGGCATGGCCGTCGAAGCGCATATTGCGCCTTATTCGGTGTTCGCCAGAAAAAACTATTTTTACCCGGACTTACCCAAGGGCTATCAAATCAGCCAGATGGATTTGCCTATCGTCGGTGTCGGTCATCTGGATATTGACGTTGACGGCGTTAGCAAACGCATCGGCATCACTCGCGCTCATCTGGAAGAAGATGCGGGCAAATCGTTGCATGGCAGCTTTCACGGCTTGACCGGGATCGATTTAAACCGCGCCGGTACGCCGTTGCTGGAAATCGTGTCCGAGCCGGATATGCGATCGGCCAAAGAAGCCGTGGCTTATATGAGGACAATGCACGAACTGGTGCGCTACCTGGGGATTTGCGACGGCAATATGCAGGAAGGCTCGTTCCGCTGCGACGCCAACGTATCGGTGCGTCCCAAGGGTCAACAAGAATTCGGCACGCGGGCAGAGCTTAAAAATATCAACTCGTTTAAATTTGTCGAAAAAGCCATCAACCACGAAGTCGAGCGGCAAATAGAGCTGATAGAAAGCGGCGGTACCGTGGTTCAGGAAACCCGTTTGTACGATTCGGTCAAGGATGAAACCCGTTCCATGCGCAGCAAGGAAGAGGCCAACGATTACCGGTATTTTCCCGATCCCGACCTGTTGCCCGTTCTTATCGACGAAGACTTTAAAGCGCAAATAAAAGCCCAATTGCCGGAATTGCCCCAAGCGAAAAAACAGCGCTTTAAGGATGATTATGCGTTGGATGAAGAGAACGCTACGATCCTGACATCCTCCCGTCCGCTGGCCGATTATTTCGAAACCGTGGTTAAGGAATCGGGTTGCGAAGCAAAAATCTGCGCCAACTGGGTGACCGGCGATCTTTTAGCCGCGCTTAATAGAACCGACTTGGACATTACCGACTCGCCGGTCAGCCACGAACGTTTGGCTGGATTGTTAAAACGCATCAGCGACGCCACCATTTCCGGAAAAATCGCCAAACAGGTATTCGAAGAACTCTGGCAGGGCACCGCGACAGCCGATGAAATCATCGAAGCCAAAGGCCTGAAACAAATCACCGATACAGGCGCGATTGAGGCTATTATCGATAAAATTATTGCCGACAATCAGGACCAGGTTGAGCAATACCGTAGCGGTAAAGATAAAGTATTCGGTTTTTTTGTCGGACAGGTGATGAAGGAGATGCAGGGCAAGGCAAACCCCGGCGAGGTGAATAAAATGCTTAAGGCCAAGTTAAAATAGGTCGGCAAAAAGTCTTTTGTCAAATAACCGTTTGTTTTTGCTGACGGTTATTTGGTGTTCACTAATCTCAAAATCCCTGAAACAGAAAATCAAGCGCCGCTGTAATTTCAAACTGCCGGGACGCAAGCGATGCGACTGGCGTTTTTAACAAGCGAAGCGGCACGGCGGCTAGCTTGGGCGTTTCCAGCAGGCATTCTACGCCTTCAAGTTCGAACGTCGGGGTAAGGTTGGCGGGAAGACTGACGGCAGGAAAACAATCGCATCTGCGTAGCGGTATGACGATGCGGGTCTCCAGTCCTTGCAACAAATCGCTTTGAACATCCAGAAGATACGGCGTCGCTTCGGCATGCTCGCCATTATTTCGATAGACATCAAAACGCGGCATGTCAAAACGACCGCCATGAGTCCAATGGCAAGCCTTCATTCGCTACAGTTTGATTGTAGGCGGCGATAAAATCGGCGCTATCCTGTTGCCAGCGCCGTTCGCGCTCACTGCGCACCAGTTCGCGCAAGAATTGGTCGCAAGACTGCGAAATGTTGATTCCCAATGCCTTCGCTTCAGTTAGTACATCTGCTGAAAGAGTAATGTTGGTTGCTTTTTTAGTAGTGTTGATTGAAGGTCGCATAGTATGAATCCGGTTAATATTGGACAATTATGCGCATTTTATAACAACATGTCATCTGTTGTGCATTACAAAATGTTTCCTGATTAGTAAACTGCTTCAGCTAGCACCGTCATACTGGCATGGATGCCAGTATCCAGTCACATGGATGTGAATGCATGACTTGGCATAATGCCTAAATCGGTGCCATGGATAGCCACCCTCCCTGGCTCTAGATTCCGGCATCCATGCCGGAATGACGGAGTTTTTTGCGTTAGCTGAAGCATCTTTATAATCAGGAAATGTTTAGCTTCTTTAAAGTTGGGTAGAAAAAGCTTCGCTTAAAGTCTACGACTTTTAAGTCAGGCGTATCGACTGAATCTGCGTAAGCGCTATCGAATGTCCCAGCGAGGCGGCTTTGGCAATCCACATAAGGGCGAGGCTGTCGTCTTTAGGTAAGCCGTTACCCTCCAGATAACAACGCCCCAGCAAGTGCATCGCATCGGCAAGCTGCTGTTTGGCCGCCAATTCCAGCCAATAAACGGCGCTTTTCAACTTGTTATGTTCTAAAAAAAGCAACGCCAAGTCGTTTTGCGCTTTTGCATTCCCGGAATCGGCGTTTTTAATCAGCTCAATATCATCAGGATTAAGAGGGATGCAAATATCGTGTTTGATCGAATCGAAACAGATCATGGTCTTGAAATAAGCGCCATTATCCGCAGCGCATCTTAAACTGCCGTCGGCAAGACGGCGTCTTAGAGTGCGTTCGCTCCACTCGGTTAGCGTAATGGCTGCTTGAAGGCTGACGTGTTGCATGCTACATCCCTAATTAATGAGAGCAATGTGTCTGGCAAGGCTTATTGATTGGCATTATTGTCATGGCAGGGTTTTTTGAGTGGCATATTATCACGGCAGAGATTTTTGGCAGGCATTTCGATGGCGGCAGATTTATTCGATAGACATGGTCAGTGGTTTGATTAGTGTAGACTGTTTTTATGGATATGCTATGTAGTTGTTTAAATAGGGATTACAAGTCATTCAAAAAGCCGGTTGTGATGGGGTTTGGTGTTTGGCATGAGTTCTGCTTATAATTTGTTGCAGTTTGTTTTTAACTTAAAGAGGATTGACTCATGATCACATTACCTATGAAAAAGTCACAACAAGGTTTTACTTTAATCGAATTAATGATCGTTGTAGCGATCATTGGTATTTTGGCGGCGGTGGCGATTCCTGCCTATTCGAGCTATACCAAGAAAGCTAAATTTTCCGAAGTGATACTTGCGGCGGAGGGGAGAAAAGCGGGTGTAGAAACTTGCTATAGAGCTCTAGAAACTATTACTGGCTGTACTGATGCGAGTAATGGTATTTCCTCCGCGCCTGCTGCATCAGGTTACGTAACTTCGGTTGCAACTAGTAATGGCGTTATTACTGCAACGGCTACGGCCTCTCTTGATTCAAAGACGTACATTATGACGCCAGCTGCTAACGCTAATAACCAGTTAATATGGACTCCATCTGGAACATGCTCGGCTGCTGGCTTGTGTTAAGTAGCAGAGATTCGCGATTATCGCTTATATTCTGTTCATGACGATTTAGACGCATAGCTGGTATTTAATTGTGCTTCAATACAAACCATCCAATCTTAGTCAGGTTGGGTGGTTTTTTATTTATGTCCGTTGTGACTATCTCGGTGCATTAAGAAATCTTTTTTAATGTCTATTACATTTTAAGTATTCCCTGACGTATAGGGTTACAGCCGGGCTAAAACAAGGTAACACCATGAAAATTCTCTTTTCCTTGCTTGCTTTATGTTTGCCGGTCGCGCTTCTTTACGGGTCGTTTTTCGATAACCCGTTGGTCTTTGATGACATCATGTTTTTCGATGGCTTGAAGCGAGAACGACTCCCATTTGCGGAATTGGTCCATAATTTGCGTTGGGTATCTTATACCACCTTTGAATGGTCTCCTGCGCTGTTCGGTTCTAAGCTGGTCTGGTTGCGGTTGGGAAACTTAACGTTACATCTTGTCACGGTCGTCATCCTGTTTTTATTTTTGCGTCGGTTGTTTGAACGGATGCTTCCCGTTAGCTCTGAAAATAACAATGCCTTATCTGCGCATTGGTTAGCCTTTTTTGGCGCATTGATCTTTGCTTTGCACCCGGTATCCGTTTATGGCGTCGCCTATTTAATCCAGCGTTCGATACTGATGGCAACCTTATTTGCCTTGTTAACCTGGTGGTTGTTTCTTGAAGGCCTCATTAGAGAAAATTACCGTTGCTTGTTGGCTTCGACCGTCACTTATTTTTTGGCCGTGTACTCAAAAGAACATGCCATTATGATTCCGGCGGTAACAGCGGTGTTGCTTTTGCTGGTTGACAGCCAGCCTATTCGTCAACGCATCAAACTGATTGGACCCGCTTTTGTGCTCTATGGGCTGATTGGCGGATTCATGGTTCTTCAAATCCATTCCGGGCATCATCCATTGGGGCAAGTTTATGAGCAAAGGGGCGCAAAATTAGTGTCTATGCTCGGCCCGGATTTCAATGCGAGTCTGGTTTACCCATTATCGGTGCTGACCCAGTCTTTCTTGTTTTTTAAATATCTCTGGCTATGGATTGTGCCCAGTCCGGCGTCGATGTCTGTCGATATGCCGCAAGCTTTTGCATTGCATTTATGGTCTTGGCCTCAAATTGCCGGTTTGATCGGTTTTATAATTTACCCGATTGTTGCCGTTCGCCTATTGCTGCAAAAAGGGCTGAAAGGCTTGTTGGGTTTTGCGTTGTTGTGCCCGTGGCTGTTATTTGCTACAGAGCTTTCAACTGTCAGGATTCAGGAGCCTTTTGTGCTTTATCGCAGTTATCTGTGGATGGTCGGCGCTTTTGCCGCGTTGCCTTTTTTGTGTCAAAAGCTAAGCGGAAAACAGGCAGCTATCACGCTGACCTTTATTGCGCTATTAATGATGCCCTTATCCTGGATGCGCCTGACGACTTTTTCCCATCCGCTGCTGCTTTGGGACGATGCGGCGCAGCCGTTTGAAAATACAGAAAAAAAATATCTGGGGATCGATAGGGTTTTCTATAACAGGGGCACAGAATTAATGAATGTGAAACATTATGACGAAGCATTGCAGGATTTAACCAAAGCCATCGAGTTAAAAGGCTATAGTGCCGATCTGGCTTACTTTAATCGCCGTTTTGTCTATATGCAAAGTCGGCAATATCTTCTGGCTCTAAGCGATAGCAACAAAGCCATCGAACTGTCGCCGAAAAAACCGCAGCTCTATGTGGGCAAGGCGCATGTCCTGGATAAGCTTAAGGATTCGACAGGTGCGTGGATGGCCTATAAACAAGCGTGCTTGCGAGGATATCCAGATGCCTGTCAGGTAACGGAGCCACCCGCGGCACCTCAAGTCGATCGGCGAATGCCTTTTGCATCCATATCCATAGAGCAAAAGGGTGGTTTATTTTCCGGTGTGGGATGGAACGGGCTGCTTGTGCAGGACTATAAATAAAGTGCTTACATCAGCGGCAGTATCTGGTTAAGTATCTTCCCGTTTGTTACCAGAATTTGCTTTGGAAAAAGCCCTTTATTGCCTTGAAAGTCGGTAACCGTGGCGCCTGCTTCGCCAGCGATCAGTGCGCCGGCGGCAACGTCATACAGGTTTAACTCCTGTTCCCAAAAAGCGTCAACTTGACCGTCGGCAACCAGGCATAGATCAATTGCCGCAGACCCGAAGCGGCGCTGCCCGGTTGTTATTTCAGCGATTCGGCAAAACCGTTGCAGGTTGTTTTCTTTTAAGTAGGAGCGCAAGCAGGCGAATCCCGTTGCGACCATGGCATCGGCAAGGTTGCTTTCGTTGGAGACGGTAATAGGTTGGCCGTTTTTCCAAGCGCCTTTACCTTTTTCTGCGGCATAGTAATCATCCAGCGCCGGCGCATAGACTGCCCCGAAGATGAGTTCCCGATCAATTTCCAGGGCGACGCTGATGCCCCAAAAGTACTGGCCTCTCGAAAACGAGTGGGTTCCATCAATCGGGTCGACGATCCAGCGACTCGATTGATTGGCGCTTTGGCCGCTCTCCTCTCCCCAAAAACCGAATTGCGGATAATGTTTGGCAAGCGATTCCTGCAAAAAAGCTTCGACCGCTACGTCGGCGTCGGTGACCAAGTCGCGGGGGCTTTTTTTAGCCACTTCTAAATTTTTCAGGTCTTTAAAATAACTTAGGGCGATCGATCCGGCTTCACGGATCACATTTTCAAGAACGGTAAGCGAAATGGGCATTGATAGTAACCTTATAGGTAAGAGAGTGGCGTTTGCCGGATGAGGTTTATTACCGGACTTCAACGCAAAGTCTTGGGTTTTTTGCGCGTCAAGAAAGTCAATCATCTAAAGTCAGGCATGTTGAGGATGCTGTGATCAGGGAATGAGAAATTTAAAGGTAATGCGTTATTATTTGGCGCGAACCATATCGTTTGTTGATGATTTTTTCAAGATATATCAAGCAGCGGTAAATAGCTGTCATGCCTACAGGAAAATTTTATACGCAATTTTTCTGTAGAGTCGTCATATCAGCAAGGCCGAATATCCGGGACAGGACGACCGCCTTGCTTCTCGATTCAGGCGTAATATCAAGCCATTATTCATAGCCGGGCGCTTGCTGATGTCATCTGTTTTTCGGGGAGTCATCGTGGTGAAAATTTTTTAACTATTGCAGAAGGTCAGTTCGTTAGCAGGCAAATCCGGCTTTATATGCGAATAAGAAAAATAATGATGACTACAAATAACAGGGATGTTGCATATTCCTCCAGTCGCTCAACAAAGGGCGGTTTGCCGTTGCCCATAATTATTTCAACGCGATTGGTCACTTGGTCGCGCATGTGGATTCGTTGTTGCAACATGATATTTCTCCTAATGATTTTTAGTATAACTACGCATTTGGCCCACTAATACGCCTTGGATTTCTACTTGCTCCGGGCTGTAGCGCATCGCTTCCATGGTTGAATTGGCGGGGATAAGCAAGGTTTCGTGCGGGTATTGCTCAATAAATTTCAAGGTGGCTTCGGCTTTATTGATCAAGGCCACCACAATTTCGCCGTTACGGGCATGGCAGCGTTGTTCGATAATCACCCAGTCGCCATCATAGATGCCTTGTTCAAGCATCGAATCGCCTTTGACTTTAAGAACATAGCAGGGGTTTTGCGTTTTCAGCTGTTCAGGAATGGCCATATAGGTAATGTTTTCGACGGCTTCGATGGGTTTCCCGGCGGCGATAAATCCGACAAAAGGCAGCGCGCTTTGATCATCGGAATGGTCGATCATTGCTTTGGCGTATTCTGTCAGGCGAATGCCGCGTTGCTTGCGTTCCGGCGCTTCGATCAGGTTTTCGTTAATCAAGGCCTTGATGTGGTTATGCAAGGAACCGCGAGATTTTAAGCCCATGCCCGCGCAAAGCTCTTCCAGCGTGGGCGGATGGGGAAAGTTGTCCTGATTTTGCAGCAGGAAATCGAAAATTTCCTGCTGCTTTCGGGTAAGTGATTTAATCATAATTCGTTCTCTGTTTGTTTTTTAAAAATATAACAGCAGAACAAATAAAGAACAAGTAAAAAGTTAAAGTTCTTCTTTAGCTTGGCTCATGGAGTGTTGCTTGGAGTATGATTGGCCGAACCGGTGAAGTGCGTATCACCTTGCTTACTTTTTGGATTGGAGAACTGCCATGCAACTTACGCCTGCGTTATTACCCCGCCTGATTCAGGCAATAGACAAAACCATCGAAACCAACGCCGAAGAAGTGACGGCCCTGGATCAAGCTATCGGCGATGGCGATCATGTGACTAATCTGCAACGCGGTATTAAGGCGCTGATAGCGCAAAGCGATGAATTGGCCCAGCTTGATTGGGTGGCGGCCTGGCAGAAAATAGGAATGACTTTGATGACCGCGGTGGGCGGCGCATCGGGTTCTTTATACGGCACCTTGTTTGTTGCGATGAGCAAAGCGGCTCGCGACCGGCCCTTGGATTTACAGGCTTTTGCCGAGATATTCAGCAGCGGCGTAGATGCGGTAAAACAGCGCGGCAAGGCCGATGCCGGCGAGAAAACCCTGTTGGATGTGCTGATTCCGGTTGCGTCAAGCCTGCGGCAGGCGGCAGCGGATTCGGTTGCGTTACCGGCGGCATTGGACAAGGTCGCGCGGAGTGCAATCGCGGGCATGGAATCTACCCGTGACATGCTGGCGACTAAAGGACGCGCTTCTTTTTTGGAGGAGCGCAGCCGGGGGCATATCGATGCGGGGGCTAAAACCAGTCAGCTAATGATCTGCGCGCTGGTCGATGTGCTGTTAACAGCCCCAGCGTAAGGCCGCGGTATGAACAGGCGCATCCCACAGGCGGAGCAGCTCTTCATCAAGCAGGCTTAGGGTGATAGAGCCGCCCGCCATATCGAGCGAGGTGGTGTAGTTGCCGACCAGAGAGCGGCAGATGTTAACGCCGCGTTTTTCCCAGAACCGGGACGCCAGCTCATAAATTAAATGCAGTTCCATTAACGGCGTGGCTCCGAAGCCGTTGATATGCAGTAACGCCGATTGGCCTTGTTGCGGTTTCAGATCGTCATCGATGATGCCCGCCAGATAGTCGACAATTTCAGTGGCGCTGCGCATGGTTAAACGCTCGCGTCCACGCTCGCCATGAATGCCTACGCCCATTTCGATTTCGTTATCGCCAATGTCGAAAGTGGGTTTGCCCAGCGCCGGTACGGTACAGCTGCTTAACGCCACGCCCATGGATGCGGTGGCAAGGTTGACTCGATCGCCTAATGCTTTGCACGTCGCCAAATCCGCGCCTGACTCTGCTGCCGCGCCGACGATTTTTTCTACAACCAGAGTGCCTGCAACGCCGCGCCGTCCGGTGCTGTGAGTTTTAGGGAAGGCAACGTCATCGCAGACCAGGACGGTTTCATGCGGACAATCGAGCATTTCGGAGGCTATTTCGAAATTCATTACGTCGCCTGCATAGTTCTTGACGATGAATAACACGCCGCCGCCATTTTCCACGGCTTGTGCCGCCGCCAACATTTGATCGGGAGTGGGGGAAGTGAATACTTGGCCCGGACAGGCAGCATCCAGCATGCCTGAGCCGACAAAGCCGCTATGCAACGGTTCATGGCCTGAGCCGCCGCCGGAAATGAGCGCAACTTTGCCGGGGGCGGTGGGCTTTATGCGCCTGATGAAGTGCGGCTGGGCGTTGAGTTGAATTATATCGGCATGGGCTTTGGCAAAGCCCAACAGGCTTTCGTCAAGCAGGTTATCGATGCTATTGATGAATTTTTTCATTGCAGCGGCTCCGGTGAGTGCGGTTTTTTGATGATAGCGCGGGCAGTGAGTCTGATCTACTGGCTTTAATACTTAGGTCAGTTTTTCAATGCTTGCGTCACGGCGCGGATGTCCGGCATAACCCAGGTTGGTCGATAGTCCGTGGTTTGAAAGTCGTCTTCGGTGGATACGCCGGATAAAACCATCAGGCTGCGTATGCCGGTGCGAACTGCGCCAAGAATATCGGTTTCCAAGCGATCGCCGATCGCCACGGTTTGCGCCGGATCAACGCCAAGTAACGCTAGCGCTTGCTGATAGATGATGGGTTCGGGTTTGCCGATAATGGTTGGCGTTATGCCTGTCGCGGCTTGTAGCGCTGCCAGGATTGCGCCGTTGCCATGGGTCAGGCCGCGTTCTGTCGGCAATGTGGTGTCGGCATTCGTGCCAATGAATTGGGCGCCGGCGCGGATATTCAGGGTAGCGGTTGCCAGTTTGTCCCAGGATAAGTGTCTATCCATGCCGCAGACAACAATGTCGGCGCCCATGTTGGGATTGTCTTTGTCGTCATTCAATTCATACAGTTCGGTCAAGGTAAAGCCTCGTTCAATAAGCGGCTCTTTGGCGCCGTCTTCGCCGATAACATAGACGCGGCTCTCGGCCGGATTGGCGTGCTCGGCCAAGTACAGCGCCGTTGCCATGCTGGAGGTCAGTATCTCGTCACGGCTGACCGCTACGCCCATTTGCGCCAGTTTGATGACATACTGCTCTTGAGTCAGCCGGGCGTTGTTGGTCGCCAGGATGAAAGGAATTTGTTGCTCGCGCAAGGTTTGAAAGAAGTCTGTCAAGCCGGGCATTGGCTGGTCGCCGTGCCATAAAACGCCATCCATGTCGATGATGAGTGCGCGTATATTGGTAAAAGGTTCCATGGGGTTGTTCTCTCTTAATTGGGATTGTTATTGTAATTTACAGCGAATTATAAGATGTATGCATGCCGTTGGGGATAGTTCTGTTGCCTGTTTCGGCTGCAAGGCAATGATTGATGAGTATTGAATGATCGGTCGATGGCGTTTTTCGTTGATGCTGCGGTGGCCCGATTGGTTATCGACATGCAAGATATTGATCATTGGGTTGTTTAAATAATGGGCCGTGAGTCGATTAGGCTTTCGTTTGAAGCTTGACACAAAAAGGCTGATTTTGTCCAGACGCGGCTTCTTTCAATAGTAAGGATTTTGCTAAAAATAACGTACTTGTAGGTTATCGATAGGCACCCGTCGGGATTGTCGTCATTTCGACAGATTCTTACCTGGCGTTAGGCGATAAGCAGGCCGATATGCAGACCTTCCAGGTTTTTAAAACCTGGAAGGTCTAACTTGCTAATATTTCCGGAAGGACGACTTCGTATGTCGACGAGCGCAGAGCGTGGGAGCGGAATAATTTACCTTATGCCTTACAGAGGCTCAAACAGAGCGGTCAAATCCTCGGCAGTCAATTTCAACGATTCTTCTTTAGCCCCGCCCTTGTAAATGCCTTCAGCCAGCGCGCGCTTTTTGTCCTGCATCGCGATAATCTTTTCTTCCACGGTATTTTCAGTAATCAGTTTATACACGAACACCGGTTTGTCCTGGCCTATTCGATGGGCGCGGTCGGCGGCCTGGCTTTCTGCGGCGGGGTTCCACCACGGATCGTAAATAATCACGGTATCGGCCTCGGTCAAGTTTAAACCGACTCCGCCCGCTTTCAGGCTGATCAGGAACACATTCGCTTCGCCGCTTTTAAACCGTTCTATGGCTTCGTCGCGGTTGCGGGTTTGGCCGGTCAGTTTGGCATAGCCGATCTTGCGGCTGTTCAATTCGATTTCAATCAGCGCAATCATCCGGGTGAATTGCGAGAACACCAAAATCCGGCGGCCCTCTTCCAGTTGTTCCGGCAATATCTCCATCAACAGGTCGAGTTTGGCGGATTGTTGTACTTTTTGCGCTTCTTTGAGCGATAAGGTGCGCGGGTCGCAGCAGGTTTGGCGCAGTTTAAGCAGTGCATCCAGGATGGTGATGTGGCTGCGCGACAGGCCTTTTTGGGCGATGGCGTCGCGGACTTTTTTCTCCATGGTCAGACGGATGCTTTCGTATAACGCGGCCTGTTTGTCGTAAAGCGGCACGGAGCGAATAATCTCGGTTTTAGGCGGCAATTCGGTAGCGACATCTTGTTTAGTGCGGCGCAGCATAAACGGCGCGATCCGGCGTGATAGCTGCGTTCTCTGTTCGCTATCGCCATGCGCTTCGATCGGGGTGCGGTAGCGTTTTTTAAAGGTGGCGCTGTCGCTTAGAAAGCCCGGCATCAGGAAGTCGAATTGCGCCCAGAGTTCGCCCAAGTGGTTTTCCATCGGCGTGCCGGTCAGGCACAGCCGATGTTCGGATTTAATGCGGCGCACCAGTTGCGCGGCTTTGGACAATGGGTTTTTAACGGTCTGGGCTTCGTCCAGGATCAGGTAATGATACTCGTGTTCCAGCAGGGTTTCCTCGTCTCGGGGCAGCAGCGGGTAGGTGGTCAGGATCAAGTCGTAGTCCCTGATTTTGTAGAACAGCTGTTTGCGTTCGGTACCCTGTAGGATCAGCACCTTTAAGTCGGGCGTGAAGCGTTCGGCTTCCCGTCGCCAGTTGCTCATCAGGCTGGTCGGCGCGATGATCAGGCTGGGCAG
>DAINRH010000037.1:0-4946 GCA_036741905.1 Methylobacter sp. | reverse complement strand
CCGGCCGCTTTGTTTTTCGAGCAACAGGTGGGTGAGCGTCTGTATGGTTTTGCCCAGACCCATGTCGTCGGCAAGAATGCCGGAGAATTTATACTCCCGTAAAAATTGCAGCCAGTTGAGGCCCTGTTGTTGATAAGGCCGAAGTTCCGCCTGCAAGTTGTTGGGCAGGGCGACGTCCTGAATGCCGGTAAAGTTTTTCAGCTTTTGCCCCAGCTCCCGCAACTCTTTGCCGCCGCTGATGTTGAATAGGCCGTGGTTTTGTTCTTCCATGTCGGCCAGCGCGGCGGCGTTAAAGCGGGACAGCTTTAGGGTGCCGTTTTTGTCCAAGGTGCTGGTGTTAAACAGTTCTATCAATACGTTCAGGAACGGTTTGATTTTGTCGCTGGGCAAACTAAGGTAGTTATGCTCGCCCAACGGGATGCTGAGTATTTCCGGCAGGTGCTCCGGGTCGTAGTTTTCCAGCACCGGCATAATCAACGGCAGCAAGGGCAGGGGTTGTCCGTCTATTTCGATGTTAAAGCTCATTTCAAACCAGTCTTGCTGGCTTTCGCTGATTTGGGCGTCCCAGTTTTGGCCGGTCTGAAAATTAAGCAGGAAGCTTTCGTCAATGTCGATAATCCAGCCGTCCCGCTCCAGCTCCAGCAGGGTGTTTTGGAGAAAGTCTCCCCAACGCGTGGCGCTGTCCATTACGGTTTTTGCCGGGCTGTACAACAGCAGTTCCGGTGCGCCGGTTTCTATGGCGGGAGCCGGCTCAAAACCCAGTTCGGTCAGTCTATGTATCGACAGCTGTTCGGTGGTTATATCGCGTTTAATGCGTACCAGACCTTGCTCGGTTTTGACTACGCTGTAGTCTTCCTGAGGGATGGCGGAAATTGTCCAGTCGCCGTAATTGAAAGCGACTGCCATAAAATGGATGTACTTCTGGGGTGTTGACTGATGGCCGAATAGCAAAATCTTAGGCGTAGGTGTTAGCTGATCGGCTTCTATTAATTCGACTTTTTTAGGCGCGGGCAACGGCAGGCTGGGGTGTTCGATAATCAGGCGCTGGCTGAATTCATCGGCATACGCGGCAGGAATCAGCGGGGCGGCCAGGATATTTTTCAATTGATCGAGCGAGAGATTATGAGTGTTGATCGTGCCTAGCGCGCCCAAAATATCGTCCAGATATTGCGGGGGATCGGTCAGCAGTAAGATTGCCGGGGGATCGATTTCAACAGCTAATCGATAATCGCCGTTATCCGCTGTCTGCCAGGCAAACTTTAAATTGCGGTCGATGCCTTTTGTTAATGGCGGTTGCTCGGTGTCTTGCCAGTACAGTCGGCCTGTTTTCAGTAGCTTGGACAAGGCTAAATGACCGGTAGCGCCGGCAATCAAAGGCTCGTCTTTAAAGGCAGGATTAAGCGCAGTCAGCAGCTTTGCAATTTCCTGGTCTTCCGGTTGAACATAATTGAGATATGAATAACTGTAGCGAAGATTATTTAAGGTGGTCTTCCTGCCCTTATTTAATCCCCCGGTTTTCTTTTCTTTGGTGATTAAAAGGTCGATAGTGAATTCGTGTTTTGCACTGCCGGGCTTGAGAATGTAAGCGATAAAATCCTGGTGGGTATCGTGAGATTCCGGCGCATGCTTATGAAAGCTGTCGAGCCAATCCAGGCAAGTGGATTTTGTATCCGAGGCCGAAAGGCTTTGCTTGGAATTTTGATATTGCAGGCAAACGGCGGCAATATGCTTGCAGTTATAGCCGACAGGGCAGGTGCAGTCGCCTTCAATTTCGGCCGCGCTATAATTCGGCCGCCAGACGATGCGAATGTTTTGCCGGTATGGGTCTTTTTGGCTGCCTTTAACGGCGGCATTGAGCTGGACAAAAAGAGCGCCTTCGCTTGCAACAGTGAGGTTGGTCACCATGCCTTTTTCAAAATAGCTGCGTCCACGCTCATAAAAAGCGTCGCCACATTCGTAGCGTATATCTGAACGGAGCAGTTTTTTCTGTTTATTCATAAGGGGCATGGAGCGAGCAGTTGGACAAGCCGACTATTGTACTGCAATCAGGCGCAGTTGCAGGAATAGGTATCTTTAACAATAGCGTCATCGCTGATTTTCTGGTTAAGTGGGATCAGAAAATGATGATTGAAAATCTGTAAATATGAGGAGAAGAGATATGAAACTGTGTTCATTAACAGTCTGCTTATTGTTGAGCGCTTGCTCGACTTTGCCGACCGCGATAAAAAATCCTCCTCAGTATGATATTTCTTACACTCAAGCAATCGAGAATATCGGTCATTATAAAGATGCGCCGGTACGTTGGGGCGGCATGATTGTTGGCGTGGAAAATGAACAGAATTTCAGCTTGGTGCAGGTGCTGTATTATCCTCTCGGCAGTAATGGTCAACCGCAGATGGATCAATCGGCAGCGGGGCGATTTGTTTTTAAAAGCCCTGAGTTTCTCGATCCGGCTGTTTATGCCGAAAACACCAAAATCACGGTTGCCGGAACACTGATAGGCGATATCGAACGCACGATAGGCAAAAAAGTTATGCGCTTGCCGCTGATTTCAGCGACAACCCTTTATCGGTGGCCGGCTTATGTATACGACAGTCGTTACGATGGGTTCGGCTACGGCTATGGTTACAACCCCTATTATGGCGGTTATCCTTATTATTGGGGCAATTACTATTGGCCGTCCGCTAGTCCATTCATCCGTCCCGCCTTTCGTTCCCGCTAAATGCCGCATTTAAGTCGAATCTAACCTTTTTTGGATATAGGTCTAGTTTATTTTTTTTGTTGCTATATAATACGCGGCTTACCAAAGTCCCTCGTTCGTAAGGACGTGCCGGTTCGACTCCGGCCCGAGGCACCATAAAAATCAAGAGCTTAGGCCTAAAGCCAAGTTCTTTTTTTATGCCCGTCGTTTTTGTGGGGCGCTTGCGGGACGAAAGATCGCAACATGCTGCATATAAAAGCCGTTTCGTAGTGCAACGATTTCCCGTCTGCGCCATCAGTTAAGGGGCTTTCAATTGCCGCTAAATCGGCTTACCGAGGCGCGTCGAATGGCGCCTAAAGTTCTTGCCGAAGCCATAGCGAGTGAGCAAATGAATCCCGGCTGCATGAATTGCTTTATTTCTTTGAGAAGCTATCTTCACCGCAGCAAGTCATGCCTACACTTTAAGGCCATAATTAATCCCTCGCGCCGCTATTGTTCGATCGCCTTGCAACCCCGATTCCTAGCAACAAAACCAACGCCCCCCACAATAACCCCGGCACCAGCCAGAACCAGTTCTGGTAGAAAGTGGCAGGCGGGTTTTTCAGATAAGGCACTTCGTATAAGCCTGCCCAAGTCTGATGTATCGGCGAGCGTTCCAGGATTTCTCCCGATGCCAGCGAAACGGTGGAAATGCCGGTGTTGGTGACGCGCAGTACCGGACGGCGAAATTCCACGCCGCGAGCCAGGGTCATGTACATGTGTTGGTAGGGTTCCTGCCATGCGCCGTACCAGGAGTCGTTGGTGACGTTGACGATGAACTGCGCGCCGAGTTCCGCCAGCGAGCGCGAGAATCGTGGGAACAGGCTTTCGTAGCATATTTGCGCGCCCATTTTATAGCCGTTCCAGAGCAGTAGGTCGGTAGGGCCGTGGCCGCGGGCAAAGTGGCCGGTGGCCGGCAGCCAGTTGCGGATCTCGGGGAAGAACTGTTCGCCGGGGATGTATTCGCCAAACGCCAGCAAGATCGATTTGCTGTAATGCGGCGGCACTATTTCTCCGTCCTTGTTCAGGACAAACAGGGAATTGGTAATCAGCCGGGAGGGTTCATCGACGCTATAGGCGCCGGTAATTAGCGGCAGTTGCCGTTGCTGGAGAAACTGTGCCAGTGCTAACGGATAATCGGCGGATTTGAACTGCTCGCCCAGCAATGCCGGGAATGCGGTTTCAGGCCACATCGCGAAATCGATTTTTTGGTCTTGATAGGTTTTGAGCGCGTTATCGGTCAGGGCGATATAGCGCTTGAATATTTCTTTGCCGTAGCCTTTGCCTAATTCTGCGGCCAATTTTTCCGCGTTTTCGATATAGGCCTGAATCATCAGGGTTTTAAACGACGCATCCGGTTGCGGGAGCCGGTTTTTAAGCCACAGGCCGCCGATATTCAGCAGCATAAAGCCGGTGACAACGGCAGCCAGGATAATTTTTCCGGTGCTTTGTTTGCGCTTTTCCCAAGCGATGTAAAGCGGCAGGTTGCACAGCAGGGTCGCGGCGCTCAATCCGCTAAAACCGATTACTTCCGCCCAATGGTAAACTGGGATGTTGGAGCCGTACCATGAATAACCGAAGTTCCAGTCGAACAGAGTCAACGAGTAGGCTTCGCAAAGAATGGTGATTAGCGCCATCAGCCACAACGACAGTCGTTTTGGCCAGTTGAATTTTTGTTGTCCCCAAAACCATAATACCCCCGCCAGCGGTAAGAACAAGTGGGCTATCAGGCCGTAAACCGCCATGCCGACGACCGCGACAGGCCAGTCCAGATGGGCGAATTCATGCAGCAGGTAAGTGACCCAGTTAAAGCCGATCAGCGTGAACACGAAAGAGGTGATTAAGCCGCCGAGAAAAACGTTTTTCAGGCGGGTTTGCCGGTTCCAGAATATCCATAATGGAACGAAACAGAATAGCGACGCCCAGGGCGGGAAGGGGATGTAACTGGTGCCGATCAGCACGCCGGACAGGAGGGGCAGTAGCCAGGGTTTAAGATTGCCGGGTGCAACGCTGTTCATAGTGTTAAAGGTCGTGATGTGATTATGCGGGAGTTGCGCTAGTTCCCAAGCTCCGGCTTGGGAATTGAGAGACGAAGCGCTAGCTTCGCGAGACGGGAAGCTAGCGCTTCCAAGACTGGGTTCCCAAGCTGGAGAGGCTGTGAAAGTATTCGTTTTTAGAAAAAATTAAAGAATTCACCACGAACGAC
>DAINRH010000036.1:19633-26271 GCA_036741905.1 Methylobacter sp. | reverse complement strand
GTTGGCTAAAAAAGTATCGTTGGTGTCCTGTAGGCCTAAATGGTCTTTTTCCAGAATATGCTCGTTCCACTGTGAAGCAAGAATGTTGCCGACGGCGGGTTTACAAATTTCGCAGCCGTGGCCTTTGCCGTGTTTGCGCAGCAAGTCGGCAAAGGTTTTAATCTCTTCAACCCGGATCAGATTATGAAGATCCTGCCGGGTATAGGCAAAATGCTCGCAAATATCGGTGTTGACTTCAAAACCCTGTTTCGACAGCTCAGAATCCAACACCGACTTAAGCAACGCCGAACAGCCGCCGCAACCGGTCGCGGCTTTGGTTTCGGCTTTTAAGGCGCTCATGGTCATACAGCCGCCCTCAATCGCCGAACAAATCGCGCCCTTGGTCACGTCGTAGCAGGAACAGATCTGCGCCGAAGCCGGCAACGCATCCGGACCCAAGCCGACCGACTCGTCGGAGCGGTGCGGCAATATCAGCGCATCGGGATTCTCCGGCAGTTCGATACCGTTCAGGCAATATTGCAATAAGGTGCCGTAACCCGAGGCATCGCCGACCAGCACCGCGCCCAACAATTGTTTTTTATCCTGGCTGACAACCAGGCGTTTATAGATTTCGCTTGCACCATTTTGGTACGTGTAAACCATCGCGCCTTGGGTTTTAGCATGCGCGTCACCGATACTGGCAACATCGACGCCCATCAGTTTCAACTTGGTACTCATGTCCGCGCCGGTAAAGCTGGCCGCATCGCCTGCCAAATCGGCCACTACGGTGCGCGCCATCGCATAGCCCGGCGCCACCAATCCGTAAATCATGCCATTCCACAACGCACACTCGCCAATCGCATAAATGCTGTCATCGGACGTGCGGCATTGGTTATCGATAACGATGCCGCCGCGCTGGCCGACTTCCAGGCCGCAGGCTCTGGCCAATTCGTCGCGCGGGCGAATCCCGGCCGAAAACAGCACGATGTCGGTTTCCAGCTCTTCGCCGTCGGCAAAGCACATTTTGTTCACGCACTGTTCGCCGTCGGTAATGACGCTGGTGTTTTTGCCGGTATGGACGATAACGCCCAGACTTTCAATCTTGTGCCGCAGCATCGCCCCGCCCGCGTCATCGAGCTGCACCGCCATCAGGCGCGGCGCGAACTCAACCACATGGGTTTCCAAGCCTAAATCCGTTAGCGCTTTGGCTGCTTCAAGACCCAACAAACCGCCGCCGACCACGGTGCCGACCTTGCCTGTTTTGGCCGCGGCGGCAATGGCTTCAAGATCTTCAATAGTGCGATAAACCAGGCATTGCGCGCGGTCATGCCCAGGAACGGGCGGCACGAACGGATAAGAACCTGTCGCCAGCACCAGCTTGTCGTAAGCGATGCTCAGGCCTTTTGCCGAAGTCACGGTTTTAGCGGCCTTGTCGATGCTTGCGGCCTTATCGCCCAGATGAAGGGTAATGCCATGCTGCTCAA
This sequence comes from Methylobacter sp., assembly GCA_036741905.1. Classification (GTDB taxonomy): domain Bacteria; phylum Pseudomonadota; class Gammaproteobacteria; order Methylococcales; family Methylomonadaceae; genus Methylobacter_A. Next base: position 24,808 of record DAINRH010000036.1, on the reverse strand, counting down.
AAAAGCCGTCTTCGACCAAAGACAATTCTTGCGCAGTCGTGCCGGTAAAAAATGCCGATAAATGCACCCGATCATAGGCGGCTCGGGGTTCTTCGCAAAAAGTAACGATTTCATATTGGTCTTTAATGGGGCTTTCGACCAAGCTCGCCAGAAAAGACTGCCCGACCATGCCATTACCAATGACGACTAATGTTTGTTTGACGCTCATATACAACCTCGATAACGATGTTTCCTGTTTGGAGTTGTAGAGCAATGCTTGTGCCACAATAAACAAACCAGTGATTTTAATTACTTATTGCCTCAGCAGCCTGAAAACAAAGCCTCCTAATGAGCCAAAATGGTGCGTACAATCCAGTAATGCTCATTATAAGTGCAATACCGATTACCTTTTCTTCGCCGCAGGCCGGTTTGCTGTCCGCCCCACGCCTATCCGTATTATTCGGCACAACGATAGAAATCAATGGACGCTTTATTGATTGGCTCAGCCGCTAGACAATTAATATAATCAGCACCAATAAATGGCGTAGTTTGTGCTAATTACTCGAGAATGAACACCTTAAATATATTACTTATTGAAGATGAAACGACTGATCAGTTCTTAGAAAAAACGCTGATCACTCAAGGCTATTCAGTCAACAATACGGTTCCATCCGAAGCCAATATTCCATCCTTGGCGATGTCCAATAAGACCGATATTGTTATTTTCAATATCGACAGCCCCAAAAAATATTTTCCGCATATTCATTATCTTAACCAGAACCAGCCGCTTCCCATCGTCATTTTTGCCGCTGACGATACCTCCGACACTATCAAGCAAATCGTTAAGGCCGGAGTCAGCGCTTATGTTGTCAACGGCTTGGAAACCAGCCGCATTAACAGCATCATCAATATCGCCGTGGCCAGATTTAAGGAACAACAACGGCTTACAAACGAACTGGAAAAAACGAAATCCAGGCTTGAAGAACGGAAACTCATCGATCGGGCAAAAGGCATCTTAATCAAAACCCGTGGTTTTACCGAAGACGATGCTTATCACACCCTGAGAAAACTGGCGATGGATCGCAATATTGCAATCGGCGAAATGGCGAAAAACATTATCGCCATGGCTGAACTGCTTAAGTAGCCGCGAAGCGGGATAGCGCTTCGCGGTAATAACGCCTTAGGCCGTTTCCATGAAAGAACATACCCGAATTACGCATTATTTTCTCACCATGAAGAGCACGAAGAAAAAATATAAACTTCGTGTTCTTCGTGGTGAATAAAAAATAAATTATACGAGGTATATTCTTTACCGGACATCGCCTTAGCTATCGAATAAACCAAAGGTCATTGGCATCCTGAAATTAAGCGTAACGTCTTGCGAATCTGTCGTAGTGCCGATGCCTAAAGATAAATTGAAGGTAGTTCGTTTGGAATATTTGAAGGAATAGCCGACCAGCAGCTGCCCAATATCCAGAGTGCTCCCCGAAATCGTTCGCCCATCAATTTGAGAATCAAACACATGTTTGTGCGAGTACCCTAAACTGTATGATGAGCGCTCATTAATGCCAAAACCCATACCAAAACTTAATCCTACGGTATCGCCCGGATCAATCTTACCGAAGTTAGTGCCGGTTTCGGCATTATAACTGTAGCTAAGATTACCGAAAAAAACCGCCGGATCGGTTGGATAAAGCGCCGTAACGCTGGGCTGAAAGCTGTAGTATCCGGCTCCGGTCGGCAATTCGGTTGGAAATGTCGCTCCGGGAACGCCTTGCGCTTGCACGGACACAACATCGAAAGGGCTTTTTCCTGTCGGCGCCGTTGCGACGATATTACCGACAAAAATCGGCCAACCACCGACGCCGCTGTTAAGCTGATAACGACCGGCAAATTCAAGATCGCCAATACCGCTTCCGGTTGCGTTAAAGGTTTCATCAATACCCGCGCCAATACTGATCGGCCGCGAGCGCTGCGTATCATCACGGTATACATAAGGAAATCTGAATTCCACCTCCAATCGATCCGTTATGCCGTAACGCGCGCCTAGAGCGCCGATAAAATTGTGCCGTTTAACTGAGCGAAGATCGATAAGACCAATGGCGATGGCGGGAAGAAAGGTAAATGCATCGAGAAACACCCGGTCATTACTGGTGTAAGCGTAATATAACGACGGCTCAACAACAATTTTGCCTTTTCTGGTTAACACGCCGCCTACGGTGTCGCTTAATCTGGGTATTTCCGGTGGCCTCGGTTTTTCCGTTGCTCCGGGAGGCGCCTGACCGACAGGCTTGGAAGGGAGCTTATTAGGCGATACTGACGGCTCATTGTTATTTTTTGCCGAAGCGATTTGAGGCTTGTTTGATACTTGGGTCGGCACCGCTTTATTCTCCGCGGCTTGATTGGCCAAAGCATCAAGGCGCAATTTAAGCCGCTCCAGTTCTTTGCCTTGCTCCGCAATAATCTGCCGTTGTATTTGGAATTCTTTTTGCTGCTCGGCAATTAATTTCTTATATTGCGCCGCAGTATTACTTTGCTTAACTGTTTCTGCATAACTCCTGTTTACAAAAAACAGGCAACAGATAAAAAGCCCCCCTTTGATAGCCAAAAATAGGGGATATAGTCCACTCCTAACTTTCATCTTCATATTATTATTTCCATTTTTATGATATTGACTTAACAGCAATTAAATTCCCTATATTGTCATGTAGGATTGAACTTATCTGCATCAATCAATAATACAAATGACTTATTAATTGTTTTTAAAATAATTATTACTCGAACCTTATATATAAATCCCTGAAAAGATAGATGAGAAAAACAGGCTATCCGGTTAACTTTATAAGTTATTAAACTTGTCTGAACAATTAGTATAAATACGTAGGCGCTATACTATTAATTTGCTGAAAATAGCGCTTCCTTACATCATTAGCTCACAAGATCAGCAAGATGCTCAACTAACCAACCGTAAAGACGCGATTTATCGCGTCTTTACAGGTCGCATTTTTTTGGAACTAGCTACGTTGGTATATCGAATATTTTGTCTCCGACTGAAGCTTCATGCACAGCGCGACAAATCGGCTTCATAACGAGCCGGATCACAGACGTAACTCGTTTTGCTCTTAAACGAATCAATGGGACTATCGGGATTTATTTAACACCGCCACAGAGTGGATAATGACCGACCACTAAACCTTTTAATTGGCTTAATGCACATTGGGCATAATCAGGTTATTAAAAACCGCACCACCATTATTTAAATCCAAGCCGTTTAAGTGGCTGACCGCTATATTAATATCGGTAACCGTTGTGATAACCTGATTATCGAGATTATTCTGAATAGCCGATCCCAACCCCGACATGGCCAACTCCGGAGCTTGATTCAGGTTTCCGTTCTGAAACAATGAGGCATTTTCCGGTAACTGGAAAAATGAGGACGAAACGACCGAACCGTTCAACGAAGTGATTCTTTCCAAATTAAAATCGATGTTCGTTCCGTTGGGCAGCTCAAATCCTCCTCTTAGCTGATCCAACTCGCTGTCAGAGGCACGATCCCACTGGTCAAACTGTTGAGCGGCAATGCTTGTCATATCATCCGCCGATACTTGGCAGGCCAAGCCGGAACCGCCTAAAACCGTTATCCGGAGCCCAGCTTTAATGAGTTTTCGGTAAACGTTAAATTTATATGTTTTCACGTTAAACACTCCTCTTAGTTAAAAATCCCAACGTCCCGGTTGCAACATATTGAATGCACCTAAACTGGCTCGATCGGCGGCGGAACCTAACGGCGCCTTGACCCGAAGCCCCCACTCTTGCTGATCTTGAAAATGGTTTGCCGCGACATCCTGTTTATCATGGATTAAAAATAAAATACGGTTCTCCCACATGTCTTCAAACTCATCGCGGGGCATTGCCTTTATGCCTACCGCCGGATCGCCCACCAGAACTTCCTGGTCATTAACGCCTTTAATAATAACGAAATGCAGGTAACCGTTATTATTGATGATAGTGATAGCCGGTACATTGGCTGTAATCAATTGATCCAATTTGATCTTGAAACCATCGGAACGATAGCCGTGCCTTTCCAGATAAAGCTTTATATCCAGCAACGAAAACCCCTGTTTCTGAATCTTCTGCCGATCACCGTTTTGATACATATCGACAAATACGCTTTGCTCGTCTACCGCATCGTCATAATGATAGGTCAGCAAACTGGCCAACGTTGCCGAGCCGCAACTAAAATCGTACTGCTGCTTGTAGACGGTCTTGAATCGTCGTTCTAAAAAACTGGTCACGGGAACCTGATAATTGCCGGCGCCCGCAATAGCATTAAAATTCAACGAACCTGCATTGCTACAAAATGCGGTCAGCATGAGAAAAACACATTGAACAAAAAATCGTATCATGTCGCACCTCCACTCACTAAAAATTGCCTAAGGTACGATCGTTACATTCACGATAGTCGAATCCTGAATGATGACGTTGTTGCCGCTGTTTTGAATAACACTGGTAAAGCCGCTTGCCTGTGTAAATGAGCCGCCGTCAATTATGTTGGCGCCATTCACATTATTGTTTGCCTGGTTGTCAGTCAGCGTCGCACGCACATTCATGTTATTAAGAGTAAATATATCGACGCCTTCGCGCCCCCGCACATTATCCAGCTCTTCTAATAACGCGGTTTCGGCCGAAGAAAAAATCAACTTGTCCTGATTTTGAACCGAACCGGCTTGCGCCGCCTGGCTTTGCGCCATAACTACAAATAGCGTTAACACGCCGCTTTTTAAAATAGTTCCCATAGCACCCTCCTCACCTAGTTGACGATATGCCAGTTAAGAACCGGCGAGCGATTGCTCACTCACCGGCAAACTGAAGTTTGTTAACTAATGCTGTTAATAAACCTTATGGTGCAAAGCTGCCGCCATTACCAACCGTTACAGTGCCATCAACTAATACCGATTGTTGCGCCAAACCATTGCCGGAATTTTGAAAGGTTTGAGTAATACCCGCGTTACCAACAATCGATTGGTCGATACGATTGCCGACGGGTATGACCGCCAATACCGTAGCATCGGTTGGTAAAACAGAAGCATTGCCCGTAACCGAACCGGTCAAAGATTGATTGTTGACTTTGTAGATGCTATTGGCATCGCCGCCATTAGCGGCAGCTGATCCGGCTCCATTTGAAGCCGCATAGCG
>DAINRH010000036.1:0-19533 GCA_036741905.1 Methylobacter sp. | reverse complement strand
TGTCAGTGGTTGTGGCAACGCTGTTATTAGTGTTATCAGTCGCAGTTGAATATTCATTTGCAGCTGTACCTGTGCCACTTTGGTCACTATATGCCGTTGCAGTCTGACTGTCAGTTACTGTATCCGCTGTATTTGTAGGATTCGCCCATGCATTGGAAGTTGCGCCCAATGCAAGAAGGATACTTACTGTTAATATTTTTTTGTTAAATTGTTTCATTGTTATTACTCCATAAACCTATTTAAAGATAATCAGATGTAACTCAATAAAAACATCTGATCCTGTTGTAACAACCGTCTATTTCGCCATTTCTGTGAGCTAGCCGGTCATCACAATTACAGTATCCTTAATTGTTCCTTAAATCTCCATAGAGACAATATCAAAAAAACATTAAAAATCATTAAGATACGAACAATTACTTAGGTAATAGAACAGATAGCAGGGCGTGCGTGTACGCCTTGGGAAGAATTTTTCCCGGATTAACAACCGCTTTAAACCCATAATCCTAAAAACGGCAGTTAGTCCACGAAAGAAATTAATATTTTCCAGGATAAATGAACAGGTTTTAACTCTACGGAAAAAACCAAACGCCCTTTGGCATCACTGCCGATACACGCTATCGCGAGTAGCTGGGTCTTGACCGGCATTAACCGGAAAATTGAAGACGCGCCGTTTTTATCATTACGACTAAAACGGCGCAGTCAATGAAGAATCAGGCTAAACCTGAAATAGGGATACGTCGATACTCAGTCAGTTGCTTATCTAAACAAAGACTTAAATGCGCTATAGCAAGCCGACGGCCTAGACTATTTTTTTCAACCACGCCTTAACGACAGGCCAACCGCGCGTTAACCATTGTTCTGTTACAAAAGCCGCCGCCGGTTTAACCTTCTTCCCTAGCATCTTGGCATAAAACCATAACCTGTCCGCAAATGACGCGTCCGTACTATCGCGCATCTGCAAATAACGCGAGCCCAAGCCGTCAATGAAGACCGGTTTAAACAGCCACATTTCCAAAATAGACGTTACCCACATAAACATGAATGAAACGCCCATGCCCATACCGGCAAAAATAACCAGCCAGGCAAACATCGGGTGAATCTTGGTCAACCACCATGACAATATATCGGCGACAAGAAACGCATAGGGCATGCCGATAGCAATACATTTATATTGGGTTGTCGTAGTCTCCGCAAAACTAAAAATAAGCCCCACGAACATGAAGATGAAGCTGATACCGAACATATGCACATGAGAAACCCGCGTTAATGATGCGAATGTAGCCCCCGTATCCTCTGTGGTTAAGGCTTTTAGCGCCTCGAATTGGGTAAAATCCGGTATCCCGGACGCGTCCTTGTTATGGCACATCACGCAACGGCTTTCGATTATTTTGTCGATACCGACAGTCTTATAATCGCCGCTATCCGCGCCGTCCCTAACCCATTCCATAATTTTAAAACGTTCCTGTTCCGGGGCATTATCCTTCATCGAACCATTCAGTTTCTGCTCCAAAACCGTGCCTGACCGATTGCCGTAATAACTGTAAACAATATCGTCAACGGACAATCCGAATTTACCGTCCGCCATACCGTGGGTAAACAAAATTTGGATTAATGCGAAAAGATAGCCAAGGCCAACCGTACACAGATAACCGGTAAACAATACCTTGATAGGGGTATCGTGATCTTTTAGAGGAGTATATTTTGTTGTCATAATGTCGATTGATAATGTGTTGCGTTCCAGGTTCAATGACGAACCCATGAGTTCATATCTAGCGCCTCATGCCAGTCAATGACCGAACGACAGCGCCCGACACGATTATACTTTGCCTTGATTACGTAATTATTGCCATTCTCTCAACCCGCTTTCTGCTTATCGCGGTTATTCAGCAACATCCCCTCCGCCTTGCTGCCCAAGTAAACGTAAACACCCAGCGACACCAGCAGCGCCGCCACCGCGATAAGAATCCAGACCGCTTCGATAATATGTTCGCCATCGCCCTTTAAGGCGAATTTAAAAATCATCAACAGCGACTCAATGGACACGGCGATAATAATCACCGCAATAAACCGGGTGATGGTGCGCCGAGTCGAGCTATGCCGGAGCACATCCTTGTACAACAGCACCTCTTCTTCCAGCGTTGTCTTGCCCAGATCGAAAATAGCCAGGCTCAAAGTCAGGTAAATAACCACGCCCAACGGCATCTCCAGCCGCTTTTCCGGCGTCATCATCGCATATAGCACATCCAAACACTCGACTCCGGCCGCATAAAGCAACATCAACGCGACCGTAAACAAACCAAACACAATCAGCGTATACATGGTTTTAAAATAAGGCTCGAAATGAATGCGCCTGCTGTCGCCGGTCAATATCGCCAACATGGAGCTAAGATCAATATCCAGCACCACAACGCCCTTTATTGTGCCGTCGTCATTATTCACTTTCATACTGGCGGACAGACAGAGCTCCCGTCTGACACTGGACAAATAAGGCTCCGTTACCGCGACACCGTCGGCCTTCATCGCAGCCGCATAATATGGCCGGTTACTACGGTCGGCATCCATGCCGATTTTAGGATGATGCTTAAAATGACTGCCCGGCACATTCATGCAGATTTGCTTGCCTTTTGCATCCAGCAGGTAAAGAAGACTGACGAACGGATAATAAGAACACAGGGAATTGAGTAACTCGGTAAGTTCATCATGGCTTTTCTCGAATATTTTGTCATCGGCAAAACAACTCAAAATGGAGGAAAGCAGATCATGGATAGCTGCGCGATGCTCCTCATATTTCTCTATGACATTGATATGGCTCATTTTAGACATCTTTTGATTCCAAGAACTCATGACAGCTATCCATAGCAAAGCAGGTTTTATGCCAGCTCACAAAAACAACCGCCTACCGTTCCCGAACGCCGAATCGCGCCACAAAAGAGCCTAATTGGTGCAATGCACAGGAAAATCGCACTTATTAAGTGCATTCTTTTAAGCCCTCCAACCACCCTTGTTATGCCGAAGACAACTTATAAGCACTTATATTTGTTAAACAATTAACATAAATAACCTATATACAAATCTTGGCATAACGATTGCTTTTAACACTTCAGCGACTCCAATGGCGGAGCACTAAAGAAATCTTGGTTTAATGGCGAACCATGTTGACAAAGGCGTCTATCAGACTGAATGTATTAAACATTCAGTTAGGAGGCGCTTTTTTTTGCCTGGGCCAAGACGCTATTTCCACGACTTGCCGAGCTGCCCGTGTTTTGATATTTCCACATCAAACATAAAAAACGCCTGAACACGAATTTGAACAATGTCCACGGCTAAAGCACTGAATGAGATATTTACCACGCACAAAAAACTGGCGATGAACCGCAATATAGTAATCGGGGAAATAGCGAAAATTGCTGTTTCTATGACTGAACTCATTAAATAGACATCCCTATTATGAATCCGGAAAAAAAACTATTCTCTTATTTTGGGCCTATTGTTAACACTGTCAGCGGCTCTCTCAGCAGCTATAAGACATTAGCCAGACAAATCAAACCTATGAATCAAGAAAAAATACTATTCCCTTATTTTCAGCCCATTGTCGGCGCTGCCAGCGGCACTATCATCGGTTACGAAGCGTTAGCCCGGCAATATGACGCCACGGGCCGGGTTATTTCGGCAGGCGAATTGTTTTCTTCTACCGATATTGCCGCCGACCAACTGATAATCTGGGATCGCATGGTTCGCCGTCAAGCTCTGGAGCAATTTAGCCAATCAAATTACAAAGGCTATTTAACCATCAATATTTCAGCCGCCTGGATCGACCAGATCACTGACTTCAACTCCTTACCGACGCTGTTAATGCTGGACGAATTTAATATTGACAGAAGCCGCATTATTATTGAAATAACCGAATCGAAAGGCGACCTGGACAAGCTCGTCGAAATTGTCAGCGTCTATCGCCAACACGGCTTGAAAATAGCGATTGATGATTTTGGCGCCGGCTTTTCTCAGCTGGAAAGGGTCATGGCCATACAACCCGACATCATCAAACTGGACATGCAATTATTCCAGAATGCAGCCAAAGGCGGTATAGCCAGCGATGTAGTGCATTTGATATCGCGTCTGGCGAAACGCACCGGTTGCCGCATCGTTTGTGAGGGCGTGGAAACCGTTGACGACTTCCATTTCGGTTTAAGCTGCGGCGCTCAATTTATGCAAGGCTACCTATTTTCGCCCGCCACCGCGGAATTTAAAGAACCGCTGTATTATCAAAAACAAATCAATTCATTACGAAAGACCTTCCTGAAAAAGACCTTAGCTAAAGAAGAACACAAAATACAGTTTATCGCCAACATTAAGGACTTAATCGAACTCCTGAAAAAATCCTTGGAAACCGATTTCCATATCAACAAATTATCAGCACACCCGTTTGAAAAAAGCGGCATCTTACGATTCTATTTATGCAATAACGAAGGCGACCAAATCTCATCGAATTTTAATTTTACCGAAAGCGAGTGGTTCGAGGACCCTGCTCAAATTGGCTTTAACTGGGCATGGCGACCTTATTTTTATCAACTGTTGGCGCTTGAATCGGCAAAAGACAGTTACCGACTGGTAACCTCTGAGCGTTACCGGGATTTTAATAGCGATATGCTGTGCAAAACCCTATCGCTTAGACTTGACGACGAACGTATTTTATTAATTGACATTGCTGCCGAATGGCTATGATTTTTCATCCTCATCCTTACCGGCAACAATAAGCCGAGCCCTGTTAAACGGCTCTTTTTGCCCCATCCAAGGCAAATGCAACGCCGGCCTAAAACAGAAAAGCAACCACCGCTTTCAATTTGCCGCCATCAATGACAGGCATCGCAAGCATGGAATTCAAGCGTCCCTCTGCCGGGGCGAGTTCCGAGTTATTTCTGATAGCGGGAACGCCGGTTAGCCATACCCTGCCCAACAGTCCCTCGCCTTTACGCACTGCGATGGTTTCAAACATCTCCGCCAACTCATCATTTTGTTTACTGTATCCGGACTGACACACCAGCCGCCGGCCGCTTTCATCCGGCACCCATATCTGTAAGCGTTTGGCAATTGGCGTAGCCTTAGCCGACAGAAACGTCATGATATAAACCTGATTTGCAACAACCGAAACCGGAATACCCAATACCGTTGTTATCCCGGCTTTTCTGGCATCCGGGCTTCTGATAAAAGCCTGAGCTTGGCCCAGGTCCTCTATCAGCTCAGGCATGCCTGTTGCCCATACCTGCCCTGGTAAACCGGAACCTTTGATGAAGCTCATTTTTTTGGACATTCTCTCAAAATCACCCAGCGTACCGTAATATCCGTCAATAACAGTCAGCTCAGTATTTTTCTCTAAACTGTTACTCCATACTTCTATAGCACCGGCATGATGATGATCGTCTCCACACAAAAAAACCACCACCGCCATTATAAATTCACCTGAAAAAACAGGTATGGCAATACCGCACGTTAAACCCGCTTTTTTGGCTGATTTGGTCCGCTTAAAATAAGAGTGATCAAACTCCGTTAATACCACCGGATGGCCTACGGCCCATGCTTTACCGGGCAAACCTTCATCATAAGCGAAGGATTCCTTTTCGCTGGCGACCCGGAATTCATTCATAGAACCATACAGTCCTGCGCTAAACTCCAAACGGGTACGATCTTTTGTGGGTAGCCATATTTCCGTTACCTTAATAAATGTTTTCATATCAAGCCGTGTTCTTTATAGAAGAAAGCCGCTTATCAGCAGCCGGATCGTTTTCAGTTATCTGAAGGGACTTATCTTAGACATCATCAGAATAGCTGAGGATTAATAATGATTATCCAAGTATTAGCAGGTTTTATGCCGGATAGGAGCAATCCCCTGAGTAACAAAAGCCGCCGCTCCGGCCTTGCACCGTCCTCATCACAATCTACACAACCGGGACCCATGCAGATATTGCCGGACCGCCTGGTAGCGAAAGTTAATATCAAAGAACCAATATCGCCCATGCTCTCGTAAAGCGCCTGCTTTTGGTGCGACCAGTCCTATACCGTACATCAATAGATCTTAATTGGTGCAACATCAGGGATGATTGCACTTATTCGATGCATTATTTTCAACCCCTTAACTATCCTTACCCTCCAACAGGCAATCGATAACCTATTGTAATTATTAAATAAGATTTATATAAAAATGCATATAACCATTTTGGCACAACGCTTGCGTTCAACAGTTTAGAAGTTCCACTTGCGGGGTACTTAAATATCTTGGTTTAACGGCGAACCATATTGACAAAGGCGTCTAACAGACTGAATGCAGAAGCATTCCGCTTGGAGACGCTTTTTTTTGTTCCAAGCAAGGACCGGAAAAGCCTAACAACTTAATAAACGAACGCGTCTTATATGTGACATTGCCGTCGAGCATCTATGATTTTGAATATTCGCAGCGATTTAAACCCCTTATCTTGCAGGCATCAATACCTCCTGATATCGGCAGGGTCGGCGCACAACCCTCGTAATGGCCTGCAAAAAACAGATGCATGGACGTAACCTCAATCTAAGCGAACTATTTACCACTTAACAATCCCAATCATAAATATAGAAACAGGAGATTGCATCATGCCAACTAATTTGAAAAACTCCGGACGATTAACAATCAAAATGCGTTTTACGATCATTGTAAGCACCTTGATCATCGGTTTTTCGCTATTCGGTTTCTCATCCTTCAAGGCTATGAAGACATTGAATGTTAACGGTCCCATTTATCAACGCATCGTTCAGGGTAAAGATATTATTGCCGATGTTCTGCCTCCGCCCGAATACATCATCGAATCCTATCTGGTGACGCTGCAATTATCCCAAACCACCGACCCGACTGAAATCAGCGCCTTAGTGACGCAATTTCAAACACTCAAAGCGGAATACGAGACCCGTCACAATTACTGGACAGACCAAGCGTTGCAACAGGAACTTCAGGTTTCTTTACTTGACCGCTCTTACCGGGCCGCGCAAACCTTTTACAATGAAGCCGACCAACACTTTCTACCGAGCATCCAGGCCGGTGACCGTGACGGCTCGCTCGCCAGCCTCCTGAAAATGCGCCGCGCTTATGAAGAACACCGTAATGCTATTAATGAGGTAGTGAAACTGGCAACAGCCCGTAACCTGGAAGATGAAACACAAGCGCACGCAACAATATCCCGCTACAAAATCTTCTTGGTCGGCATTTTCATCTTCAGCGTTGCCATGGCGGTCATACTGACCGTACTGATCAGCCGCGGCATTATCGGCTCGCTCAAAAAACTCCAGCAGGTTGCAGGAGCCATTGCCAATGGCGACCTGAACTCCCGCATTGACACGCATCGAAAAGATGAAATCGGCGATTTATTGTGCTCTATGAAAGACATGCAGGATTCTATCAACTTCTTCGTTAACGGCCTGGACGATATGGCGCAAAAGCACGCCCAGGGCTGGGTCAAAGAGCAACTCGACAGCTCGACATTTTCCGGCATATACGGAAAAATAGCCTATGAAATTAACGACTTGATTCAATCGCGCATCACGATAAACAGAAAGCTGATCAGCATCGTCTCTCAGTATTCAAAAGGCGATTTCTCTGTTGACATGGACGTTTTACCGGGAGAGACCATCGTCATTACCGAGATTATGGACAATGCCAAAAAGACCTTCCTCGCCGTTAACAACGAAATCAAAATGCTCGCAGAAGCAGGCGCTCGAGGCGATTTCTCAAAGCGTAGCGATCCGGATAAATTCGAGTTCATGTTCAAAGGGATTTTGGCTAATCTCAATAACTTGATGGAAACCTGCGATGTCGGCTTTAACGATGTATTGCATGTCGCCGATGCCTTGGCTCAAGGCGACTTGACCCAAACCATCGACAAAGACTATCCCGGTACTTTTGGCGAAGTGATCGTCGGCATGAATAGTATTGTAAGCAACCTCAAAGACCTGGTAGGCAACATCAAAGACTCCACCGACAACATTAACACCGCCGCTAAAGAAATCGCCTCCGGTAACAATGACTTATCTCAACGCACCGAAGAGCAAGCCGCCAGCCTGGAACAAACCGCCGCGAGCATGGAACAACTGACCTCCGCCGTGCAGCATAATGCCGCCAACGCCCAACATGCCAACCAGCTCGCCGTCGACGCATCGAACATCGCAGGCAAAGGCGTTAAAGTGGTCGGCCAAGTCGTGGCGACGATGAATGAAATCAATGAATCCTCGCGCAAAATCGGAGATATTATCGCTGTCATCGACAGCATTGCTTTTCAGACCAACATTCTTGCTCTCAACGCCGCGGTAGAAGCCGCCCGCGCCGGAGAACAAGGCCGCGGCTTTGCCGTTGTCGCGGTGGAAGTGCGCAATCTTGCGCAACGCGCCGCGACCGCCGCAGGAGAAATTAAAGAGTTGATCAACGATTCGGTAGACAAAGTCTCGGGAGGCAGCGAATTAGTCGGCCAAGCCGGACAGACTATGGAAGAAATTGTCGCCTCCATCCGCGGCGTTACCGAGATGATGTCTGAAATCACCGCCGCTTCCGCCGAACAAAGCTCCGGCATCGAACAAGTCAATCAAGCGATCGCTCAAATGGATGACGTAACCCAACAAAATGCCGCCCTGGTAGAACAAGCCGCGGCCGCAGCGGAATTGCTGGAAGAACAAGCGCAAAACCTGGTCATCAACGTGAGCAGTTTTAAAGTGGCGAATAACTCAGCCGCGTCACACAACTATTTCCATTTACCGCCCGCGAAAAAAGAACGTCCATTAACCGGCATGAGCGCCGTTAAAAAATTACAGTTACAACTTGCCGGCAGTGATGAATGGGACGAGTTTTAATCCGCCTTTATTAGCTTTGGCCGCGACGGATGAGGCATAGCGTACGCGACACGGATGCTCCTATGCCGGAACAAGATATTTCCGGACGAATAATACATCGCATCGTCTGCGCTCCGGCTGTTAAGTAGTTGGGCAAAAGTTTTCTGGCATGAGTGGGAGCGGCTTTAGCCGCGATTGTCGCGGCTAAAGCCGCTCCCACTCATGTTAAGAAACTTATGGACACCTACATATTATCTAAAAAATTAACTTTTGTTTGTCGGCCAATTAGCCGCCCCCCCCTTTAATATATAAGTTATGGACATTGCCATCACCACCCCCGCCTTGTTATTTCCCGCCATTTCCGTGTTATTTTTGGCCTATTCCAACCGTTTTCTGGCAATTGCCAGCCGGATTAGAGAGCAGCACAACCTGTTTAACAAAACCCAAAGCCCGGTTGCAAAAAAACAGATCGACAGCCTAAGGCTTCGCATCCGCTTTATTGTGGCTATGCAAGTGCTGGGAGTCGTCGGCATCATCTGCTGCACCATCGCTATGGGGCTGATTTTTTACGGACTGCAATATCCCGGCAACATTACTTTTGCATTCAGCATGATTTTTATCGTTTTATCTTTATTAGCCTCAATAAGCGAATTACTGCTCTCAACAAAAGCGCTCAATATTGAACTGGAAGATATGGAGGCGCATTAGCCGTCGATTTTTCATAGTTGGTGCAAACTAACAGCTCAATGCACAAAATTGATGCATTACCGGCCTAGGCCCATTTCGCCTTAGCTTAACCAATACACGCTATAACCGCCTAGATTCATTAACTTAAACCCGTCAAACAAACATTTAAAAATTTTGGCACGGGCATTGCTTTAAACAATACAGGAGCCCCAACGACGGGGCGCCAAAAAAAATATCGGTTCAACGGCGAACCAAAACAGACAAAGGCGTCTACCAAACTGAATACAGTACATATTCCGTTGGGTGGCGCTTTTTTTTTGCTGATTTTTTCAAACCTGCTGAGGTCAATATGAAACAAACCGGACGATTTACTATTAAAAAACTGGTTACGGCACTGGTTGCCGTGGCTGCGGTATCAACCTACTCCTTTGCAACCAGCGCCTACGCAGCCGACAAACTGGAAAAAGAAAGTTTAAAGCTCGGCTTCATCAAACTGACCGATATGGCGCCTTTGGCGGTTGCGTTGGAAAAAGGCTATTTCGAAGATGAAGGCCTTTCCGTGCAAGTAGAAGCGCAAGCCAACTGGAAAATATTGTTAGACCGGGTGATTGGCGGTGAACTGGATGGCGCACATATGCTGGCAGGCCAGCCCATTGGTGCAACGATAGGCTTTGGCACCAAAGCGGACATCATTACAGCATTCAGCATGGACTTAAACGGTAATGCCATTACCGTATCCAACGATGTCTGGAATCAAATGAAGCCGCAAATTCCTATGAAAGACGGCAAGCCGGTACATCCTATTAAAGCCGACACACTAAAGCCTGTCGTTGAAAAATATAAAAGCGAGGGCAAGCCTTTCAATATGGGAATGGTTTTTCCTGTTTCAACGCATAATTATGAGTTACGTTACTGGCTGGCCGCAGGCGGTATCAAACCTGGGTTTTACGCGCCGCCTGAAGAGACCTCAGGCCAAATTGACGCCGAGGCCAAACTCTCCGTAACCCCGCCACCGCAAATGCCTGCCACGATGGATTCAGGCACGATTGTCGGCTACTGCGTGGGCGAACCCTGGAACCAACAAGCTGTATTTAAAGGCATTGGCGTACCTGTTATAAGCGATTATGAAATTTGGAAAAACAACCCTGAAAAAGTTTTCGGCGTTACCAAAGAATGGGCCGACAAAAACCCCAATACCCACAAAGCAGTCATTAAAGCATTGATTCGTGCAGCTATGTGGCTGGATGCAGAAAACAACAAAAACCGCCCTGAAGCAGTCGAAATGTTATCTCAAAAGCAGTATGTCGGTGCTGACTACGACGTTATCGCAAACAGTATGATCGGCACTTTTGAATATGAAAAAGGCGATAAACGCGACTTGCCCGATTTCAACGTATTCTTCCGTCATAACGCAACTTACCCTTACTACAGTGATGCAATATGGTATTTATCGCAAATGCGCCGCTGGGGCCAAATCAACGAATACAAAACCGATGCATGGTTCATGGAAACCGCTAAAAAAGTGTATCGCCCCGATATTTACATGGCTGCGGCTAAGGAGTTGATTACCGAAGGCAAAGCGAAAGCCGCCGATTTTCCTGCCGACAACGAAACCGGCATCAAGCCGCCCAGCGCTGATTTTATTGACGGTATTTCTTATGATGCCACCAAACCCAATGATTATCTGAGCAAGTTCCCTATCGGTCTTAAAGGTAAGCAAAAAGTAGTGAGCGGCAAGATTGCCGAATAATTAGCATCATTCCCACGCTCCGGCGTGGGAACACAGGAGAGACGCTTCAGCGTCGCGGTTTTCGTAGATCCTGGGTTGTCAAGCGCCGGCTTGGCAACCGGCCCGAGTTAAATATAGTGAGGGGAACGTTAAACATGACAAGGCCAAGAATATTAAACAGCATCGCATTTTTTCAACCGGCTGACGGTGAACCGATACGCTCGGTTGTCAGCCAATCTAAAGAGGCGGTGGTGGTGGCTTGGTACATACAACAGGGGCAGCAAATCCCCCTACATGTTCATCCTCAGGGACAGGATACCTGGACCGTATTAACCGGCAAAGGCCACTATTATCTGGACACTCATGGCACTACCCAACCGATTATGGCGGGCGATGTCGTCGTAGCCCATAGCGGTGAAGTCCACGGGGTATTTAACGACAACCCCGAACCGTTGGCATTTATTTCGGTTGTCTCGCCTGCCGAGGCAGGATATCAACCTATTTGACAAAGCAACGATACGTAAAACAAATGCCCCCTTATTACAGTCGGTGAAAATTCAGGAGCCAAGCAATGCACAATAAAATCATCAAATTTTTTAATATAACCGGACTCACCTGGTTTATTCCTTTGGTAAAAATAGCCGCAGGAGAAAACCCCTCGCTGCAAATCCGCCAACTTTGGCTGATTATGGGCATTCCCATCGTCGCATTTATGCTGTTTCTGGGCCTGTGGAGCTTTTCCGCCTCCAAGGTCAACACCAGCTTGGGCGCCATTCCCGGTCCAATCGCGGTATGGCACGAAGCCGCCGGATTACTGCACGATCATTACGCAGAACGGGCCAAAGAAACCGAATATTACCAACGCCAGCAAGCCCGCAACGAGCAAAAGCACGCGGAAGATCCGAGCGCCGAAATAAAAGTCCGTCCCTATAACGGTCAGGCCACCTATCTCGACAAGATTTTCACCAGCCTTTACACGGTCTTTGCCGGCTTTATAATTGCCACCCTGATCGCCGTACCGTTCGGTCTATTCTGCGGCATGAGCCCGATCTTCAACTCCGCGATCAACCCGCTGGTGCAGATTTTCAAACCGGTATCGCCATTAGCCTGGCTGCCCATCGTCACCCTGGTGGTCAGTGCCGTGTATGTAACCGGCGATGATTCCTGGTTTGAAAAATCCTTTCTGACCTCCGCGATTACCGTCACCTTGTGTTCGCTGTGGCCGACCCTGATCAATACCGCCGTTGGCGTATCATCGATAGACAAGGACCTGATCAATGTCGGCAAGGTGTTGCGTCTTAGCTGGAGCACCCAAATCAAGAAAATCATTTTACCGTCAGCATTACCTTACATTTTTACCGGTATGCGTTTATCCTTGGGTGTGGGCTGGATGGTACTGATCGCTGCGGAAATGCTGGCGCAAAATCCGGGGTTGGGCAAATTCGTCTGGGATGAATTCCAGAACGGCAGTTCCAACTCCTTGGGTCGAATCATGGTCGCAGTATTTACTATCGGTCTGATCGGCTTTGCCTTGGACCGTATCATGCAGTCCCTACAAAACATATTCTCTTTCGGTAGAGCGCTTTAATCAAGGAGTCGGTGATGTCCGTCGTAAATCTTAATATTGTGAACACGCGCGCGCAGAACAAGTCGCCCGCGCCATCGAATGACGCCCACCAGCCTTTACTGGAATTAAAAGCTGTCTGCAAAAGCTATGGCGCGACATCCATACTCAACAACATCAACCTGAGCATTAAAGAAGGCGAGTTCGTCGCCATTGTCGGCTTTTCCGGCAGCGGCAAAACCACGCTAATCTCGGCTATTGCGGGCTTAATTCAGGCCGATAGCGGCGAAGTGCTGAAACAAGGCCAACCGATTACCGAACCGGGTCCGGATCGCGGCGTCGTGTTCCAAAACTATTCGCTGATGCCTTGGCTGACAGTATTTGAAAACGTGGCACTGGCCGTCGATGAGATTTTTAAAGACTGGTCCCCAGAACAACGTAAGGCGCATACCGAAAAATACGTCAGGATGGTTAATCTCGGCGCAGCTATGGATAAAAAACCCGCCGAACTGTCCGGCGGCATGCGCCAACGGGTCAATGTCGCGCGCGCCTTGGCGGCCAGTCCCGACATTTTACTGCTGGACGAACCGCTCAGCGCGCTGGATGCGTTGACGCGCGGCAACTTGCAGGATGAAATTTTACAAATCTGGTCCCAGGAAAAGAAAACCGTCATCCTGATTACCAATGATGTCGACGAAGCGATTTACATGGCAGATCGGGTAATCCCGCTTAATCCCGGCCCCGATGCGACTTTCGGCCCCGATTTTCATGTCAATATCGACCGTCCCAGAGACCGGACTGCGTTAAACCATAACGCCGAATTTAAACGCTTACGCGCCGAAATAACCCGTTATTTAATGGACATCGGCATCGAAAAAAACTTGGCTTCGACTACTGATAAAGTCGTTCTGCCCAATGTCAGGCCCAATACCAGCAATGACTGGGATCGCGACCAATCCGCTTTAAAGCCCGCTCAGGACGATTTAGGCCGTCCCCGTTACCTGGAGTTTTCGCAGCTGTCCAAAATCTACCCGACTCCCGACGGCAACAGCACGGTTAAAGTCGTGGACGGCTTCGATATGAAAATGAAAAAAGGCGAATTCATATCGATCATCGGCCATTCCGGCTGCGGCAAATCAACCGTGCTATCGATGACCGCCGGTCTCAACAGCGTCTCCGAAGGCGTTATTATCCTGGACAACAAGGAAATTGCCAGCGCGGGACCCGATCGGGGCGTGGTATTTCAGGCGCCCAGCTTATTCCCTTGGCTGACCGCGTTTGAAAACGTCATGCTCGGCGTCGATAAAGTCTATCCGCACGCCTCCCAATCGGAACGCGACGACATCGTCGAATATTATCTGACCCGCGTCGGCTTGAGCGACTCGCTCCGCAAAAAAGCCGGCGATATGTCCAACGGCATGCGCCAACGGGTCGGCATTGCCCGCGCCTTTGCCTTGTCGCCCAAACTGCTGTTACTGGATGAACCGTTCGGCATGCTGGATTCATTGACCCGCTGGGAATTGCAAGAGGTATTGATGGAAGTCTGGGAAAGAACCCACGTCACCGCCATTGTGGTTACCCATGATGTCGACGAGGCCATCCTGCTGGCCGACCGGGTGGTGATGATGACCAACGGCCCGCACGCCAAAATCGGAAAAATCCAAGAGATTGATCTGCCCAGACCGCGCAGTCGTAAAGCCCTGCTGGAGCATCCTGATTATTATAAATACCGGGAAAGCATATTAAGCTTTCTAACCGAGTGCGATCATACCCATTAATAGCAGTTCATCAACAACCGCGTTACCTCAACAAAAGGAGGCTTTATGCCGCAGAAAAAAACCAATCGTCCCTTGTCCTCAGCTTCAGTGCTGGCACTCGCTGTCGTCAGCGGCTCGGCCTTGGCTGACATTAACCAAAAAGTTGAAGACGCGCTCAATTTCTATCATTACGGTAAAAACGGCGCGATCAAGATTGACCTGAATACTCGCTGGGAAAACGTCGATCAAGACCGAGGCGCTCCCAAAACAGCCAATGGCGTCACCTCGCGTTTACGGGCCGGTTTGCTGTCGCCGGTGTTTCACGGCATACAAGGTTATGCCGAATATGAAGGCAATCTTGCCATGACCGAAGATTTCAACAGTTTACGCAACGGCATTACCCGCTACTCAGCAATTCCCGACCCCGAAAAAAGCGAACTCAACCAACTCTGGATCAGCTACGCAGGTATTCCCGATACCGTGATTAAAGGCGGGCGGCAACGCATCAAACTCGACGACGACCGCTTTATCGGCAACGTCGGCTGGCGGCAGATGGAAACAACCTTTGATTCGGTGCTGATCACCCACAACAATCAACAGCTGTTCGGTCTGACCATTAACGCCGGCTATATCGGCAACGTCAACACCTTCACCTCCACGACCGAAAACATTAACGCCCCGATTCTGAACGTCAATTATAAAGTCGGCGATTACGGCAATCTGGTCGGTTACGGCTACTGGCTGGATTATACCGAGAAGGAAAACTATGAAAAATCCAGCGAAACCTACGGCTTACGCATGAGCAACTGGCAAAAACCGGGGGACTCTCTCAAGTTGAGCGATAACTACGGCCTGGTTTATACCGCTGAATGGAGCTACCAACAAAGTTATGGTCATGGCGCTACGCCGTATCAAGCCAACCGCTTTAATTTGATGGGCGGCTTTACCGCCTATAACTTCACCTTCCAAGGCGCGATGGAACAACTTAACGGTGGCGGCCTTAATAAAACCTTCGACACGCCGTTGGGCACCAACCATGCGTTTCAAGGCTGGGCAGACTTGTTCCTGGCGACTCCGGCAAACGGTATTCGCGATGTATTCGGCACCGTTTATACCACGCTGGATCGCGGCAGCATCGTATTAAGCGGGGTTTATCATGACTTTAGCGATGATACCGGACGCTTCCGCTACGGCAAGGAATATGATTTCTCGGCGCTTAAGAAATTCGGCAAACATTATTCGGTGTTAGCCAAATACGCTTATTACGATGCAGAGACCTTCGGGGGGACAACCGACACTCAAAAAGTCTGGTTACAAGGCAATATAAGCTTCTAAAATCCAGGGCTTTTTTGCACCAAAACAACGCACCCCACATTGCACCATAATAATGCGAAGCGCATTATTATGGTGCTTATTTGCCCTTTTCTTTCAATTTCATAACGTTCCGCACCTTGCCAATCCGAGTGTAGATAAGCGCTACGCCCAAGACTGCGAAAATACAGCGAGCGAGCAATATACAAGTCACTGAAGCACATCTAAAGCGCCTCCTTTTGGTGCTTTATGCCCTACATTTGCGGTCGTCCGCACCTTAAATAACCCCCCATTGCTAACGCCTCAGCGTATCTGGCATGCAACATGCTTTTGCTAATCCAGTCATCTTTATAACTGGAAATCTATCATGTCATCGCAACGCCTTAACCTGTTCTCCTTCTCGGGAAAAACCAAAATTCTCCACATGACGTGGATGGCTTTTTTTATCAGTTTCGTAGTCTGGTTTAACCACGCACCGTTAATGATGGTGATCGCTAAAACGCTGGGCATGAACAACTCGGAAATAAAAACCATCCTGATTTTAAACGTCGCCTTGACCATTCCGGCGCGCATCGTGATCGGCATCCTGGTCGATAAATTCGGCCCTAAACGCACTTATTCAACCTTGTTGGCGGCGGGCAGCATTCCCTGTTTTATGTTCGCTTTTGCCACCAGTTTTGAGCAACTGGCCCTGGCCCGTTTCTTATTAGGCTTTATAGGCGCCGGTTTCGTGATCGGCATCCGCATGGTCGGCGAATGGTTTCCGGCCAAACAAGTGGGTATTGCCGAAGGTATTTACGGCGGCTGGGGGAACTTCGGTTCAGCGGCGGCGGCCGGGGCTTTGCCCGCTCTGGCGCTGATCTACGGCGGCGATGAAGGCTGGCGCTATGCCATTGCAACCACAGGCGCTATTTCACTGCTTTATTCGGTCATCTATTTTTTCAGCGTGTCCGATACCCCCAAAGGCTCGACTTACTTTAAGCCTAAAAAAGCCGGGGCGATGGAAGTCACCAGCATATGGGATTTGTTTTTCTATATTCTGATGAGCATCCCGTTGTACGCCACCTTGAGCCTGCTAACCTGGAAATTATCGCCGACCGGCGCCAACCTGTTATCGAATGGCGCGGCCCTCTGCATTTATACCGGCATTTGGGTTTTATTCTTCTATAACGTCTATAAAATCATCCATGTCAATGAAGAGCATCTGCAACACCCGATAGAGGAAATTCATAAATACAAATTCAAACAGGTTGCCATTCTGGACCTGGCCTATTTCATTACCTTCGGTTCGGAATTAGCCGTTGTTTCGATGTTGCCGCTGTTTTTCTTCGATACTTTCCATGAGTCGCATGGCATTACCATGGTCGAAGCCGGTTTGCTGGGCGGCAGTTTTGCCTTTATTAACTTGGTTGCGCGGCCAATCGGCGGCTGGATCAGCGATAAATTCGGCCGTAAATTATCCTTGAGTATTTTTGTGCTGGGTCTGTCGCTAGGTTATTTCTGCATGTCGCTGATCAATTCGGAATGGCCTATTGCCTTGGCGGTATTGATAACCATGGCCTGCTCCTGTTTTGTATCGGGCGGCTGCGGCGCGGTATATGCCATCGTTCCGTTGATTAAACGGCGCATGACCGGGCAGATCGCAGGCATGGTCGGCGCTTACGGCAATGTCGGCGGCGTGTTGTTTTTGACCATATTATCGTTTGTTACACCGGCAGTATTTTTTGTGGTCATCGCGGCAGTAGCGTTATCGGTGTTGATTGCCGTACAGTTTATCGACGAACCGAAAGGCCACATGGCCGAAGTTCAGGAAGACGGTACCGTGGAAATGATTGAGTTGAATTAAAAAGCAGGTAAAAGGCGAAAGGTGCAAGGTAAAAATGTGGGTGCTATTTTTTCCGGCCTTTCGCCTTTCGCCTTTCGCCTTTCGCCTTTCGCCTTGAACCTTGAACCTTAATAAATCCATGCCCAAACCAACACTCAAAGTCAGTATCGGCTATGCCGGCGACAAAGGCATCAAGCCGGATAATGAGGACTTTTTCGGTTCGTTAATACCGGAAGGCCCGCAACTGACCCATAAAGGCATAGCCGTTGCCATTGCCGACGGCATGAGCGGCAGCGACGCCGGGAAACAGGCCAGCCACTGCTGCGTGATCAGCTTTCTAAGCGATTATTACAGCACCCCCGACTCCTGGTCGGTCAAACATGCCGGGCAAAAAATTCTTTCCGCGACCAATTCCTGGCTATACAGCCAGGGACAAAGCCGCTATGAATCGACCAAGGGCATGGTCAGCACGCTCAGTATTATCGTCCTGAAATCGAACACTGCGCATATTTTTCATATCGGCGATTCGCGCATTTATCGCTTACGGCAGGGTAATTTCGAGCAGATAACCCGCGATCATCGCATCTGGGTTAAAGAAAAAAATTATCTTAACCGGGCAATGGGCATAGAACCGCATCTGGAAGTCGATTACCGGACGCTTTCTTTAGAAACAGGCGACCTGTTTTTAATGACCACCGACGGGGTACACGACTTTATCGATGAAAAAACCCTGAAAAAACTGCTGGTCCAAGATGCGGATTTAACCCTGATTGCCGAAAAAATCATGCAGCAGGCCGCCGATAATCACAGCGACGACAACCTGACCTGCCAACTGGTCAGAGTCGATGAACTGCCCGAAGCCAAGGAAGACGAGATTATTCGCCGTCACACCAACCTGCCCTTCCCGCCATCCTTGGAACCCGGCATGATCATCGACGGTTACCGGATTGAGGCGGAATTGCACGCCAGCAAGCGCACCCAGATTTACCGGGCCTTCGATACCAAAACCGATACCCAGGTCATTTTGAAGACCCCGTCTATCCTTTATGATGACGATCCCCATTACATAGAACATTTTCTGCATGAAGAATGGGCCGGAAAACGCATTCGTCACGAAAATGTGCTAAAAATCCTCAGCACTAACCGGGAAAAAAGCTGCCTTTATTACGTCACCGAATTTCTCGAAGGACCGACGCTAAGACAATGGATATGCGCCAATCCCAAGCCTGAAATTAAAGCAGCCAGAAAAATAGTCGAACAGATTGCCAAGGGACTGCGAGCTTTTCATCGCATGGAAATGCTGCACCAGGATTTGAAGCCCGAAAACATCATGTTCGATAAAAACGGCATCGTTAAAATCATCGATTTCGGCTCGGTTAAAATCGCCGGTATCGCGGAAATTACGCCGCTGGAACACGGCGGGGCGGACAACATACTCGGCACCTTGAATTACACGGCGCCCGAATATCATCTGGGGCAGAACGGCACGGTAAAATCCGACCTGTTTTCTCTGGGCGTCATCACTTATGAAATGCTCAACAGCACCTTGCCTTTCGGCCAGGATATGCCTGAAAAACCCAACAAAATGAATCTGGCCAAGCTTCATTATGTGCCCAGTTTTCATCACAATGCTTTGGTTCCGATCTGGATTGACGGCGCATTAAAAAAAGCCACCTCCATCACCCCGCAATTTCGCTATGACGATTTATCGGAGTTTCTCTATGACCTGTCGACACCCAACCGCAAGTTTTTAAGCGCTGAAGAAGCCATGCCGTTAATACAGCGCAATCCGTTATTATTCTGGAAAGGCTTGTCGATA
>DAINRH010000035.1:19648-26304 GCA_036741905.1 Methylobacter sp. | reverse complement strand
CCCCGCTGTTTTTCCAGCAAATAATCCAACCAAAGATTGGACAGCTTTTCCTGTACGGTATTTTGCCGCAATCGGGCATTCAGATGCGGAAAGTCAACCTTATCCAAATCCTGGTCTTGGTTGTAGCAGGAATACACGAAGCATTCCTTGCCGGTGTCGGGATCGACATGTTTGCACAAACATTGCGCGCAAATGCCTTTCATCATGCACTGCATCGGCGAGTTGATGGAGCCGATGGCATGATGCGCTTTGTTTAAGTAAGGTTTCAGCACATCGAAGCGCGCACTTTTTACCGCCGCCATCATGCGATCCGAGCCGATTACGATCAGGTGATCGACATCGGCCAGTGATAGGGGTTGTTCGCCTAATTCGCCTTGGGCGTAAGCCAGCATGCATTCCAGGATATTGCCGACAAAAGTCTTGTCTTGCGGGCGGGTCGGGGTAATGGCGGTAACGCCTTCGCCTTTATCGACGGACCACACGATAATATCGGCGGCGGCTTCGACATCCTCGACTTTAAAGCGGTCTTGCGCGTATTTGTAGCCGGCGAAATAAATTACTTTATTGCCCGCCGCTCTTAACGCCTTGCCGATCGAGAACAGTACCGCATTGCCCAATCCGCCGCCGAGCAGCAATACGGTTTCGCCGGCCGGTATGTCGGTCGGCGTGCCGGTTACGCCCATCAGTACCAGCGGATCGCCGACTTTCCAGGTGGCGCACAGGCGCGAGGACGAACCCATTTCTAAAGCAATCAGCGAGATGGTGCCTTTTTCCTTGTCGACTTCGGCGCCGGTCAGCGCCAAGCCTTCTGCGGCCAGCACCGTGCCTTCGACGACCGGCGCGAAGGCTTCGTAGTTTTGTACGCGGTAAAATTGTCCGGGGTGGAATTTTTCCGCCGCCATCGGCGCTTTGACCACGACTTCGATAATGGTCGGCGTCAGTCGGTTGATGGCGACGATAGTGGCTTTAAATGCGTCGTCCAATCGGGCGAACAGAGCTTTTAGCGCCGCATCGCGTTCCGGTTGCCGGGCGGGATTCAATTCGGCCAGTTCTTTTTTAAACAGCTCAACCACGTAAGGGTAGCCGTTTTTGGCGCTGGCCATGGCTTTAACCACGTTGCCCGCGTAAACGGGATGGTTGTCGCCGTAGAAACTGATGAACTTGCCGTCTTTTTGGTAAGAAGTCAGCGGCGCGGGTTTGCCTAGCTTGGGCATGGCGTCATCGTGCATCGGCACCAATTCGACCGAGTCGTTGGTCCATTCAGGCTGGTAACGTTGGAAGAACCATTTATCCATCACAAAGGTGTCGGGATATTCGCTTTGATAAATGGTGTTCGGCGAGGTGCCCGCCGCAACGTATAAGCTGCGCAACGGCACGGTGATATTCTGTCCCGAGTTATTCCAACGGCCGTCTTCCAATGCCAGTTTTTCAAACTCGACCGCGTTTAAATGGCCGTATTGGTCCGCTTGCGCTGCCAGCGGACTCATGCCTTCGGCCAAGGCGATGCCTTCTTCCAGCGCTTTGGCGATTTCTTCGTGGTTTTGGCGATACGCGGGCGCATCGTTAATGCCTTTGCGATAAAACAGCGTGACGCCGCCCCACGCTTCCACCAGCGGTTGGAAATCCGGTTGCTCGCCTTCCGCTTCGGCGCGTTGCCGTTCGACATGTATGGCTTTGCCGTGGGCCAGGAATTCATCGAGTATGAGGGTTTCTTCCTGGTCGTAACGACCGCGAACGGATTGCTCGCCATAGGCGTTAACCAGCGTTTCATAACGATGCAGGATTTTTTCGACCTGCACCGGATAATACGCCATCAATTCGGTTGCGGTATCCATAGCGGTCAAGCCGCCGCCGATAACGCCGGCAGGCAGGCGCACTTGCAGGTTCGCCAGCGAAGACGCCTTGGCGGCCCCGGTTAATTGCAGCGCCATCAGGAAATCAGAAGCTTTGCGTATGCCGCGCATCAGGTTGTTTTTCAGGCCGATAACAGTCGGTTGGCCTGCGCCCGACGCGATGCAGATATGGTCGAAGCCCATTTTCCACGCATCTTCGATAGTAACGGTTCCGCCAAAACGCACGCCGCCGTAAGAACGGAACGCAGCGCGCCGTTGCAGGGTCAGGTAAATGACTTTCAGGAAGTTCTTGTCCCAACGCACGGTAATGCCGTATTCGGCCACGCCGCCGAAACCGGCCAGGATGCGCTTGTCCAAATCTTCGTACAGGTCTTGAAAATTTACGATCGGCGCAGGCAGGTTGTTGCTGTCGCCGGTCAGTTCCACGGGTAGCGGTTCCAGCTTTAAGCCGTCGATACCGGCAACGCCGAAGCCTTCGTTTAACAAGTAATGGCTCATCGTGTAACCGGCGGGTCCTAAGCCGACCACCAGCGCATTTTTGCCGTTGTAAGGCAGCATGTACGGACGCTTGACGTTTAGCGGGTTCCAACGGGTCAGCAGGCTGTAAATTTCAAAGCCGTAGGGCATGAACAATACGTCGGTCAGTACGCTGGTTTCAATTTGCGGAATATCGACGGGATCGGTTTTTTGGTAGATACAGCCTTTCATGCACTCGTTGCAGATACGATGCCCGGTGCCTGGGCACATCGGGTTGTCTATGACAATAATCGCCAACGCGCCGATATTGTCGCCGCCGCGTTTGACCAGATGCATCTCCGAAATTTTTTCATCCAGCGGGCAGCCGATGGTGGTCACGCCCAGCGGATCAACCTTGAACGTGTTGGTTTTTTTGTTGCGCATGCCTTTGGAGCAGGAATCGGTATCGCGCTCGTGACAGTAAATGCAATGGTTGACTTCGGACAATACCTGACGTTCATTGAAACGCGGGTCGGTCAGCTTGAAGCCATCCCGACGGCGGCGGTGCTCCTGCTCGCCCATCCAGGCCTTAAATTCGCCGCGATCGACCAGTTCATGCTCGACCAGATGGTCGAAATCGCGCTTTTCCGGCAGTTTGAAACTCGGCCAGTCCGCAACGACATCGTTATCCTGCTGGGCGACAAAACTCCAGCGCAATACAATGTCCATCAGGCCGTTGATAAATTCAGCCGGGTCTTGCTGGCCGATGATGTCTTTAAATTCGGTTGCCGCTTCTTGATGTGCGGAGAGTTTGGCGCGTAGCGCTTCTGCAACTAAATCGGCATTTTCGTAATCGCTGTCTTTGCCTTTGGCAACCAGCTTGTAATGGCTGTACAGCAATCCGATAGCCGCGCCGACCCTGGCAACGCGGTGCTCTGCGTCATCGTCCTGATTGGCTTCGGGAAAGCCCGCGTCGATCAGCAGGTCAAAGCGGTTCAGGATAGCGGGAATAGCCCAATCATCGGCATTTTGGCCTTTAAAGAAGAACGCCAGCTTATCGACGATTTCATTTTTAAAAGTAAAAATGGTGTCGATTTCGTCCTTGATTCTTGCGCCCTGCGTCTGATGCTGTTCGGAAACATTAAAAATCTTGGCGACAAACCGGCCGACATAAGGCCCCATGCGCACCAACAGATCGGAAATAGCCTCCGGCGACAAACCTTCACCCTGATTTTGGCGGTAAGCCTTGAACTCATTGTGCAGCTCTGAATCATGGCGTTCAACTGAAAGCAAAAACACATCGAGCAAATCTTTCAGACGTGCTGAATCGTATAAATCGGAGTAGTTAAAGCCGGGGATGCCTAGGGTAAGATTGTGTTGTTCCATAGTTCTCGTGTTTGATTAGATCGTTTGTTGATACAGGCAGCATAAAAAATGGCTTTATCTGTACGCAAAAGGTTGCCGAAAAGACTTAAAAAACCGTGTATTGTAAGTAGATATGACTTTGTTTGCCACAGATAATCTTTGGTTGTAGGGCGGATTGAGGCAAGTTCTCGGTCTGCCGGTCGTTATTCTTGGCAGACTCACGCTGTCGGCATCTTCTCTCTCAGTTTTAAAAACCGCTGATACCGGGTCATTGAAATGTCGCCGTTTTCGGCCGCCGCGCGCACTGCGCAACCTTTGTCAACCAGATGACGGCAGTCCTTGAATTGGCATTGATCGATTAAAGGCTGGAATTCGCGGTAGCCGTAGGCCAGTTGTTGTTCGCTTAGGCCCGCCAGTCCGAAGATGGCTACCCCCGGACTGTCGATTAAATCGCCGCCTTGGTTCATGTGGTACAGCGTTGCGGCCGTAGTGGTGTGCCGCCCGTGTTTGGTGGTTGCCGAGATGGTGTTGGTTTTCAGTTCCTTGTCGGGAATGATCGCATTAGTTAGCGACGACTTACCGACGCCGGATTGCCCCGTTAAAATACTGACCTGATTTTTTAAGGCTTGTTTGAGTTCATCCAGCCCCGAGGCCTGGGTGGCGCTGACCCGGTGCAGCGCGTAGCCCAGCTTGGTATAGTCCAGCAGTTCCTGTTCGATAGCGGTCGATTGCGTCAGATCGGTTTTGTTCAGCACTAGCGCCGCATCGATATTGCGATTCTCGCAAATCGCCAGATACTGGTCGATCAGCAAAAAATCGCAGTAAGGTTCGACCGCGAATACCACAAATACGGTGTCGATATTGGCGGCAACCGGGCGGGTCTTGCCGTTTCTGGACGGGCGCATCAATAACGAGCGTCGGGGCAGGATTTTTTCTATGCGGCCTTGGTCGGGCGAGGATTGCGTCCATAACACCCGGTCGCCGACTGCGACGGTTTCGAGCCGTCGCAGCGTTTGGCATAGCGCAATTTTGTCGTT
Source organism: Methylobacter sp. (assembly GCA_036741905.1). Classification (GTDB taxonomy): domain Bacteria; phylum Pseudomonadota; class Gammaproteobacteria; order Methylococcales; family Methylomonadaceae; genus Methylobacter_A. Next base: position 21,593 of record DAINRH010000035.1, on the reverse strand, counting down.
ATATTCAACCGCGATGCCCTGGCCTAAATGGGAAATGACCAGGCCTTCAAGTAACTCAGACACGTATTTTCGATTCTAAATTGGCAATGCGGATAGCCGCAGGCGGGTGGCTGTAATGGAAGGCGGAATACAGCGGGTCCGGCGTCAAAGTGCTGGCGTTTTCTTCAAACAGCTTGACCAAGGCGCTGACCAGTTTTTCGGCTTTGGCATTGTTGGAAGCGAAATCATCGGCTTCAAACTCGAATTTGCGTTGAAAATAGGCGCTGATCGGCTGCATAAAAAAGGTAAACGACGATGACACCAGCATGAACAGCAACAGGGCGGCGGCATGTGACGGTTGTTCCACGCCCAGTCCGGTGTAGAACCATGGCTGGTCGATCAGCCAGCCTAAAATCGCAAAACTGATCAGGGTCATAATCGAGTTGGCAACCAGCATTTTGATGGTGTGCTTGCATTTGAAATGCCCCAGCTCGTGGGCGAGTATCGCTTCCAGTTCTTCATCTTCCAGCGAGTTGATCAATGTGTCGAAAAACACGATGCGTTTGTTGCTGCCAAGGCCGGTGAAGTAGGCGTTGCCGTGGCCCGAGCGTTTGGAGCCGTCCATGATGAAGATGCCCTGGCTGCTGAAACCGCAACGGGCCAGCAAGCCCTGAATGCGGTCTTTTAACGAGCCTTCTTCCATCGGAGTGAATTTATTGAATAACGGCGCGATTACGGTAGGGAACAGCCAGCTCATCAACAGCGCAAAGCCCATCAAGATGCCCCAAGCCCATAACCACCACAGCGAACCGATGCTGTCCATGACCCACAGAATTAAAGCCAGCAACGGCATGCCGATAGCGGCGACCAAAACCAGTTGCAGCAGTTGGTCCTTGATGAATTGCTGCGGGGTGCTTTTGTTGAAGCCGAATTTTTCTTCAATCACAAAGGTTTGGTAGACGCTGGTGGGAATTTCAACCAGCGTCATGACCAGGAAAACGCTGGCGACAGCGGCCAAGCCGGCGATCAACGGGTTTTCAAGCGAAGACGCCCAAAATTCGAAAGCGAAATTAATGCCGCCGCCGAGCGTCATCACTAACAGCAGAATAACGCCGATGATACTGTCTATATCGCCCAGCTTGCTTTTTTCCAGCGTGTAGTCGGCGGCTTTTTGGTGAGCTTCCAGCGAAACGGTGTTTTTGAACGCTTCGGGAACGGCGGAACGGTGCTTGGCAACGTAGCCGGCGTGTCGTTTAGCCAGCCAAAACTGGACGGAAAAAGAAAGAGTTAGCGCGATTAAAAAGACGATCGTAAAGCTATTCATAAGCGGGATTCTTCAAAGTTTAAGAGTTAGACGTACAGATTAGCCAATGCTACACTAACCGCCCTCTTATATACAATGGAATCGACACATGGCGCAGGACTCATCGCATCTTATCTGGATAGACCTCGAAATGACCGGGCTGGATCCTGACAGCGATTTGATTATCGAGATTGCGACGATCGTTACCGATAAGGATTTGAATATTCTGGCCCAAGGTCCGGTGTTGGCCGTGCATCAGTCCGATGCGGCATTGGCGGCAATGGACGAGTGGAATCAGCATCATCATGGCCAATCCGGCTTGATCAAACGCGTTAAGGCGTCCACTATCGACGATGGAGAAGCCGAACGGCAAACGCTTGAGTTTTTAAAACAATGGGTGCCGGATAAGAGCTCGCCGATCTGCGGTAACAGCATCGGCCAGGACAGGCGTTTTTTGTACCGCTATATGCCTGAGCTGGAAGCGTATTTCCATTATCGCAATATCGATGTGTCAACGCTGAAAGAGTTGGCCGCCAGATGGGCGCCTCATGTAAAAGAGGGGTTTAAAAAGGAGTCCTCGCATCAGGCCTTGGACGATATTATCGAATCTATCGAAGAGCTGCGTTATTACCGCGAGCACTTCATCAGGTTTTAGCTGATGAA
>DAINRH010000035.1:0-19548 GCA_036741905.1 Methylobacter sp. | reverse complement strand
ATTTGAATTTAATGCTGGGTACGTTTGTCGGCAACAGCTTGATTTGTATTTCGGTGATTTGGATGGGCTTGCTGGTGGGCAGGCAGGTATAAGAGGTTCAAGGTTCAAGGTTCAAGGTTCAAGGCGAAAAAAGCATGTCCCTTTCACCTTGAACCTCACATATATTTATCGTTCCCACGCTCCGGCGTGGGAACGCAGTCTGCGCCGCTCCAGCGGCGCGAAGTCAACTACACAATTTTATTAAAGGTAACTACGCAATCATGTTAGATCCCCGCTTATTCAGAACCGAGCTTGATTTTGTTCAGGAACAACTAAATAGACGTTCATTCGATTTTAACCCCGAGTATTACTCCGAACTGGAAGCTAGGCGTAAAGACATTCAGGTTAAAACCCAGGAATTGCAGAACGAACGCAACAGCAGCTCGAAAGCCATCGGCATCGCCAAAGCCAAAGGCGAAGACGTACAGCCGCTGCTGGCTCAGGTTCAGCATTTGGGCGATGAGCTGAAAGCTGCGGAAACCGAATTGTCCGACATCCAGGCAAAAATGACCGCCTTGATGGAAGGCATCCCCAACCTCCTTGATGAGAGCGTGCCGAACGGCAAGAGCGAGGACGATAACCTTGAAATCAGCCGTTGGGGCGAAATCCCAAGCTTCGATTTTGAACCCAAAGACCATGTCGATCTGGGCGCAAAGATAGGCATGGATTTCGAGCTGGGCGCAAAAATCGCCAGCGCCAGGTTTGTGGTATTAAACGGGCCGCTGGCGCGTTTGCAACGAGCCATTATCCAACTGATGCTCGATACGCATACTACCGAACACGGCTACAGCGAAACCTATGTGCCATTCCTGGTTAACGCCGACAGTTTGCGCGGCACCGGCCAGTTGCCCAAGTTCGAAGCCGACCTGTTCAAGGCCAGCGACGATCCCGCCTTATACCTGATTCCGACCGCTGAAGTGCCGGTTACCAACATCGTCAGGGACGTGATTATCGACGCTAAAGACCTGCCGCTTAAATTCGTCTGCCACAGCCCCTGTTTTCGCAGCGAGGCCGGCGCTTACGGCCGCGATGTAAGAGGCATGATCCGCCAGCACCAATTTGAAAAAGTCGAGATCGTACAAATCGTCAAGCCGGAAGATTCAGCCGCTGCGCATGAAGAGCTAACCAAGCACGCCGAAGCCGTGTTGAAAAAACTCAACCTGCCTTACCGCAAGATGTTGTTATGCGCAGGCGATACCGGCTTTTCATCAAGCAAAACCTACGACCTGGAAGTCTGGCTGCCGGGGCAGGGCACTTACCGGGAAATATCATCGTGCAGCAACTTTAAAGACTTTCAGGCGCGCCGCCTGCAAGCGCGTTGGCGCAACCCGGAAACCGGCAAACCCGAGTTGGCGCATACCCTGAACGGCTCAGGTCTGGCGGCTGGCAGAACGCTGATTGCGGTGATGGAAAATTATCAGGATGCCGAAGGGAGGATTCATATTCCTGATGCGTTGCGGCCTTATATGGGCGGGTTGGAAGTTATTGGATAGTGAATGGGCTTAACTGTCCACCCTTCGACAAGCTCAGGGTGAACGGTTAAGCTATAAACTTGCTAATATTTAAAAATTGAGGCTAGCAACATGAATACAGCAGAAAAGATTTATCAGGGTGTACAGGATTTTCCAGAGCCATTGGCTTTAGAAGTTTTGCATTTTGTAGAGTTTTTAAGGCTTAAAAATCAGTCGTCAATAAATCAGGAATTGGAGCAAAAAATTCAGCAGGGAATTAATCAGGCTGACAGCGATTTGGGGATCACAGTAGACGATGATTATGTTGATAAATTAAATCAACGGGTTCAGCAACGGCTTGATGCATCCCAAAAAAACTGATGGCGTATCAAGTAAAAATCATGCCTCAAGCTGATGAAGAGCTGGAAGAATTAGCTCGCATAAAGGAGGCGCGTCATTGCTAGCAGCCGTTGAACAAACAAGATTGAGGGTATCGAAGAACACTGAGGCGAAACGAAAATCGCAACTCGGCCAATTTCTTACGCCTGCAAGAACGGCTCAGTTCATGGCCGACTTGTTTACATCGAAAGCCAATCATGATTGCCGTTTGCTTGATGCCGGCGCAGGTGTCGGCTCACTTTCAAGCGCGTTTCTCGAACGATGCATCGCTGGCGAATTGAATTTTAAAAATGTAGAGGTAACGGCTTTCGAATTAGACAGTCTTATCCACGAAGCATTAAATGACTTGCTGTCCAGTTATAAGAGCAGACTGCCGATTGATTATGAAATACTGGGTGACGATTTTATTGAGCAGGCGGTCAATAGAATACAATTTGATTTTGGCAGTGGATTCACCCATGCAATCCTGAACCCGCCCTATAAAAAAATCAGCAGCAATTCCCGCTATCGCCTATTGCTTCGGCAGGTAGGGATTGAGACAGTAAATCTCTATTCCGCTTTTGTCGCTTTGTCTCTTGAGATGATGGAAACGGGCGGGCAGATCGTTGCGATCATTCCGCGTAGCTTCTGCAATGGGCCGTATTACAGGCCTTTTCGCAATTTTGTACTTGAGCGGGCTGCAATTCGGCATATGCATTTGTTCGGCTCACGAAGTAAGGCATTCAAGGATGATGATGTGCTGCAAGAAAATATTATTATGTTGCTTGAGCGTGATGGGCAGCAAGGTGACGTGACGGTGACTACATCGACCGATGACAGTTTCGCTGACCTCATAACGCATACGCATCCATTTAACCGGATTGTGTTTCCCGATGATTCCGAACGTTTTATCCATGTACCGACTTCGCCAGAGCGCAACGTCATCGAACTTTCAAATGCAATTCACTGTTCGTTGGATGACCTTGGCATCAAGGTGTCAACAGGGCCTGTTGTCGATTTTCGATTGAAAGAGCATCTCCGTGATATGCCGGAACCGGACACTGTGCCACTGTTGTACCCTGCGCACTTTGCCGGGCAAAATATCGAATGGCCGAAATTTGGCATCAAGAAGCCAAATGCTATCCAGCGTAATTCCGAGACGGAAAAGTGGCTGTATCCGAATGGTTTCTATTGCGTAGTTCGTCGTTTTTCATCGAAGGAAGAAAAACGACGAATCGTTGCCAGCGTTGTTCAGCCGGGCACGTTTGGCGATGCCCAAATGCTGGGGCTGGAGAATCACCTGAACGTATATCACGAGAACAAGCATAGTTTACCGGAAGCTCTTGCACGTGGCTTGGCTATATACCTCAACACGACCGGCGTTGATGAAAACTTCCGCCGTTCGAGCGGGCATACCCAAGTTAATGCAACCGATCTTAAAATGATGAAGTACCCGAGCCGGGAGGCGCTGATTGCGCTTGGAGAATGGGCAAAATGTTGCGTCGAGCCTACGCAGAATATGATTGATGAACAATTGGATCGGTTGAGCGCATGACAGTGAAAAATAACAAGCACATTGATGAGGCGTATAAAATCCTCATTTCTTTGGGCTTGCCGCGTACGCAACAGAACGAACGATCCGCGCTATGCCTGTTGGCGTTACTGAATCTGACTCCCAGCAAGACATGGGGGCAGGCTGAAAATCCGCTTGTCGGTATCACTCCGATCATGGATTGGTCGCGTGAGCATTACGGCAAAGATTATGCTCCAAACTCACGAGAGACGTTCCGGCGCCAGACAATGCACCAGTTCGTTGATGCCGGTATCGCTCTCTATAATCCTGACAAGACAGATCGCCGGTGAATAGTCCAAAGGCTGTTTATCAGGTAGCTCCCGCTGTACTGACACTATTGCATAGCTTTGGCACAGCCCAATGGCACGACAATCTGACGGCTTATCTATCTTTGAACCAGACGCTGGCGGCAAAGTACGCAATGGAGCGTGAGCAAAACCGTATTCCTATGCAGATCGCGCCGGGCAAGGAAATTACTCTCAGTCCCGGCGTACACAGTGAGCTGATTCGGGCGATTGTAGAAGACTTTGCCCCGCGCTTTGCCCCCGGTAGCGTGTTGATCTATGCCGGGGATACTGGCGACAAGTGGGGATACTTCGATGCGGTGTTGCTGGCCGAGTTGGGTGTCGATGTGGATTCACACGGCAAGATGCCTGATGTGGTGTTCCACTTCGTTGAGAAAAACTGGTTATTACTGGTAGAGTCTGTCACAAGTCATGGGCCTGTTGACGGTAAGCGTCATGCGGAGTTAGCGCAACTGTTCGCCGGATCAACTGCCGGGCTTGTTTATGTGACCGCTTTCCCCAACAGGACAATTATGAGCCGGTATCTGGGCGAAATAGCATGGGAAACCGAAGTATGGGTGGCGGATGCGCCATCGCACCTTATTCATTTCAATGGTGTGCGTTTTCTTGGGCCTTATAACGCACCCTAATAAATTTTTCCTGTTCGCATGTGGAAAAACAACCGAGTAGGTTAGGATCCTGAGCGATTAAAGCCATATCTCAATCAGGTCTTCCTCGGCTTGCGCGGTCCGTTGAAGCACTGACATAACGGATTATATTTTTAGTGCTGCTCTGTGTCTTGGGACAAAAGCGGTTGTCGGGCTTTTGCTTTGATTGCGTTCATATCGGCCAAATGACCAGGGCCGCTGTCTATGCCGCTTTGCCAAAGACTACGCAACTCTTCGATTTCATTCTGTTGCAAGGATCGTTTCTGCTTCCAATCGCGAAAAGCCTCGCTACTGTCGGCATATTCGCCGCTTTCGACGCATTGGCGAACAGCCTCCGCCATTTCAGGGGTTAAAGCGATACTTAATTTTTCAACATGGGCCATGATAAAAACCTCCTGATCTCAGGGTAGTAATAATTCCTTCCAATAGCAATATCTCTGAGTTTGTATGATCAACGCAACCGCGTTCCGTTTACCGCATCATAAATAGCGGTTTCCTGCGCCAACTCGCCGACTTTGCCGTGAACGATAAAAATATCGGCATCGGCAAAGGTTTTTAACAGTTTTCTCGAGTCCTTGATGGCGGGCCGGGTGGTCGGGTTGGCGCTGGTGGAGACTAGCGGGCTGCCGAATTGGGCGCATAAATCGCGGGCTATCGGGTGATTGGTCACTCTGACGGCCAGGGATTGATGTTCGCCGGTCAGCCATTTCGGCACCCAGGGCTGGGCTGGAATAACCCAGGTGACAGGACCGGGCCAGGTGGGCGTTATGCGGTCGATGATGGTTTGGTTTAAGACGAGGTAGGGGCGCAGTTGCTCCAGCGATGAGGCGATAAGGATCAGGCCTTTTTCTATCGGGCGCTGTTTGATGTCGAGCAGGGCCATCGCCGCAGCTTCGTTAAGCGGGTCGCAGCCTAAGCCGTAGACGGCTTCCGTGGGGTAAGCGATAACTGCTCCGGCTTTGAGATGGCGAACGGCGGTTTTTATTTTAAAGGAGGAGTGGTAAGGCAACTTCATTACACCCAGTTTTCCAATAACAATCCCGGCACACGCTCAAATTCACGAAGATTGTTGCTGACTAAGGTCAGTCCTTGGCTGCGGGCTTGGGCGGCAATATGTAGGTCATTCACGCCAATAGTCTGACCGGTTTTCTCCAATGCGGCGCGAATACTGCCGTAATGGTAAGTAGCCGTATCGCCATAAGGTAGCGTTATCAGGCGGCTGCAAAAATCTTCAACCACCTCCAGATTGCGGGCAGGGAGTTGACTTTTTTCGGCCCCATGTACCAGCTCGGCGAGAGTGATTACGGATATAGCCATTCGATTATGCTGTTTATTGAACATCGCAAGCACTTCAATTGGGCGTTGTTTGATCACATAAATGACAATATTGGTATCGAGCAAATATTTCAGCATCTGAAAAACGGCGCTTACAGGCTGTCGCGTTCGCTTTGTTGCTGGCCGGCTCGTTCGCTCATGAAATCTTCACTAACTGAGGTATCGCTCAAGAAGAAGCTGTCCCAGGTCGATTCTGCGGGGGCAATAACACGCTCTACGCCGACTACTCGCACATTAACTTTTTTTACGGAATCGGGAAAGCGCATTTCGACCGGCAAGCGAACTGCCTGACTGCGGTTATTGGTGAATACAGTGCTGCTTGCCATGTGTTACTCCGTTGTTGCTATATACGCTGACTATATCCCTGGCGAATAATTAGAGTCAAACAGTTTTCGACAACCCAACTAAGGAACGGGCATGAAACAACTTGAGCATTTGATTCTCCTCACCCCAACCCTCTCCATCAGGAGAGGGAGCAAGTTGCCGACGTTATTTCGAACGCATTCCTAAGGATGAATTAGTTAGCCCCTATACAGTTCCCGGCTCTTTTGGTCCCTGCACATCTGCCGGATCGCCTTCATACGGCGTTGCGTACTTACATTCTTTTTGCGGACAAACCTTTTCCACGCCACGCCGTTTAGTTTCCTTGACGGTCAATATAGGCCATGTGCATTCCGGGCAGCTTTCTTTGATCGGCGCGTTCCATAATGCATAATCGCATTTCGGGTATTCCGAGCAGGAATAGAATATCTTGCTGTTCCGCGACTTGCGCTTGAGAATGTTGCCTTTTTTGCATTGCGGACACTCGACGCCGGTGTCCATCGGTTTTTCCAACGGCTCGATATGCTTGCATTTGGGATAGCCGCTGCAACCGATAAATTTGCCGTAGCGTCCGGTCTTGATCACCAAAGGCGATTCGCATTTAGGGCAAACTCTGCCTTCCACGACTTCCGGTTCGTCGCCGGCGCCGCCGTCATCGTTCAGGTTCCGGGTATAGGAGCACTCAGGATAATTGGTGCAGCCGATGAACCGACCATTCCGCCCTAAACGGATCGACAACGGGTTGCCGCAATCGGGGCATTTTTCGTCGATGGCTTCCTGGGTGACATCCTTGCGCTGGACGCTTTCTTCTTTTTCCTGGATCAGCGTGGTGAAGGGCGTCCAGAAATCGCGCATTAACGGAATCCAGTCTTTTTCTCCCCGCGACACTGCATCCAGCTCATCTTCCAGGTTAGCGGTAAAATCGTAATCGACGTATTTGGTGAAATGCTCGGTCAGAAACTTGTTGACGATTCTGCCGACATCGGTCGGATAGAAGCGTTTGCCGTCCAGCGTGACATACTCGCGGTTTTGCAAGGTCGAAATAATCGACGCATAGGTCGACGGCCGACCGATACCGTGTTCTTCAAGCGACTTTACCAGACTGGCCTCGCCGTAGCGCGGCGGCGGCTCGGTGAAGTGCTGTCCGGCATTGATGTCGTTGAGTTGCACAGGGCGGCCTTCTTCCATCGGCGGCAGAAAGCTTTCCTTGTCGTCGCTTTCGTTACTGTCGTCTTTTCCTTCCAGGTAGGCGGCCATGAAGCCGGGGTGGGCTATTGTTGAACCGGTTGCCCTGAATACGTGCTTGCCGCCTGCGCAAGTCAAGTCGACGGCGACCATGTTCAGCGTGGCATGAATCATCTGGCAGGCGATGGTGCGCTTCCAGATCAGCTCATAGAGTTTGAACTGTTCGATGCTCAGGTGGCTCTTTATCTGACTGGGCAAGTGCCGGGGAGAGGTCGGGCGTATCGCTTCGTGCGCTTCCTGAGCGTTTTTGGATTTGGTCTTGAAGACCCTCGGCTCTTTCGGCACATTTTCAGCGCCGTAGTTTTCGGCAATCAGCGCGCGGATTTCTTCGACGGCGTCTACCGACAGATTGACCGAGTCGGTACGCATGTAAGTGATTAGACCCGCGGTTTCGCCGCCTATGTCGATGCCTTCATAGAGCTGCTGGGCAACGATCATGGTGCGTTTGGTGGTAAAGCCCAGTTTGCGCGAGGCTTCCTGTTGCAACGTCGAGGTGATGAACGGCGGGGCAGGGTTGCGTTTTTGCTGTTTCTTTTCCAGCTTGGCGACCATCAATTGGCCGTCGGCGGCATTCAATAAGGTTTGTTTGGTTTTCTCGGCCAGCTGCTCATCGGTAATGCTGAATTGGGTGACCTTTTCGCCGTCAAACTGGGTCAGTTTGGCTTTAAAGGCTTGGTCCTGCGCGGTCAGTGCGGCGTCAATCGTCCAGTATTCGCGGGATTTAAAGGCTTCGATTTCCAGCTCGCGCTCGACGATCATGCGCAGAGCGGGGCTTTGTACCCGGCCTGCCGACAGGCCGCGGCGGATTTTTTTCCATAGCAGCGGCGACAAGTTAAAGCCGACCAGATAATCCAAAGCGCGGCGCGCCTGTTGGGCGTTGACCAAGCTGATGGCGACTTGTTCCGGGTTGGCAATGGCTTCGGTGACGGCTTTTTTGGTGATTTCATGAAAGACGACCCGATGTACCGGTTTGTCTTTGAGCAGTTTTTTTTCTTTCAGCAGCTCAAGCAAATGCCAGGAAATCGCTTCCCCTTCTCTATCAGGGTCAGTCGCCAGATATAAGGTGTCTGCGGTTTTAAGAGCCTTGCTGATAGCTTGAACATGTTTTTGGTTGCGATCGATGACTTCGTACTTCATGGCGAAGTCGTTGTTCGGGTCGACCGCGCCTTCCTTGGGGATCAGGTCGCGGACGTGTCCGTAAGAGGCCAAGACCTGAAAGTCTTTGCCCAAATATTTTTCTATGGTTTTGGCTTTTGCAGGCGATTCTACAATGACGAGATTCTTACTCATTTGAGGTTCAAGGGGAAAGGTAAAAAGGTGGAAGGTAAAAAGGTGAAAGGATCAAGGTGCGTAGTTTTTAACCTTGAACCTTTCGCCTTGTGCCTTGTACCTTAGTGCAAATAAGTTGGAATAAGGTCATAAACAATATCTTCCATCCTGGAGAAAGCGATTTCCTCATCCGGTTGGCTGAGCAATACCATCAGTACGATCCATTTCAGCTTTTCCATGGATAGTTCTTCATTTTCCAGCGCCATGGCCCGGTCGATGACAATTTCCCGGTTGGCTGAACTCAGGATGCCGCTATGCTCCAGGAACATGATCAGGTTGCGGGATTCAAGATCCAGCCTGGCTTTTTCCTGACTGCAAAAAATACGGAAGGTAGGCGACACGGATGCTTTTATTGCCCGTTGCAAGCTAAGCGATTCGAGCCAGTCGAACGCTTTATTGACTTCGATTTGTTCAAAGCCCGCTTCGAGTAATTCTGTTCTGACGATGTCGCTATCGGGAAGTATTTCAATTTCATCCTCCATGTAGTTTTCGAATAAGTACATCAGGACATCAAAAATATTTTCTTTCATAAAGTTTTATTTGTTTATTTGGTTCGGGTATAGCAACCGCCGGCGGTTGCTTCTATGTAACCTTGCAGTTCCAGAATCAGTAACATTGACGAAATAACTTCGACGGATTCGTTGGCGTTTTCAACCAGAGTATCGATAGAAGTTGGGCTAAACATGACAAGATTCAATAATGTTTGTTGCTCCAGGTCAAGTGTTGATTGCATTGTTAGCGGGGGTGAAATCTCATCTTGTTGATTATATTGGTTTAGTTCTTCGAGAATATCTTGGGTGGTTTCGACAAGTTTTGCCCCTTCACGGATTAATGCGTTGCAACCGCGGGCCAACGGGTTGTGAATAGAGCCGGGGATGGCGAAAACTTCGCGGTTCTGTTCGAGAGCCATGCGCGCAGTAATCAGCGAGCCGCTTTGCTTGGCGGCTTCAACCACCAACAGGCCTTGGCATAAGCCGCTGATAATACGGTTGCGCCGAGGGAAATGGTTGGCTTTGGCGGTCGTGCCGGGAGGGAATTCCGAGATCATCGCGCCGGTATTGACGATTTCTGTCGCCAGCTCTTTATGTCTGGCCGGGTAGACGCGGTCCAGCCCGGTTCCCGCCACCGCAATCGTATAACCTTTGGCCTTTAATGCGCCTTGATGGCTGGCTGCGTCTATGCCTAAAGCCAGTCCGCTGGTGATCACAAAGCCGCAATGACTCAGGGTTTTGGCAAAGTTAAAGGCGATTTCCAGGCCTGAAGTCGAGGGGTTGCGGCTGCCCACCATGGCGATTTGCGGCAATGATAATAATTCGGGATTGCCGCGTACGAACAAAATAGGCGGAGGATCGGAAATTTCCTTTAATTGACGTGGATAGTTTGCGTCATTGAGGGTGAGCACGCTGTTATTTTCTTGATCCAGCCAGCTCAGGTCGTAGTCGATAAGCGTCCAGTCAGGATTCCTGATGGCATGAACGATGTCGCTTTTTAAGCCCAAGGCGCTAAGCGCGGATGATGATTCCGCAAACAGCTGCGCCGGGGTATGGCTTTCGAGCAAGCGGAGAAAGGTTCTGCAACCGACGCCGGGCGTGCGCAATAACGCAAGCCAGTATTTTATGTCGTGGTCGGGTTGTTGCGCGGTGATGTTCAGGGGGTTTTTACTTTGTCTAAAACATGAATAGCCTGGGTCGCTTTCATGACCAAGGCGTAACTGACGCGCTCAAACGGACGGAACACCATCAAGGCGCCGGCAACTTCATCCGGAAGATTAACGGCATCATTTTTGATCGGGCTGTATTCGTCGCCGACAATCTTGCCGGTTTTATAGATATTCAGCTCATGTCCGGCTAAAAGGCCGTCAGTAGTGCCTTTGTCAATTACGACGACGTTATACCGGCCGATTTGGGAGACGCCGCCAAGCACGCTGATAATGCTGCCTTTGATGCTTTGTTCGGGTGGGCGGGGGAAATAAGTTAAGGTAAGCTCCTCTTCCGTGTGGGCCATAATCCGGTCGCCGGTGCGGATTTCACGGTCGGCTTTGGTGATCGCCAGCGTTGCCGGGTCGCCGGGTTGTTGCAATGAGGCATCGGCAATGTACTGCGCCTCATAGCCCAGAATTTCTCCGTTTTCCGGGCTGACGTAAGCGCTGCCCGGCCGGTAAATTGTGTGGGACAGGTTTTTAGCCTCGGTGATCGAGCGTACATAAACGCGGTCGCCGGTACCTACGATGATATGTTCTCCTGCAAAGCCGACCACATAAGGCGCATTGCCGAGTTCATTTTCATCCACTACTTTGGGTGATGCCAGGTAGCTTGCTATGGTTTCGGTCGGGATTAACCTGATAGCCTGTTTCAGGTCGGTTTCCCTAATGCAAGGCAGTACCTTGCCCGCTTCGGAAACGGCAAAATCTTTGCGACCGTGTTTATAGTCATCTTCCTTTAGTACGCAAGGGGAATGGGGGGCGGTCTGATACTGGGCTTGAGGAGTCAGGTCGCTTCTGGAAAGAGTCAACTGCGGCTTGCCGTTGACTACGGTAAAATAAAGGGTATCGCCGGGGTAAATCAAATGAGGATTTTTAATTTGGGTATTGTGGCTCCATAGTTCGGGCCATTGCCAAGGGTGCGTTAAAAATTTACCGGAGATTTCCCACAAGGTATCGCCTTTGACGACAGTATATTGATCGGGGCGGGACGGATTTATTTGTATTTCATCACCGGCTGTCCATGCCCGTGTCCCTGGGGGCGCATTGCGTGCCAATCCGCTCCTGGCGGATTGGTCATCAGCCCAGGCGCTTAAGCTGAGCAGCAGGGAAACTATCAATCCGGTGAATGTTCGAAAAGCCATGTTGGGGTTCCTGTCGAGTCTTTTTGTACTATCTGAATTCAAAGTTTAGATGAATTCAGATAGAATTCCAGTATTCAATTATTATAGTGGAGAGTTTGTTGAGTATTCTATCTATTCTCGAATTTCCGGATGAACGCTTGCGCAAGAAGGCGGCAATCGTCCAAAAGGTCGATGATAAAGTTAAAAAATTGGTCGATGATATGCTTGAAACCATGTATGAATCGCATGGCGTAGGATTGGCCGCGACCCAGGTCAATGTGCATCAGCGGATTGTCGTTATCGATGTCAGCGAGGAAAAGGACGCCCCATTATGTTTAATCAATCCTGAGATTATAGAAAAAGACGGCGTTAAGGAGTCCGAAGAAGGCTGCCTTTCGGTACCCGGTTTTTTTGAAAAAGTAGAGCGGGCAGAACATATCATAGTTAAAGCCCTGAACCGGGAGGGCGAGCCTTTTGAGTTAAGCGCCAGGGATTTGCTGTGCGTGTGCGTTCAGCATGAACTGGACCATCTGGATGGGAAACTGTTCGTCGATTATATTTCGCCGTTAAAACGGCAGCGGATTAAGAAAAAGTTGGAAAAAATACATAAGATGGAAACGAGTTGAGCATGAAGATCATTTTTGCCGGAACCCCCGAGTTTGCCGTGCCTTGTTTACAGATGTTGCTGGATTCGGGACACGAGGTTTGCGCCGTTTATACCCAGCCCGACCGTCCGGCGGGCAGGGGGCGCAAGTTGCAGCCAAGCCCTGTCAAAGAGCTGGCCTTAACGGCCGGAGTTCCCGTTCTTCAGCCGCTTACGATGAAAACCAGCGAGGACTTGCAACAGATCAGCGCCTTTGATGCCGATTTGATGGTGGTGGTCGCTTACGGCATGATCTTAACGCAAGCCGTTCTGGATGTGCCCAAACTGGGCTGCATCAATGTGCATGCGTCATTGTTGCCGCGCTGGCGAGGCGCCGCGCCGATTCAGCGGGCCTTGATGGCCGGTGATGAAAAAACCGGCGTGACCATTATGCAGATCGTGCGCAAACTGGATGCCGGCGACATGCTGCACAAGGAAGAATGCGTGATCGGCGAGACCGATACGGCCGGCGACTTGCATGACAAATTGGCGGCGTTAGGTCCAATAGGCCTAGCCAAAGTGCTGGCGCAAATAGAGGCGGGAACCGTTCATCCCGAACCGCAGGATGAGGCGTTGGTGACCTATGCCGAAAAACTGGAAAAAAGCGAAGCCGTTATCGACTGGACGCAAGCGGCTGCGGATCTATCCCGAAAAGTAAGAGGCCTAAATGCCTGGCCGGTCGCGCAAACGCTGTATCAGGGTAATGTATTGCGCATCTGGCAGGCTGTAGCAGTGAATGACGATTCGTCCCGCCCGCTGGAACCCGGCGTCGTGCGCTGTGCCGATAAACACATGGATATAGCGACCGGCAACGGCTTTTTAAGGCTGCTGGAAGTACAGCTGCCGGGCGGGAAGCGCATGCCGGTTCAGGCTTTTTTGAGCGCTCACGACGCTGACGGGGTAAAACTCGGTTGAATATACGATTAGTCGCGGCCAAAGTATTAGCGCGTGTATTGCAAGACGGGCAGTCTTTAACTGCCGCCCTGGATAATGCATTTCCGGCCATAGACTCGGCTAAAGACCGGGCATTCATTCAAGCGCTGTGCTACGGCGTTTGCAGGCAATATCACCGGCTGGATTTTATTTTAAGTCAATTGCTGGACAAGCCGCTAAAAGATGCCGACGTTAAGGCGCTGGCTTTAGTGGGTTTGTACCAGCTCAAGTTCATGCGGGTAAAACCCCATGCTGCGGTCTCCGAAACGGTATTGGCGGCACGTAAAAAGCCGTGGGCCAAATCGCTGATCAACGCCGTGCTCAGGACCTATCTGCGCGAGCAGGAAGGGCTTGAACACAAGGCCGATAAATGTCAGGTCGCAGCCCTGAGTCATCCCGACTGGTTGATTAAGCAAATCGAGCAGGATTGGCCCGAACAGGCGTTAAGAATTTTTCTGGAAAACAACCAGCAACCGCCGATGGTGTTGCGGGTCAATTTGTCGAAAACCAGTCGCGAGGACTATCTGCAACTGCTGATCGGACAGGACATAGCGGCCGAACCGGTCAGCTTTTGCCCGTCGGCGATTAGGCTCGACAAGCCGGTGCCGGTAGACCAGCTGCCCGGTTTTGCAGGCGGACTGGTATCCGTCCAAGATACCGCCGCGCAATTGGCGGCCGGATTGCTGGATGTCCAGCCGGGACATCGTGTATTGGATGTATGCGCCGCGCCGGGCGGCAAAACTGCGCATATTCTTGAAACTCAACCGCAGCTGAAAGAACTGGTCGCCGTCGATATAGACGAGTTCAGGATGCAGCGGGTCGGTGAAAATTTACAGCGCCTGAATTTGCAAGCCAAGCGGGTGGTGGGCGATGCGGCTAATCCTGCAAGTTGGTGGGACGGCAAGCCGTTCGACCGGGTTTTGCTGGACGCGCCGTGTTCGGCCTTGGGCGTTATCCGCCGTCATCCCGATATTAAATTATTGCGCAGAGCCGAAGACATCGGACAGTTGCAGGCCTTGCAAAAAAACATCCTGCAAGCCGTCTGGCCGCTGCTGGCGCCCGGCGGACTATTGCTATATGCGACTTGTTCCATTTTAAAGCAAGAAAACGAGCGTCAGGTTCAAGCATTTTTGGCCGAACACGCCGATGCAATCGAGTTGCCTATCGAAGCGGATTGGGGAGTCGCCGGAGTCTGTGGTCGCCAGATTTTGACCGGCGAATCGGCAATGGACGGGTTTTATTATGCGCGGCTTAGTAAGGATTCGGTTATGAACGAAATTGTAAACATATAGCTTAGAGAAGCAAAAATTGACAGCAGTCGGCCAATAAATGGAGATTGGCGAGTGGTAACAACAAGCACAAGAAATAGCATGATTACGAGACGGTTGCACTTTGGAATTGGATTTGCCATATTTCAATTGGTATCTTTGTTTCTGGTTTCGCTATTTATAGTTTCTCATGCGCTTTCTCCTCTTTAGTCAGATTGAAAAATGCGTGAAATTATATCCGCTGATTTTTTCTTTTCCGATAAGTGTCGGTTGCACTTATTAGTTGAATCTAAGAGTTGCGTATATCGGTAATTGCCTATAATTTTTTTAAACGCTGGTAGATTCCTTTTTCAGCGTCTGCCGTAAGTACAAATGGTGCCGCCGCTCCGACAGCAGAGCCAACTTGTGCTGCAAGTCCGCCTGTACGCCAAAGATGCGTTTGCTGTGCGGTAGTTAAAGTTCCTGCAGTTACGCCAAAAGCAAATGTACCCGCATTAAGCTGAACTGATCCTTTTAATTTCTCATTCATAACTGCTTTCCCCTATAAAAATATCGAGCCATAAAAGATTAGCCTTTCGCATTAAAACAGTTGGCTAAAATGACGATTTTCATTCTCCTCTTTTTTTTAAAAATATCCGCAAAATGTTCTCGATATACTCCACATATGTCCCCCGACATTTGTCGGATAATGTGGAGTTACCGATAGAAATTAATTTTTTAATGGATGCCGATAGGTTTTGATATTTGGCCAATTTAATTCTAATTCTGCTTCCAAATCATGATTACAAATAAGGACGGTATCCTTAAAAAATATTAATCTACACGTGTATTTAAAGTTTTATGCCTTTTTGTTGTGTCTCTTGTGGTAAATTCCCCCATCTTTAGTTGATAAATGTAAGACTTCCATTTTGTTAAAAAACTTTTTCTTGCTTGCTGGTTTGTGCAGCGTTTTATTGGGACAGCGGCCCGCTTTAAGCTACGCCAATGTGCCAGTCATGAATGCAATCGAAAGACCTGTCCTAAGAGTAACCGAAGGCTTTGGCGTGGAGGTGAAAAATGCCGAAATTACGTTGCAAGGCGATAGTTATGTATTGTCTGCCGATATAGATTATAAGCTCAGTGCGAGGGCAATGGAGGCGTTGGAAAACGGTGTGCCGTTGTATTGGGATATACACATCAAAACATTGCAACATCGGGATTACTTCTGGGATCAAACACTGGTTAATGCCGGTCTTCGTTACCGTATTCAATATCATGCCTTGCTGAACATGTACCGGGTCAGGAATGAAGGCGACGGCGATCTGTATAATTTTTCCACGCTATCCGCGGCGCTGGATTCGATGGCGGCGATACGTGATTTTCGGGTGCTGGAAAGGTCGGCTTATGTGCCGGGAAAACGCTATGCGGTCGGTATTAAAGTGACGCTCGACCGGGACGCCCTGCCGTTGCCGCTGCGCCCGATTGCCTACACTAACCCGCAATGGTATTTATCCAGCGATTGGACATTATGGCCTTTGACAAAATAAAACCCCCCATCAGTTTGTCTATATTGATCCTGTTCGGCTTGATTCTGCTGCTGTTGCAGCTACTGAGCTCGGCAACGCAGGAATCGTCGGAGCTGAGTGCGATGTACTCCTGGCTGCTGTTGGTCAACGGGCTGGGATCGGTGGTATTGCTGGGCTTGGTCGGCGCTAATATTTATTCGCTGGCCCGGCAGTTAAAAAAACGCGAGGCGGGTTCGCGGTTAACCACGCGCATGGTGTCGCTGTTTGTGGTGCTGGCTTTGGCTCCGGCCGCTATCGTGTTTTATTTTTCGATGCAGTTTCTGCATCAGGGTATCGACAGCTGGTTTAATGTGGAAATAGACCGGGCGATGGAAGACGCGCTGGAACTCAGTCAGGCATCTTTGGACCAGCGGATGCGCTGGCATTTGCGGCAAACCGAGCAATTGTCCGGGAAGTTGGTGGATGTGCAGGAAACGCTGGCAACGCTGGAAATGGAAAATCTGCGCGAGCTTTCGGGGGCGTCCGAGATGACCTTGTTTTCCCGGCAGGGCAGGATTATTGCCTCAAGCAGTATCAATCCCGGCGATATTTTGCCGAGCTTGCCGGATGAGCATACCTGGTTGCAGTTGCGCCAGAATTCCGAGTTCGTCGCCTTGGCTCCGGTGCGCGAAGATGAATTGATGATTCGGGTTATCGTTACTATCAAGGGCAAGGAGCCGCAATATTTACAGGCCTTGTATCCGGTGCCGGTAAGAATTGCCGACTTGGCCGATTCGGTGGAATTCGCTTTTGTGCGTTATCAGGAGATGCATTTTTTAAGGCATTCGTTAAAGTTGAGTTTCTCGCTGGCCTTGTCGCTGGTTTTGTTGATGAGTCTGCTGGCGGCGATTTGGGTGGCCTTTATCAGTATCCGTAATATTGTCGCGCCGGTAAAGGCGCTGGTTAAGGGTACGAAAGCCGTGGCTTCCGGGCATTATGACCAGGAGTTGCCGGTTATGGCACAGGATGATTTGGGCTTTCTGGTGGAGTCTTTCAACGAGATGACGCATCGTATCGCCAGGGCCAGCGATGAAACTCGAATGGCCGGGATTGAGGTGGAAAATCAACGGGCTTATCTGGAAACGATACTGGCTAATTTAACGGCGGGAGTGATCAGTTTCGACGCGGAACATAAGATACGTACCGCGAATCAGGCGGCTTACCGGATTTTTCATATTCCTGTGACCCAGTTTGTCGGGCGGACTTTGTTGGAGCTGGTCCAGAATTATGCGGAACTGGCTGAGCCGTTAAAATCCATTCAGCGCTTGTTGGAGCAAGCCGATGATATATGGCAGCAGCGGATTGCTTTCTTGGGTCCTAATGGGCGCCAGGAATTGTTGTGCCGGGGTACGCCGCTATTTTCCCAGGAAGGTCGGCGCGTCGGGGCGGTGGTGGTCTTCGATGATGTGACCGATTTGATTCAGGCGCAAAAAAATGCTGCGTGGGGAGAGGTGGCGAGAAGACTGGCGCATGAAATCAAGAATCCGTTAACGCCGATACAATTATCGGCAGAACGCTTGCAGCACAAGCTGGCCGACAAGTTGGCCGAGGGTGATGCGGATATGTTGCGGCGCTCAACCACAACCATTGTGCAGCAGGTTGTCGCAATGAAAGAGATGGTGGATGATTTTTCGGAATACGCCAAACCGTCCAAAAAACAGACGGTAGATATTGATTTGCCCGCTTTGGTTCAAGAGGTTTTGGCGCTTTATGTGTTAAAGTCAGGGGTTAAATTTAAGGTTGATTGTGAAGCCGGTTTGTTAATGATTAAGGGCGATCCGGTTAGCATCAGGCAGGTTCTGCATAATCTGATAAAAAATGCGTTGGAAGCGATAGGCGACAAGGGCTTGATCGAAATAAGCCTGCGCCGGGTGCAAAAAAATAATACCGATTTTATCGAAATAGCGCTTTACGATGACGGGCCGGGCATTAAAGAGGATCAAATCGAACAGATTTTCGAGCCCTACGTGACCACCAAAGCCAGGGGTACGGGATTGGGCTTGGCGATAGTCAAAAAAATAATAGAAGAACATGGCGGTGCGATTTGGGTTGACGCCGGCCGTAGGACGCCAGGGACGGCGGAAGTGTCGCAAGCGTCAGGGAATCGAGGCGACAAAGTGGGAGCGGGATTTATTATTCAGCTTCCGGCGTGTAATTTTTGAGGTGCCGTAAAAAAATATGAATGCACAAACACCGCATATATTGGTTGTAGATGATGAACCGGACATTCGCCGACTGGTCTGTGAAATTCTTGAAGATGAGGGCTATCAGGTCGCTACGGCCGAAAATGCCGGTGCAGCCAGGGAGTTAAAAAAGGCTAAAGCGCCCGATTTGATCCTGCTCGATATTTGGATGCCGGATACTGACGGCATTACCTTGTTGAAAGAATGGGTTGCGGAAGAGGCCATGCTTTGCCCGGTGGTGATGATGTCGGGGCACGGTTCCGTCGAAGCCGCCGTTGAGGCAACGCGGCTGGGGGCTTACGATTTTCTTGAAAAGCCGCTGTCGCTGGCAAAATTATTATTGATCGTGGAAAGGGCTTTGGAAGCCAGCAGCCTGCAAATGGAAAATGCGGGGCTTAAGCAGCAATTGCATGCCGATATTGAGCCGGTTGGCAAGAGCGCTACCGTTGCAAGGCTCAAGGATCAATTAAAGCGCCTGGCTCAGCACGACGCCAGGGTGTTGTTTGTCGGCGAGGCGGGCGTTGGCAAGGAGATGTATGCCCGATACCTGCATAATAACAGTGCGCATCGGGACGGTCCCTTCGTGGATGT
Source organism: Methylobacter sp. (assembly GCA_036741905.1). Taxonomy (GTDB): domain Bacteria; phylum Pseudomonadota; class Gammaproteobacteria; order Methylococcales; family Methylomonadaceae; genus Methylobacter_A. The sequence continues at coordinate 940 of DAINRH010000035.1, read as the reverse complement.
GGCGGTAGGCAGCATATCGCCGGAAAATTCGGCGGTGGAATTTTTCGGCAAAGAGGATGCGGGTAAAGTTTATCCCGGCCTATTGGAGCGGGCGCATAAAGGAACGTTGTTTTTAGGCGAAATTTGCGGCATGGATAAGGAAACCCAGTTAAAGCTGCTCGGTGCTCTGGAGTCCAGTTCTTTCCTACGGGTAGGCGGTAGCGAGGCGGTGCGCGTCGATGTCCGCGTGGTGGCGTCAACCCGCATTGCCTTGGATGAGGAGGTTAAGGCCGGGCGTTTTCGGCAGGACTTGTATTATCTGCTTAATGAAGTCTCGCTCGATATTCAGCCGCTTCGGGAGCACAGTGAGGATGTGCCGGCATTGCTGAGTTTTTATGTCGATTATTTTGTCAGTCAGGACAGATTGCCTTTCCGGAAGTTTTCCATGGCGGCACAAAATTTCTTGCGCAATTACAGCTGGCGCGGCAATGTGCGGGAACTGAAAAATCTGGTGCAGCGCTTGATGATTCTGGGTGCCGGCGAAGATATAGAGATTGATGAGGTGAAGGCGGCGCTGGGCTCGGTGATCGGCGATAGCGTTATTTCCCACGCGGTGCCTGAGTTTTTTAATTTACCGTTAAAAGAGGCCAGGGATCATTTTGAGAAAGCTTATCTGGAGTATCATTTTGAAAGAACCGGCGGCAGCGTTGCAAAATTGTCAGCCGCCGTGGGCATGGAGCGAACGCATCTTTATCGCAAGTTGCATTCATTGAATATTAAGTTGTAGGCGAAAGGTGTGCGGTTTTTTCGCTTTTTGCTCTTCGCCTTTCGCCTGAATCACAAATAAACTTGAAACATCCCCTGATTCTTAGTAAAATCTCGTTTTTTATATTAAGCCTTTAACAGTAAGCCTAAGCAACGATGAAAACATTTAGTGCAAAGCCAGCAGAAGTTAAGCGTG
>DAINRH010000034.1:19766-26406 GCA_036741905.1 Methylobacter sp. | reverse complement strand
TCACCTGTTCCCACATTAATCAATGGACACAGGGCCGGATTGGTCAAAGTGTCATAGCGCTCATCATCTAACGACGCTAAAAATACCAGTGCATTTGCCAGATCGTCCACGTACAAAAACTCGCGCTTGGGCGTACCACTACCCCACAGCACTACCTCATCAACCCCGGCAACTTTTGCTTCATGTATTTTACGTATCAAGGCGGGCAATACATGTGAATTGTTCAAATCATAATTATCGCCCGGACCATACAAATTAGTGGGCATAGCCGCCAACCATTTCGTGCCGTATTGGCGATTGTATGACCAGCACATTTCAATACCGGCAATTTTGGCCAAGGCATAGGCACGATTGGTTGCCTCAAGCGGCCCGGTAAGCAAGTATTCTTCTTTAATCGGTTGCGGACAGTCACGCGGGTAGATGCAAGAACTGCCTAAAAATATCAAACGCTTCACGCCTGAGGCATAAGCGGCACGACAGACATTGGACTCAACCAACAGATTGTTCATCAGGAATTGCACCGGATAGCTGTTGTTGGCATGTATGCCGCCGACTTTTGCAGCCGCTAGAAATACGATTTCAGGCCTTTCCTGCTCGAAAAATCGGTGAGTAGCTGTTGCATCTTCCAAATCCAGTTCGGCATGGGTGCGCCCTATCAAGTTGGAGTAACCTTGTCGTTGCAACTCACGCATAATAGCGCTACCCGCCAGCCCCCGGTGTCCGGCAATATATATTTTTGTGTGCTTATTCATTGCTGATGACTTACTCGTGATAATCGTAAGCGGCAAAGCCGTGCTTTTTAACCAGCTCGTCGCGCTCGGCCGCCTTAAGGTCTTCACGCACCATTTCGGAAACTAATGCATGGAAAGTTATCTTCGGCGTCCAGCCGAGCTTTTCTTTTGCTTTGCTCGGATCACCCAATAATGTTTCGACTTCGGTAGGGCGGAAGTAACGCGCATCAACCTGAACGATGCAGCGACCTTGCTCATCGTAACCCTTTTCTTCTACCCCGCTGCCTTGCCATTTGATCAGGATGCCCAGCTCTTTTGCCGCAATCTCGACGAATTGCCGCACGCTATATTGAACTCCGGTCGCAATAACGAAATCATCGGCCTGCTCCTGTTGCAGCATTAACCATTGCATCTCGACATAATCCTTGGCATGCCCCCAATCACGTAGCGCATCGAGATTGCCTAGATAAAGACAATCTTGCAGATTGAGCTTGATCCGCGCTAAAGCACGGGTAATTTTTCGAGTAACAAAGGTTTCGCCGCGTATTGGGCTTTCGTGGTTAAACAAAATGCCATTGCAGGCATACATGCCATAAGCCTCGCGATAATTGACGGTAATCCAATAACCGTAAAGTTTGGCAACAGCATAAGGTGATCGCGGATAAAACGGGGTGGTCTCTTTCTGCGGCGTTTCCTGGACCAGACCGTAAAGCTCGGAAGTAGACGCCTGGTAAAAACGGGTCTTCTTTTCCAGGCCGAGAATGCGGATAGCCTCAAGTATGCGCAAGGTGCCGATACCGTCGGCATTGGCCGTATACTCGGGAGTGTCAAAGCTCACCGCGACGTGACTCATCGCGGCAAGGTTATAAATTTCATCCGGTTGAACTTGCTGGATGATGCGAATCAGGTTGGTTGCATCGGTTAAATCGCCGAAATGCAAAAAGAAGCGCGCATTCTTGACATGCGGATCCTGATAGAGATGATCGATACGATCAGTATTAAACAACGACGAGCGTCGCTTAATGCCATGCACCACATAGCCTTTTTCAAGTAAAAATTCAGCCAGATAGGCACCGTCCTGCCCAGTAATTCCAGTAATAAGCGCAACCTTAGTGTGATCGGCCTTATTTGCTTTATCTACCATAATGATCCTCAAATCGCATAATATCATCCTCCCCTAAATAACTACCTGACTGCACTTCAATAATTTCCAGCGGGATCGTGCCTGGATTATGGAGACGGTGGACTTCGCCGAGCGGAATATACGTCGATTGGTTTTCCGTCAGCATAAATGTTTGATCGCCGCACGTCACTTCAGCCGTACCTTTCACTACAATCCAGTGTTCAGTCCGATGAAAGTGTTTTTGCAAGCTCAAACTCGCCCCCGGCTTCACTTGAATACGCTTCACCTTAAAGCGCTCGCTCTCATCGATACTGTCATACCAGCCCCAAGGGCGATGCACCTTGCGCGGCAAGCGATGCTCTGATCGCTCTTGCGCCTCAAGGGCACTGACCAATTTTTTAACATGCTGGCTTTGATTACGATCGGCCACTAGCACGGCATCGGCCGTCTCCACCACAATCAAATTATTGACACCCACCGTACTCACTAAGCGACTGCCGGCATGGATCAAGGTGTTGCAGGTGTCTACCGTTAATGTGTCGCCCTGCGTCACATTGCCATTGTTATCTTGCCCGCCCACTTGCCAAACTGCGTCCCACGCCCCCAAATCATTCCAACCCGCGTCGAGCGGCACCATCTTGATGGCAAATGGAGAATTGGGGCATTTTTCCGCAACGGCATAATCGATGGAATCACTGGCAATTAGCGCAAAATCGCCTGAATTGGGGCGCACAAACTGCGCGTCCGTCGCTTTGCCAGCCCATGATTGCTGAGTAGCTTCTACAATATCCGAACGGAAGTGTTTTAATGCTTTGAGCCAAGTGCTCGCTTTTAACACAAACATGCCGCTGTTCCAGAGGTAATCACCACTTTCCAGATATTTTTCCGCCATTTCCTGATTGGGTTTTTCGGCAAACTGGGCGACCGCGTATTCACCATGCCGCCCCACGTCGCCTTGACGCCTAATGTAGCCGTAACCCGTCTCAGGCTTATCCGGGGCAATGCCTAAAATCACAATCGCCCCAGTATCCGCAACACAAATACTATTCTGTAACGCTTGCGTAAATGCCGCACTGTCCATCACCGTTTGATCTGCAGGCGTCACCACCAAAATAGGATCTTCCCCATTGTCAGTCGCCTGCAATGCAGCCAACGTTAAAGCGGGGGCCGTATTCTTACCAATAGGTTCCAACAACAACGTGGCTGACACAGCCTTCATCTCTCGTAACTGATCCAATGCCAAAAAACGGTGCTCTTCGTTAGTCACCACCACAGTTGCACCCACCGCAATCTCAGCAGAGGCTAAACCATTGATGCGCTCCACCGCTTGCTGAAACAAACTCGTCGTACCCGATAACACCAAAAACTGCTTGGGAAAACCGGAACGCGATAGCGGCCAAAGCCTTGTGCCCGAACCGCCACACAGAATGACCGGAATAATATTTAAGGTGTTTTTTTTATTCATTTGAATTAGCTCATGGACATATTCTGTTCTAGACTTTTTTCTGCTGCTTAAGCAATCCAGGGCGCTGTTAATTTGATGGCATGATTTTTAATTCCATGCAGTGCGGTTCAAAAAATACCGCTGATTTTATCATCTTTTCCTGTCGTAATGTTGATGATTTTATAACTGCCATGAACATCCATGAAGCGGCATAAATTCAGCACACAGTAGCATCCTTAACCAATCAGTCATTGGCCGGGCATTAAAATCTATTTTTTAACTGCGTCATGAATAATGCGCGACTTTTTATCAATTCCGCACTTAAAAGCCATTACTTTTATCCCCTAACGTCTCACGCCAAAATCCAAACGACCATGACCCGTTATTTCCCGGCAATCGAATAAAACATAACGGCAACAAAACAGCCGCTTAAGCCACCCCACCGGCAATCACTTGCCACCTAACCGCGTCAACTTTATGGCAACAACCAAATTTAAAGCAAAACATACTAACCAATATACTGATTATTATTGATATTTTAATAAATGGCATACCCTTCGCTTTTGTTATTGCAACGTAATAGTTCCAATCTACGAGGAAACGTCCATGACCCCTAAATCAGCAAACTTAGCGATTATCAGCAATAACACTTTTGAAGCAACAAAAGCAGTTAACCTCGATAATTATGACATTAGTAGCGCCTTGCAAACGACGTTGGAATTCAATGAACTGATCGCGATCTTCAGCAGCAAAATCGCCTATAAGATTCCTCATAGCGCCTTTGTTTATACAAACGAGGAATTTGGCCTGGAAGTAAAAAGCGGAGTTTTTACACGACACTCTTGCAGTTACGCGCTTAAGGTTGAACAACAACAACTGGGTAAATTAAAACTGATGCGCAACCATCGATTCAGCGACTCGGATCTCCAGCTACTGGAAACGCTGCTTTGCTGTTTAATTTATCCGTTGAAAAATGCAACATTATTCCATCAAGCTTTGAAAATGGCTCATACGGATCCGCTTACCCAAACCAATAACAGAGCGTCATTCAACGACTCCATTAAACGGGAAATGAGCCTTGCCATACGCAATGCCACAAATTTATCGCTGATTTTCTTTGACATCGACCACTTCAAAGCCATCAATGATACATACGGCCACGATTGCGGCGACACCACACTGGCTTTTTGTGCAAAATGGATTAAAGAAAGCCTAAGAAATAGCGATATTATTTTCCGCTATGGCGGCGAAGAATTCGTGATCTTATTAAGCGACACCGACGCCAACGGCGCAGAATTGCTTGCAGATCGAATTCGCGCCTCAATCGAAAATCATACAATAGCCTACGGCATGGAAACCATCAAAATCACAGCAAGTTTGGGCGTCAGCACCTTACGCGACAATGATACTATCGAGTCGTTCATTCTGCGCGCGGATAAGGCCATGTATACCGCCAAAAATAAAGGCAGAAACCAAGTTGTCTTGGCTAAATAAATTAACGGCAGACACCCGGATTACACCAAGCCCTGCGCCTTGCGGGCAATCCGACTCGCGCCGTTATCGCTTTGCTGACTTATGCGATTTAACGTCAGGCTTGGTCAAGTGCGCAGGCTTTTCACTTGCCATCCCCGCAAATTCAAACAGCAAGTCCAGTTCTTTATCGGTCAACTCATAAAACGTACGGGCTTTCAGTCGCTCCGGCAATACCACCGGCCCATAGCGCACCCGCATTAAACGGCTGACGATAAGCTCCTGCGACTCCCACAATCGCCTTACCAACCGGTTACGACCTTCGGCAACGATAACGTTGTACCATTTATTGGCGCCCTCGCCGCCGAAAAATATAATATCGTCAAACTTGGCTTTGCCGTCTTCAAGCTCCACGCCTTGCTTGAGCTTTGCCAAGGTCGCATCCGAAACCTCGCCCAAAATACGCACTGCGTATTCACGCTCCACTTGCGTTGACGGATGCATTAATCGATTAGCCAGTTCGCCATTATTGGTAACCAATAATAATCCTGACGTATTGATGTCCAGGCGGCCAACCGCTATCCAGCGGCTGACCGCCAATTTCGGCAATTGCGTAAACACCACCGGACGACCTTCCGGATCGCGACGGGTAACCACTTCGCCGACCGGCTTATGATAAAGCAGCACGCGGGTAGGCTGCTCGACAAACTTTTCCCAATGAATAACCCGATCATTGATCAACAGATGATCCCCTTCTTTCAATCGGTCACCCAAGCCGGCAGACTTACCATTAATCTTCAACCGCCCTTCATCAATCCAGCGCTCAATTTCCCGCCTGGAACCGACGCCGCCGCGCGCCAGCACTTTTTGGATACGTTCTCCGTCGACCGACTGATTAGCGTCGCCCCTCCCCCTTTGCAAAGAAGGGGATTGCTTCGGGGGATTATTCGGTTGTTGTGCTGAGCCTTGCGATGGTTTCAGCGGCCTGCCCGACGGTTTCGGTGATCCGCCCGGCTGTTTCGCTGAACTGCCCGACGGCTGTTTGGGTGACTTGTTCGGTTGTTTCTTGCTCTTCACTCTTTACCTGCATGGGTTGTTGCGTAGTATCTAACGACAAGTCAAGCTCCTGAATCTCTTGCAATGTCGGCAGTTCATTTAATGACGTAATATTAAAATAATCCAGAAATTGTTTGGTCGTACCGTATAAGGCCGGCCGGCCCGGCACTTCTTTGTGCGCCACCACTCGAATCCACTCACGTTCGAGCAGGGTATGAATGATGCTCGAACTGACGCCGACGCCGCGAATATCCTCAATATCCCCGCGCGTTGCCGGTTGACGATAGGCGATAATGGCCAGAGTCTCCAATAATGCACGGGAATATTTGGGCGGCTTTTCTTCAAACAGCCGCGATACCCAGCGCGACAGCTCCTTCCTGACCTGAAAACGATAACCGCTGGCCACCTGTTTTAATTCAACCGGCCTGAACCTGTAATCCTCTTTGATCGCCTCGCAAGCCGCCTGTATTTCCTGTAGTTCCGGCTGTTCGATTTCAGGAAAAACCTGCTGCACCTGCTTGCAGGTCATGGGCCGATTGGCCGCAAATAAAATGGCTTCAACTACACGTTTAATTTCCACATTAATTTCACGTTGTTCAGTTATAAAAGACCTATCTTGATCCCTTCGACTGCACTCAGGACAGGCGCTATCGAGGGGCGGCGACGAAGGCTTGGACTTAGGTACACGCTTAGCTACCGGCGGCAGCGGTTCTGACGCGGATTTCGGCAAAGGGTTCTGACTGGATAATATCGATGAGTCGTTCTTTGCTGAGTTCGAGGATTGCCAGAAACGAGACAACGACTCCGTGTCGACCT
>DAINRH010000034.1:3759-19691 GCA_036741905.1 Methylobacter sp. | reverse complement strand
AATTTGATGATGGCTGAGCTGCTCAACTCTTTTAAGTACATCCTGAAATGCCAACAGCATTTCTTTTAGCTGAATATCCGGCAAATTTTGTTCGACATTTTTTAGCGCCGAAACATCGACGCCGACTTCAAATATATCACGTTCAATTCTCGGCAATTGATCAATTTCTTCGGCCGCATTTTTAATCAGCTCATATTCCTGCAACCTGCGAATCAACGTTGCTCTCGGATCTTCCTCGTCTTCTTCGGCATCGGGCTGCCTGGGCAACAGCATTCTCGACTTGATTTCAGCCAACAATGCGGCCATCACCAGATATTCCGCAGCCAGCTCCAGGTTTAATTCGCCCATGATCTGGATATAGGCGATGTATTGATGGGTAATCTGCGCGATCGGTATATTAACAATATCCAGATTCTGCCTGCGTATCAAATACAGCAATAGGTCAAGCGGCCCTTCAAAGGTATCGAGCAACACCTCCAGCGCATCCGGCGGAATATAAAGATCGTCCGGCAGCTTATCGAAAGGAGCGCCGTTAACCATCGCGAATGGCTGCATAGCGGCTACCGGCGATTGATCTAAAACTTCAGCCGTATTTTGATCGATATTCTCGCTCATGCTCAAGCTTCGAAATACGGCAAAAGGAACCGGGACCTGGAAAGCAGGGTAAATATCAACCTACAGCCCGGCAATTGAAAAAAACACTTTCTGAGCAACAAACATCGGATAGGCCAAAATCGAACCCAGAACATTCGTGTATAACAGCACCAACAAAATAATAAATCCGAAGCGTTCCAATCGGTTATATTGCCACGCCCAATAACTCGGCAAAATGCCCGTCAAAATACGACTGCCGTCCAACGGCGGAATAGGCAACAAATTAACCAATGCCAATACCAGGTTAATTGAAATACCGGCAATCCCGGTATAAATCAGCGGCAATGAGATAGCTTCGGTTTGCGCGCCTATCGTCACCCCTATTCGGGCTATTAACGCCCAACCGATAGCCATCAACACATTCGCAACCGGACCGGCCAGAGCGACTATCGCCATATCGCGCCGTGGATTTTTAAAGTTCCGCGCATCGACGGGAACCGGCTTTGCCCAGCCGAAAATAAATCCGGTGAAGGACAGCAATAACAAACCGGGGATGATAATAGTGCCGAGCAAATCAATATGCTTAATCGGGTTTAAAGTTAACCGACCCAATACCGAAGCCGTGTTATCGCCGTATTTTTTTGCCATCCAGCCATGCGCCACTTCATGCACGGTAATCGCAAAAACCACCGGCAAGATCCAAACCACTATGCGCTGTAAAAGTGTCAATTCATCCATCATATCCGCCTCCTCAACCCGCCAGCATCGGAGCAAGACCCTTGCCCTGCCTGATGATCTCAACGCCGCCGCTGGAAAACTCGATAATCGTCGTTTGCTCGAACTCAATGATACCGGCGTCAATTATCAGGTCCAGCTCATGCTCAAGTTTATTCCTGATTTCATAAGGATCGGTCAAAGCCTCATCTTCTCCCGGCAACATCAAGGTAGAACTAAACAAGGGCTCGCCCAGCTCCTGAACCAGCAATTGCGCAACAGGGTGATCGGGAACCCGTATGCCTACCGTTTTTTTCTTGGGATGCTGTAAGCGGCGAGGCACTTCGCGCGTAGCCTCCAAAATAAAGGTGAAGGCTCCCGGCGATAACGCCTTAATCAGCCGATAGGCGTCATTACTGATTTTGGTGAACATGGATACCTGGGTTAAATCCTTGCACACCAGAGTAAAATTATGTTTATCGTCCAACTGCCTGATCCGGCGGATTTTATCCAGCGCCTGCTTATCGCCTATATGGCAGGCAATCGCATAAGACGAGTCCGTCGGGTAAACGATAACGCCACCTTTACGGATGATGTCTACGGCACGATGTATCAAGCGCAGCTGCGGACTCTCCGGGTGTATTTCAAAAAATTGAGCCATTTATGAGTGTTAAGTAAATTTGGAATATAAATCAATTATATCCTACATCCACGCAAGCTTGCAGTTGGAAAGTCCGGATAAATTCACTTACCACGTCCAAATCGCCTTCAGCAAATAGTAGATCAACGATCTGTTCAACAAAATCACAATCGCCCAAACTTCCTCACATAATCCCCTAATTGAAAGTTTTCTTTCACTTCATCATGCGGAATCAATAAATACTTCCAAGCCTTACCGCCATTTTTCAGCAGTCAAATGCTGGCATTCTCGCACCATTTGACTGCTGCATCGGTTTTAGCCTGTACTTTGCTATCAGCCATTTCCGCTTGCGACTTGGTTTCCACCATCAATACATAGTCTTCGGTTTCAGCCACAAAGTCTGGGACATATTCAGGATGTTCGGTGCCATCTTTATAAAATATTTTGAACTGGCCTTTGGCGGGTTTAAACCATTTCTGCGCATCGCGTTCTAAAATTACGGCAAAGCGACGTTCGGTGTCGGAATCGAATTTCTGAACCGGATATAAACACTTGCTGAAGCTGCCAAACAGCATCTGCTTAATTTTGCCTTTATCGCTTACGGTATCCCGATAAGGCTGAACCGATTGACCGGCAGCAACAGTATAAGCACAAGTTTTTAATGGCGTAAAACCACTGCGCACTTCGACTTCGTAAGTATCAGCCTGTTCCCAAAAATGTTCAGCCATTTGCGTATGAATGGTTTTGGCTAGTAACTGGCGGTTATTGCTCAAGACGTTATTAACTTCATCCTCTGATAGATACCCTTGCAAATGGTCAACGGCTTGCGTTGCCAAGTCATAGATTAAATCCGCATGGTCATCATAAGAAATATCGTCATAATCGATCAGGGCGTGAACAATATAATTTTCCGGTTTTGCCTCGATCAAACCCACTTGTGCCGCCATTAATTCCTGCTCGTTGGTTTGCAGACTGTGGATAACAATATCCCGCTCAGAGGGTTGCAAATTCAATCCGCTAAGGTTTAACGTAAACGGCTTGTAGCCATAACTGACTTCACCTTTAGGCACCACAACCACACGAGGAATATCTATCGTATGATTCACCATCAGTGCCGTAGCTTTAGCGACTATCTCAGCGACATCAACCGAATTCTCGGTATCAAACAACGATTGTTGACCAGCACTTAAATGTTCGGTGACAGCCTGAGTAACCGATTTTTGTACATCAACATGCAATAACGCTTTGCTGGTAGCCACAGTCCCTGGATTGTGTTGCAGCTTGTTCAACTCGGCGATAGCGAATTACGCAACTGTCGTTTCGGCAATACCGCTAAACACCGGTGGGTTGTTATCTAAAGCCGGATAAATCATTCCGCCGGTTTTGCCGTTAATCAGACCATCCAGATTTGAACCCACGGTCACGCTTTCGGCCTTTTCTTGATCGGAAGGCGCATCGAGAATCACCTGCTGCATGCGCAACGGATTTTCAGGATTATTGGCTTCATCGACAATTTCCTGAAAACGGTCATGGGCAACGATGTTTAATCTATCCACGGCAGTGACGCCGGTACGCTTACCATAAGGCAAGCGCAACCCCCGCCCTATCGATTGCTCAATCAAGGTTCTGGCATTCGCCGCACGTAACGGCACAATGGTATAAAGATTAGTCACGTCCCAGCCTTCCTTCAGCATGTTGACGTGTATCACCACTTCGGTCGGTTCATCATGGCTTTCCACCGCCAACAACCGGGTTATCATTTCCTCTTCGGCGGCACCGCTCTTGCTGCTATCGACTTGGATAATTTTGCCTTGGTATCGGCCATCAAAAAACGCCGACGATTCCATCAATTCAACCAATTGGGCAGCATGAGTCGTGTCCCTGGCTATCACCAACATAAAAGGTTTAACCACCGCTAGATCGTTTTCGTGTGCAAAGGTAAGCAATTCCACTTTGGTCATTTCATGCAAGCGAATGCCGTCCATCAACTTGATGCGCTCTACTTCTTCTTTGGTATGCTGTGAAGCATCAAAGTTTCGCTGAGTGACAACAGCGGGTTCTTTAACAAAACCATCATCCATTGCTTTCGCCAAAGGATAATCCACCACCACATTCTTAAACGGCACCGGTCCTTTATTGCTCTCGGTAAACGGCGTTGCCGTTAACTCCAGTCCCAGCAACGGCTTTAACTCATTAAGCGCCCGCACCCCGGCATCGGCCCGATAACGGTGCGATTCATCCATCAACAGCACCAAATCCGGCAATTGCGCCAAATAGTTGAAATAACTATCGCCCAGATATTCCGACAAGCGTTTAATCCGAGGCGACTTACCGCCGCGTACTTCGGAATTGATTTTGGAAATATTGAAAATGTTAATAGCGACTGAAGTAAACGCATCCAGCGCACGGCCTTTCACTTCATAATCATCGCCGGTAATGATTTTCGGCGAGTTGACCGCAAACTCGGCAATGCCCTTAAACACATATTTCGGCGTATTGGGCGTAAAGTCGGCAATCAGTTTGTTGTAAATGGTCAGGTTCGGCGCCAGCACAAAAAAATTGCTGATGCCATGCGCCAAATGCAAATAACTGATAAACGCGCCCATCAACCGGGTTTTGCCCACCCCGGTTGCCAAGGCAAAACACAAGGACGGGAATTCCCGTTCAAAATCCGATAACTTTGGGAATTCGCTTTTTAAGACTTCCAATAAAACTTCCACATCCCGTTTCGGATTGAGCATATCCGGCGTTGCCGCAATCGCAGTAGCCAACGCCTCTAACGATTCCCGCTGCGGTGCGCGTAACGAAAGACGTCCGGCGACATGGTGTAGAGCTTTCTGATTCATGCGTGTTCCTGTTGTTTGAGCTCTTCGGCAGAAATTCTGCACAGCACGCCATCCTTGATCACTACAATTGCGGTATTTGTTTGAATTGCTGTTTGTCGGGCAAAATAAGCCGCACGTTTCAACGCCGTATAAGAAGCGATCAAATCAGGATTTTTGGCTTGGTTTAGTTCGGATGCTTTCATTAATTTTCTTCCTATTCGGTACCGCAAGGATAACGGTTGGCTGTTGTTTCAGCATTCACCAGCCAATTTCAACACTTCTTTTTCCAAGTCTTCAGAAACCCTGAAATTGGCCTGTTTTAAGCGAATCAAAACATCACCAACAGAAACAATAACATGCTGCTGTTTGGCTTTAAGTAAAACACCCAACAAACCCGTAAACTTAAGCTGCAATTGTTTCGCTAATTTTCTGGCTTTTAAATCATCCAAAATCATCACGTTGTCTCCAGGTAATTGCAGGGCTAAAGCAATCGTACTGGCTTCGCCTAAATCGACACTGGCATTGAGGATACGTAAATAGTTTTGATCATTAACGGCTAAAACAGTCATCCAACTTTCTAGCGGTTTACCAAATTCCGCAACCACTTCTTCGGTCAAAAAAATGTTTTGATAAAGCGCCCCCAGAATATCAAGTGCATCAATATTATCTAAAAGAATCAGGCAACTGGTGTTGGAAATGATGCTAGGCATTATCGAAATCCTGCTTAATTTCGTCGGCAGGGTAATTGAGCACCGAAACCTGATACTGCCCTAATAACTCCATAAACGTCCGTTTGGAAAGCTGGGTCATTTGCGCCGCTTGTCCAATAGACAGGATGCCTTTTTCATAAAGTCGGCTGGCAAGCAACATGTGGATTTCCCGCGCGTCTAAAGTGACCGCATCGGGGAGTTGTATCTGTAGTGTTTGCATGAGTTTTCCTCAATTAAAAGATGCTGGAGAACCAGTATAAAAGTTTTTAACATGACCTATGCCGCATGAGTGTTGCATTAGATTCCACCAAAGAGATCATCTTGTGCCGTATTGGTTTGCTTTATCCCGGTTTTTTTAGGCTTTTCAATTTCAGGCTCCGGCTGCGCCATCGGTAAATTCGCCACATTCAAACTATAATCGTCATGCGCCCATTCGCAACGCGACAACACCATCTTCGGAATCTTCTTTAAGGTAAGATTGGGGAACTGATCGGCTTTGCCGCGAAACGCTGCACAACACACCAGTAACGAGCGGTCACCGCCGACTTCTTCGGACAACTCTTCCAGTTGCTGATGCGACAGGTTTTGCGTGGTCACATAGATAAAGTCCTGCTCGGACGAATAGCCATGATTCCACCATTGCGCATCGGACGGTGCATAAGTAAAGCCTTCCAGCTTGCATAACGCTTCCGCCAGCATGGCCGGATTGTAGTTAAGATTGACCACCCAATTGCCCCAGCGGTCTTGTTCCAGTAATGACGGTGCCAAACTGTAATATCGGAAACCGCCGCCACCCTGCCAGTTGACCGCTTTGCTTATGCCACCTTGATCTTCGCCATTGATGACTTTTTTAAGACGCGGGACGACATGGGTGTGGCAATGCTCGCCCAGTTCGATCATGATCCAACGGCGGCCCATTTTGTGGGCGACTGCACCGGTGGTGCCGGAACCGGCGAAGGAGTCGAGGACGAGATCTTTAGGATTGGTGGCAACATTCAACACTCTCGACATAAGTTTTTCTGGTTTTGGCGTTCCAAAAACGTCTTCACCAAACAAAGCGACTATCTCCTTTTTTGCGTCCTGTGTGTGACCTACTTCTTCATACGGCCAAATCGTCTGAGGAACCACCCCTTGCTTAACATCTGATAGAAATCGTTTTAGCTGAGGGATTGAATCTCCATTTTTCCCCCACCAAATTCTATTATTTGCATTCAATTCTAATAATTTTTCTTTAGAAATTGACCAATACCGCCCTTTTGGAGGCCCGTCAATAGCCCTTCCAGAAGGGCAAGTAACAGAATATTTTCCTAGACTGTACGGATTTCGTGCAGACAAATCACTTGTTTTCCACACACCTCTGGGATCATTATCTGGATTCTTGTAAGCCTTGTCTTGCTTTTCGGAACGGGGCATAGGGTTTGGAGCCCATTTATCGCTGTTCTTTGCGTATATTAAAATGTAGTCGTGATCGACTGAAAAATGCTTCGCGCTTGATTTAGGTGCATAATTCTTACGCCAGATAACTGATGCCACAAAATTCCCCCGCCCAAACACCTCATCACACAACACCTTCAAATAATGCGCTTCATTATCATCAATCGTTATCCACAATGAACCATCGTTCGACAATAAAGACCGGATAATCTCCAACCGATCACGCATCAGCGACAGCCAGATCGAATGCTCCAGCCCATCGTCATAATGGGTAAACGCGCTGCCGGTGTTGTACGGCGGATCGATAAACACGCACTTCACCTTGCCCGCATAGTCCTGTTCCAACGCTTTCAACGCCAGCAGGTTGTCGCCGAAAATCAGCTTGTTATCGAATTGGTCGTTATCGCCAACCCGATGTTTGGCGTGATACGACAAGCCCGGATTTTCCAACAATATCCTCGGCTCCAGCTTAGGCCGCTTGTCCTTGCCGATCCAGATCAGTTCCAGTTTGGTTTTGCTCATTAGAAAAACTCCGAAAAACGGACTGTGTCACCATTACGGACACAAAATTTCTTAGGCGATGACGGGGCATTGGCATCGTTTGGGCTGAATCGGGTTTTGCTTTTCACGCCGTAATTTTTGGCGTTTTTAGAATCGGTATGAAATACAACATAACGCTCGCGGGTGAAGTTAATGGGGTGTTGGCATAAACTTTTAGATAATGCGCTAACATAAGCCATAAAACATTGGGTGCTTTTAAATTGGCCTTCATAGCCACTGGGGGAGTCAGATTTTAATTCGACATAACAAATTTCATAACCATGCTCTGCTTTTCTGATAAACACGGCATCACAAGCCCTGTTTTGATCATATTTGCCATCGTCTGCGAATAATGGCGACATACAGACAAGTGGAGTTCGCTTTCTGCCTTCATCTGTTGCAAGCACGATTACGCCAGGGGCTAATTCAGAAATGGTCAATTTTTTTAGTTTTGCTTCTGTCTGTTTTTCTTCAACAATGACGTGTGAAACGTGAGAGCTATCGGCTTGAACACAACTGAGAAGTACCTTAATAGCCTCTAGTCCATTAGTTAAGGCCATAATAAATGGTCTCCTGTACCGCATTCATATCATCAATGGTTTCATCAAAACTCTTTGCTTCAATCCCTAAGGTTGGACTAATATCGGCTTTAACTAAAGTTCGCGTTTTGGATTTCTTTTTTCCGCCAGGACGAAGAATGCTATGTTCTTTTGCCATGTATACTGCCACACAGTTGGCATCGAGTTTGTCTTCCAGCGTGTAGTCTTTTAATTTATTGAGAATGTCAGCCAGCTTGGGTGAATCCTGATTGAGCATTATCAGCGTGTTAAATTCCTTGACGATATAATCGCTGTGGGTGGTCAGGAATACCTTTACACCTGCATTGATTAAAGCCGCAATAAATCTTGCCAATCTGCGCTGGTTAGCCGGATGTAGATTTAATTCCGGCTCATCCAGCATTAACATATCGCCTCTTTTGGCGAAGTATTTAAGCCAATACCAAATAATCAATAACGAGCGGACTGAGCTGGAAGCCTCGCCTAACCCCAGTTTTACACTTGAACCTTTAGGCTTAAAGTGAGTTATGCCTTCGTTATTAGTTACATAGATTCCTCCAACAATGGCTTCGAAACGCTCCAGCAAGCTGGGTACGGTTTTTAGCAGTTCCCCAACTTCGGCGTTGGTGGCAGGTAGCTGATTGATAAAATCGACATTATGCTTAACTGCTAACGCATAGTCCCTTTTGCCATAGATGGTTTCAAAAAGCTGGTGCGGTGTCAGGCTATCTGCACCTTGTTTGTGAACTTGGCTCAGCAAATCAACCAAATTTGTGGTTGCCAAGTTTAATTGTTTTCTAAAAATAGTCGCGCCTGTCCGTTCTGTGCTGGCAATGAACACATTGGGGATGCTCTCATTTAAAATTAACTCTAATAATTTATCTTCAATAAATTCTCCAAGAATCTGTGGAGCTAATGCTTCTGACTCTGGAGCCGCCAATTCTATGATGTTTGAGTTTTCAGGCTTATTGATGGTAATCAGCAAATTGCCTGTATTGCTACGTAACTCATTTTTATAGTTTTGGACTTGCCATTGAGTACCTAGAGGTATGTCCACGCTCAATTTAAGCTTACTAAACAAGTTACTGTTGGAAGCCAGCATTTCAGGAAATTGTTCTGCAAATTTTTCAAGTGCTTGCAAACAAATTGCTTGCCACGAATCAGCCACGGTTTCTTGCAAGTCGATTTTCGCTATGCCTTTTTTATGTAATTCCTTAAGAATTCCATTTAATTTAATATCGACAAAATGTTTCCACGTTTTTAGAAGACAATAAACGAGATAAGTAACATAGGTTTTACCCGTATTGTTTTCTCCACAAATTACCGTAAGCTGAGAAATTTCTATTTCTCCAAACTCTATTGCACCTAAATTTTCAAAGCTAATTTTAATCATCTGCAAATTTGCCTATAAACGAAACTGTTAGTAAAAAAAATCATCTAGCGAAACCGCAACATCGGGAAATTCACGCAGTATTTTTTTATCTTGCGTCACCAGTTTTACCGATAACTGTTTTGCCAGAGCGACAAATTCGCAATCATAAGCCGAACACTGGCTGCTGTCGGGTAACGTTAAAACTTGCACGGAGGTGAGGGTAAATTCATGATCTGCCATTAACGCTTCGGCTTCTTCTTGTATTGCCAATGCTTCTGACAAACTTAAGATTTGCTGCCGGATGTACAGTGCAAGCAGATTACGGAATTCGCTACGCCAAAGACTGGGAGCCGCCCATTCGGCATCTTGCAGATAAAGCCGACTCGCTCTTTCGGAATAGACCGTCGGCAAAAATAGATAGCTGATGATGTTGGTGTCCGCAACAATCATGGCCGTCCGCTGTTAATAGCTAATTCAATATCTTCGGGTGTGATGTTGTTGGCTTTAATACCGGAACGCAGTTGCTCAATGCGGCTTAAACGGTCGGCAGGCGTTATTTTGCTGACGGCTAAGGTTTTTTCGAGACAAATAATGACTTCACTATTAATGCTGCGCCTATGCAATTCGGCGGCGTTTTTTAGCTGTTGATAAAGCGGTTCGGGTATGTTTTTGATGGTCAGTGCAGGCATAACTCATTTCTCGGCGTGGACTATAGTTGCATTATGGTTGCAATATGTCATCCTGACAATAGGCAAGCCGTAACTATTCAGCGCGAAGCACAGCATCCCTCTCCAGCGGGAGAGGGTAGGGTGAGGGGAGTTAGAAAATGCATTTTTGCTTGTTGTGTCTCCTCTCCCCGACCCTCTCCATCAGGAGAGGGGGTAAAAGCTCTCAGCGATTTGCGGGCTTTCCGATTCGCTGAATAGTTATGGCAAGCCCTGTTATTACAAACGCCAGCGGATGGTAAACAAATCCTCTACTTCCGTTTTTTGATTTAACTTGGTTTCCAGCTGCTCAATTAGAGCTTCCCGTCGTTCATCGACTTCATCCTGACGGTCAAAGAGTTCTTTACGCTGTTTGTTGCGGGCGCGTTCCAGTTCCTGCTGTTGCTTTTGCCATGATAACTTTTCTGCCAGCGTAGGTGCTATTTTGGCATTGCGCCGCACTTCCTTAATTTGCTGATCAATGTCTTTGATACCTTGTTCAAGGCCAAATTTTAAATCATCCGCCCAGTGATCAAGTTTATTCACTTCTTCTTCAAAAAACGTCAGATTGCGGCTGTTGACCATTTTGATGATGTCATTCTGGGCGGCACTGAGCGCGTCTTCAATCCGGGAGGTCGAAACAACGCTTTGCTGTTGGCATTGGCTTGCAGGCAGTTGCATCAATTTCTGCGCTGTTTCGGCAGGAAGAAGTTTGCCGTCACTGGTTTCAGCAGAGAACAGCAGGTGATCTTCGCTGCGTTCCAGTGCTTCTATGCTGAAACGTTGCAGTTTTAGGATGCCCGATTGCCCCAGCAATGCTTCTATTACGCTAATTTTTGCGCCATGTGCGGCGTAATCGAAGTGGATATGTGTAGTGGGTGTCGGTTGATGTTTAGCTGTCTCCAGCACCCATTCACCGAGCGGGTGGTTGAGACGGTAGACGTGGGTGTTATGCGCTTCTGTACTTTGACTTTGACCTCGGGCAATCAGTTGATAATGACCCAGTGGCGCTTCATTGATGACATTTTGTTGCAGATGAAAACGATGATTCCGGTCGTCAAAATTTGCGTAGGTTCTGAGTTGGTGTTGTGTTAGCGCCCAGAACCAACGACCAATTTTATCTAAGCGTTGCTCCGCTTGATTAAGCTGTACTTTGAGTAAGTTGTGGATGTCTTCATCAAAATTATCCAGCAATTGCTGCCGGGTTTCCTGCATTTGTTTATTGATGTCGACTTCCATTTCCTGTTGGAGCCGGGTGAAAGCCGTTTCTATTTGTTCGGTGGTGCGGCAGGTTTCATAAATGGCTTGAATGCGCTTTTCAAAATCAATCCCTGATTCTATAGAGCCTAATACATCATCTGACGCGCCAAAGACACCATCGAACAAGTGAAACTTGTCGGTTAATAGTTCCAGCACCCGCTGGTCGGCGTAATTACTTTGGTTCAGAAAGTTGATAACGACGACATCAAATTTTTGCCCGTAGCGATGACAGCGACCGATACGTTGCTCTACACGCTGAGGATTCCAAGGCAAATCGTAGTTAATCAGCAAGGAACAAAATTGTAGGTTGATTCCTTCGGCTCCAGCTTCTGTAGCAATCATAATTTCAGCATGATGCTGAAATTGGTCAATCAGTGCCGTTCGCCTGTCTATTTGCGGCGACCCCGCGATTTTGTCAGAGCCTTCATTCTCCTCTAACCATTGCTGATAAATACGGGTGGTTTCCGGGCTATTGTTGGTGCCGCTGAAAGTAACTAATTTATCTGGGTAGTCATTAGCAAGATAATTTTGCAAGTATTCTTGGGTGCGTCTGGACTCTGTAAAAATAACGGCTTTACGTGGCGCATTCATAGCGGCCATTTGTTCAAAACCTTGATTCAAGGCAATCAACAAGGCTTTGGCTTTGCTGTCATCACTGATTTTTTCAGCTTGTTCGATGAGACTGCTTAACTCGATGATTTCAAGTTGAAGCTGTTCTTTATCGATGACCTGCTCGGAATCTTCTACTGCCTCACTTTCCAACTCTTCAAGATAATCCGTTTCCAGGTCGTCACTTTCAATCAGTTCGGCAATGAAGTCAGTATCATCTACCTGATGATCACGAAGAGTTTCCAAGCGGCGCTTAATGGTAATTAGTGTGTTATGGACTGCATGGGTACTGGACGCCAACAGCTTGCGCAAAATGAGACCGGTGAGATGGCGCTGTCGCTTGGGCAAGGCATAGCTGTCTTCACGCTCAAGTAAAGCTGTAATACCGTTATAGAGCTGCATTTCTGCATGAGATGGAGTGAAGGGAACGGTAATGGTCTTGCGCTGTGTGTAGCGAATATATTCCAGAACTTGTTTACGCAAGGTTCGTTTAACAAATCCTTTCAAGCGTTCTTTTAATTGGCCTATGCCGTCGTTACCCGTGTAGTGTTGGCGAAACGATTTATCATCGCCAAAAAGTTGCTCATCAAGTAGCGTCGATAATCCGTACAATTCTAATAGTGAATTTTGTAAGGGAGTGGCTGTTAGAAGTAATTTTTGCCGACCATATAAAGCTCGTTTTAATGCTTGTCCCATTTTATTATTGGGTCGATAAGCATTGCGTAGCTTGTGTGCTTCATCCATGACCACCAGATGCCACGGCTCGACAACTAACGATTCTTCTAATCGCGCGGCAAAATGATAGGAAAGAATATTGATGCAGTGATTATTGAGAGGGTTAGCAACGCCTTGCTGCTTTAATTGCCGCCAGGTGTTAGCATCAAGAATCTGTGAAGGTAGATTGAATTTGTCCTGCAGCTCTTGTGCCCATTGTTTGCGCAAAGATGCAGGGCAAATAATCAACAATTGCCGCTTGCGCTCCGCCCAATATTGGCAAAGCACTAAACCTGCTTCAATAGTTTTCCCTAAGCCTACTTCATCAGCAAGGATAACACCTTTATTTAGTGGATTGTTTAAGGCAAACAGCGCAGCGTTGATTTGATGAGGATTGAGATCAACCGTTGCGTCGAATAAAGATTGGGATAGCCTATCTACACCGTCTGCTGCACATTGGCGAGTAAGTTCATAGGCATAGTACTTGGCATGGTAATCAGTGATCACTATCTTCTTCTATCCGTTGATTTGACTGTTGCTTAATCCATTGTTCGATGGTTTGTTTACGGAAGCAGAAAGGCCCGTATGCCTACCGTTTTTTCTTGGGATGCTGTAAGCGGCGTGGCACTTCGCGCGTAGCCTCCAAAATAAAGGTGAAGGCTCCCGGCGATAACGCCTTAATCAGCCGATAGGCGTCATTACTGATTTTGGTGAACATGGATACCTGGGTTAAATCCTTGCACACCAGAGTAAAATTATGTTTATCGTCCAACTGCCTGATCCGGCGGATTTTATCCAGCGCCTGCTTATCGCCTATATGGCAGGCAATCGCATAAGACGAGTCCGTCGGGTAAACGATAACGCCACCTTTACGGATGATGTCTACGGCACGATGTATCAAGCGCAGCTGCGGACTCTCCGGGTGTATTTCAAAAAATTGAGCCATTTATGTAAATACTGAGTTGTTGTATATCAAACAATTATACCGTACATCGACATGAGCTTGCAGTTGAAAACCATGCGGCTTTCAAACAGCGCCAAAAATCCCCTACTAAACCGGCACTATTCGAAAAACAAATCCAGCCGCTATTTTTTTACTGCGACCTGAGACAAATACCGCCGACAAGCGCATCAGGAACAGCGATATATTTTGCCCCCCGTCTTTCCATACCGGAACAATTTATCAGTGTTTAGGTATTTTGCGATATACCGATGCCCGGTCATTTGACTTAGTGTGTAGCCTTTACCGCCATGCATTCAACCAAGATTTACGAAACGGGAGTTAACGTCATGACACCAACAGAATTGACCCGGCAAGACTCCGGGTTCTACGATAACATTAGAAGCCAACGCTATAAAATGCCCAAACATTCAAATCAGGGAAAACGCTTACATTCCGCGGGACTTCGGGCTTTTTACAACTATAAACGACATATGGAAGCCGAACAAAGCCAAGATTGCATGCTCGAAGTCTTCCGCTGGGGTTTTTAAGGATTCAATCCAATCGCTAACCCAGCAGCACTGTCGCTTCCGGGTTTAACCTGGCGTCTAATCGTAAGCGCCCTTGACGAATCCCGCTATTCAGTAGTATTGGCAATGATTTTATGAATCCGCTTACTGCTAATTGCGATAATTATCAAAATAAAGGGAATGGAAATACCTTCAATAAGTTCCGGATTGACTTTCCAGCCAACCAAATGAAGCGCCTCGGCTATTTTGCCGATAAGACTGGCTGCATAATAGGTAATAGCCACCATCGAAATGCCTTCAACCATTTGTTGCATCCGCAACTGCATCTTTGCGCGCAACGCCATGGATGTCAGCAAGCCCTGATTTTGTTTCTCGATAATGATGTCGACACGGGTGCGCAGCAATTGACTCGCGTTACTGACCCGTTCGGAAAGCTGGGTGAAGCGTTGCGAAATCGATTCACAGGTGTTGATCGCCGGTTCCAGTCGTCGTTTGATAAATTCACCCAAGGTCTGAATGCCTTGAATCCGGACTTCGCGTAAATCGTTGACGCGTTGTTGCACCAATTGATAATAGGCGCTGGCGGCCGCAAAGCGGAAATGATTGCTGGATATGTAGTTTTCCACTTCAGCGGCCAGCGTAGTCAGCTCATCCAATAATTCGCCGTCATTATTATCGGGCAGCGTCATTGCGTTGGTGATGCTATACAACTGCCGGTCGGACTTGTTTAATGCAGGCCGCAGTTTGCGGGCAATGGGGAAAGCCAGCAACGCCATGACCCGGTACACTTCAATTTCAAACAGCCGTTGCAATAAGCGCCCTGCCTGCTCCGTTCTTAAATCATGGTTAATAATCAAAAAACGACTGAAGCCATCAACGTGAATGCGAAAATCCGTGAATACCGAGGCTGCGCCGCCGGTCACCTTAGAGCCGATAACCGGGTTGTCGGCAAAGTGGACCGACAGTGCCGCTAAATCGGTATTTTCTTCGTAATTAATATCGACAGCGAAAACGATGGTGGTATGAGCCGCGACAATAACTTGTCCGGTTAATTGCGACATCCAATCCACCGGCACTTTTTTTAGCGCCGAGTCCGCAAAAGGATCTTTAGGCGTGTCATGCACATAAAAACTGTAAGTACTAAACTCGCCGTGCTGCTCCCAACGTATTTGAAAGGAATTGAAGGTCGCGCTGAAGTGATCCACTTCTTTTTCAGGCGGGGCGACACCGAATCTTTCGCAAAGCGCTGCCAAGTGCTTGCGCTCCTGCATTTTTTCATCACTGGACAGCAATAACGCAAGATGGCTCGCTCTAACCGGTAGACTGCCGATAGACGGGGCTCGGGCGTGGACTTCGTTATGCAGTACAAAACGTTGAGGGTGGTTTTCAGGAATGGGAAATAAAGTCGTCACGGTTTTTAGAGTTTTTAAGGTAACAATACATTGAGTCAATTTTACCTAAAAAACGCAGTTGAGCTTGGTTATTATCTCGACGAAGCACTACTTCTAATGATGGCAATACGCTGTTGACGCGCTTTGCGGAAAAGCCGGATCGCCAGTATCGCGCCACCCACCGCTCAAGATAGCGGTTTCTTTCGGAGCATTCTGCCGTTCGGCATTGAAACTTTTCTGTTCGCAATCCGGGCTTACGGAAAGCGCTAAAATAAGCCGTACAAGAAACTCAAAAACCTTCGCGCATAAAAAAACCGACTCAATGGTCGGCCTTTTCAAAGCTGTTCATGGTGCCCAGGGGCGGAATCGAACCGTCGACACGAGGATTTTCAGTCCTC
>DAINRH010000034.1:2687-3736 GCA_036741905.1 Methylobacter sp. | reverse complement strand
ACTGAGCTACCTGGGCGGAACTACAAAAGAGCGCCATTAGACTCGATTATGAGCCGTCAGTCAATAAATAATGTTTTTTATTGAGGCGTATTTTCGTCGGCCGGGGTATTTTCGCTCCTAAATAGGTTACTAACAACCCCAAAGACTTTTTTCACGCCCGCCCATATGCGCGGCAGCAGCCAGATCATCAACACGATAAAACCCGCCAGCGCTATTAAAAACAGAACCGGATGATTGATGCATGCCCAGACGCCGGTTATCACGACCACATCTTCGCTGACCGAGGCAATCCAGTTACTAAACGGTTCCGGCGAGGCGTTGATTAACACCCGGCTTCCGGCTTTGGCCGCATGCGAGCCTGCCGCCAATCCGCCGCCCACGATGGCTGCGGCTAATTCAACAACAGGATTCACGTCGCCCACCGCTCCGGCCGCGAGCATGGCTCCCGCCGGAATACGGATAAAGGTGTGTATCGCATCCCAGCCGGTATCCACGCCCGGCATTTTGTCGGCAAAAAACTCTATGCAATACATGAGTCCTGCGGC
Source organism: Methylobacter sp. (assembly GCA_036741905.1). Classification (GTDB taxonomy): domain Bacteria; phylum Pseudomonadota; class Gammaproteobacteria; order Methylococcales; family Methylomonadaceae; genus Methylobacter_A. The sequence goes on along the minus strand of DAINRH010000034.1, from coordinate 3,191 downwards.
TCCCATGACCATCGGATTGGCAACTATCTGTAAATCCGGCGGCAGATCGATATTGCCGGTATTGGCAAGGTAACCCAGCGTGAACAGCGTCGCATACAAATTAATGCCGCCAGCCCAGGCTAAGCCCATTGTTAAGGCCAAGGTTGTCGATATTTGATTCAGTGCATCCATTAGAGCCCCCCTTTTTCTGACTGTTTTACTGAGCGTAGCATATTTTTCTGAACCTCTGCTAAACCGTATCCGGCACACTAATGTGACTCTGCCCTCATTTTTTCGCACATTTAAATTCAGACCATGTAAAATTAAGCTTATGTATTTGGTAATTTTGGGATATTTAAAGTGAGTTTTAGAGGAACAACGATACTTTCCGTTCGCCGGGGCGACAAAGTGGTGATCGGCGGCGATGGCCAGGTTACATTAGGCAATACGGTCATGAAAGGCAATGCCCGTAAGGTGCGCCGTTTATATCACGATAAAGTCATCGCCGGTTTTGCCGGAGCAACG
>DAINRH010000034.1:0-2677 GCA_036741905.1 Methylobacter sp. | reverse complement strand
TTTATTTGAGCATTTTGAAGGCAAGCTGGAAAAGCACCGCGGCAATTTAACCCGCGCCGCCGTGGAAATGGCTAAAGACTGGCGCACCGACCGCGCCTTGCGCAAGCTGGAAGCGTTGCTGACTATTGCCGACGCCAGAACATCGCTGATTATTTCCGGCACCGGCGACGTGATCGAGCCTGAATTCGACTTGATGGCGATAGGCTCCGGCGGCGCTTTTGCCCAGGCTGCCGCGCGTGCCTTGCTTGAAAACACCAACCTTAGCGCCCGCGAAATTGTCGAACGGTCTTTAAATATAGCCGCTGATATTTGTATTTATACCAACCACAATTTGCGTATTGAAGAACTCGACGCCGAACCTAACGAGTAGACAAATGACCCAAATGACTCCCAAAGAAATCGTAACCGAGCTGGACAAGCATATTGTCGGCCAAGCCAATGCCAAGCGCGCTGTCGCCATTGCGCTACGTAACCGCTGGCGCCGCCAACAGGTCGACCCTGCGCTACGCGAAGAAATTACCCCTAAAAATATCTTAATGATTGGTCCTACCGGCGTCGGCAAAACTGAAATTGCCCGCCGCCTCGCACGCCTGGCCAATGCGCCGTTCATTAAGATTGAAGCCACCAAATTTACCGAAGTCGGCTATGTCGGCCGCGATGTCGATTCTATTGTCCGCGATTTAGTCGATACGGCGGTCAAAATGACCCGCACAATCGAAATGGACAAGGTTGAAAACAAGGCTTTCGATGCCGCCGAAGACAGGGTTCTGGATATTCTGCTGCCCAGAGCGAATGGCGGCATGCTGTCCGACACCGAAGAATCGACCCGTCAAAAAATGCGCAAGAAATTACGCGAGGGCGATCTGGACGACAAGGAAATTGAAATTGACGTACACCTTGCACCGGTAGGCGTTGAAATCATGGCGCCTCCCGGCATGGAAGAAATGACCAGCCAGTTGCAAGGCATGTTCCAGAACCTGGGTTCGGGCAAAACCCGCTCCCGCAAGATGAAAATCAAAAAAGCATTAAAGGTTTTACAGGATGAGGAAGCGTCCAAACTGGTTAATGAAGACGACATCCGCATACGCGCGGTAGAATCCGTGGAACAAAACGGCATCGTGTTTCTGGATGAAATCGACAAAATCTGCAAACGCTCCGAGCTGGGCGGCGGCGAAGTCTCCCGCGAAGGCGTGCAACGGGATTTGTTGCCGTTAGTTGAGGGTACTACCGTCAGCACCAAGTACGGTTCGATCAAAACCGACCATATTTTGTTTATCGCCTCGGGTGCGTTCCATTTGACCAAACCGTCTGATCTAATCCCGGAACTGCAAGGCCGATTTCCTATACGTGTTGAACTGGATCCGCTTTCAGCCGATGATTTTGTGCGCATCCTGACCGAGCCTCATGCCTCGCTAACCGAACAATATACTGCGCTGTTGAGCACCGAAGGCGTATCGTTATCGTTTTCATCCGACGGCATCAAGCGCATTGCCGAATTCGGCTGGCAGGTCAATGAAACCACCGAAAATATCGGCGCCAGAAGATTACACACTGTTCTGGAGCGATTATTGGAAGATCTTTCCTATAGCGCCCCCGATCTGATGGGGAGAAGCATCCTGATCGATGCCGCCTATGTTAATGACCACTTGGCCGAGTTTGTTGAAGACGAGGACTTGAGTCGTTATATCTTGTAATTAAGGCTTTTGATACAAAAATGGAATACGTACTCATCATTCACGAAGTCGAGGACTATGCAGCGTGGAAAAAAATATTCGATGCTGCGGCATCCATTAGAAAAAGCGCCGGCGAACTAAGTTTTCAGGTTTTAAAACTGGATAACAACGCTAATAAAATCGTCCACTTTTCCAAATGGTCATCAATCGCCAATGCCAAAGCATTCTTTGAATCGGCCGAGCTGGTTGAAATAAGAAAACAAGCGGGCGTTAAAGCGCCCGAATTTATTTACTTGGAACAGCTGGAAGAAGGTGTGTTGTAAATCGTACAGGATGTCTTATGGATGCCGAAAGATACGCACAACGTACCCTTATATCTACGAAACTAAGCCTTGAAATTTTATAAGCCATGCGCCTAACTGTAAAACCTGCCAACACCCACCCGACTGAAATCAAGCTACATCAAGTTTCCAACATTGTTGAAATCAGCTTTGATGACGGCAGCCTATTTAAATTGCCGGGCGAATATCTGCGCGTTTACACGCCTTCGGCGGAAGCTGTCGGCCACGGCCCCGGACAGGACGTTCTACAAGTCGGCAAGGAAGACGTCACCATTAAAGAAATCAAGCCGATAGGTCATTACGCAATAGCCCTGGTATTTAGCGACGGCCATGACAGCGGCATTTATACTTGGGATTTGTTATATAAACTGGGTGCCGAATATCAGACTTTATGGGCTAATTATCTCCATGCCCTGGAAGCTGCCGGATATCAACGTAAACAACCGCTACAAAACTAACTCCACCGTCACGCGCCGCCTGAGTCCTTCGACAGGGCGCAGGCCAGGCTTTCAGGATGTATTCCCGCGCCGGAGCGCGGGAACGCTATTTAATGACATACAGGTACAACTAATGACCACTAACACCACCCATTTCGGATTTAAACAAGTCGCCACAGAAGACAAGGTCAATCTGGTACGCGGCGTATTCGATTCCGTTGCCGGA
>DAINRH010000033.1:0-26519 GCA_036741905.1 Methylobacter sp. | reverse complement strand
CCTGGGTGAGAGTTGCAAAAGATTTATGCAACTCATCGACTGTTTTTTGAATATCTTCGCTACCGACACCACTTTGGCTAATCGTTCTCAGGTATTTGTCAAAACGGGTGTTCATATAATCCGCATCAATTTTACCGGTATCAATTTCCATTAAATGGTTGGCAATATCAAAAGGCACCTCATCGTCACCGCCGCCAGTTCCGTCACCCGTGGGCAGTTCTTTATAACGCAAGGCCAGCACCAAATAAGTCTGTTCATCAAGGCCTAGCTCAACGTCAGTTGTTGCGCCCTGATCGTCAGTAAAAGAGTACATTAGCTGCTGCCATGTAAAACGCTGAATTTTGGCCGCTTCTAAAAACTCATTAAAGCGTCTGAAGTGTTTAGCAAACTGTCCACGCACGGCATTATCATCGGGCAACTTTTCAAAGTTAGCGATACCTGCATACTTAAAAAGTGCCTCAATATCCGCAAAGGCCTCATTCATTTTGCGTAGGTTGGTTTCAAGTTGATCAGCAAACAAACCAATGGGCTTATCACCCGAATACAGCTTAACCGCTGCATTAATATTGCGTTCCATAGTGTGCGGATAACGATAATAACGAATCGTACCAAAGAGTTTGTCTGGCCCAAATAAGCGGTTGGTGCGTGAGAACGCCTGAATAATCGTTTCATACGCCAGAACCTTATCTATATACAGGGTATTCAACCATTTAGAGTCAAAGCCCGTCAGCATTTGGTCAACAACAATTAGTAAATCCAGTTGTTGGTCAGGTGTTTGGTCAATGCGTAAATAGGGCTTTTTATGGGCTAAACGTGCGGCAACATCCTTCTTGAACTTGGCGTGATTCGCCAAACTAAAATCATGCCCATAACGCTGGTTATAGTCATCAATAATTTCCACTAAACCCGCTTGCTTAAAGGCTGATTTGGTTTGGTAATCCTCACCCTCAGCAATATTCGGGTCAAATAAGGCGGTGATTTTCAAATTCGAGCCTGCCTGTTTAAACAGGCGGTAATAAGTAATGGCATCGGCAATGCTATGGGTGGCTAACAGTGCGTGGAATTTATAGTTGCGGCTGAGCATGGTCCACTTATCTAACACATCGGCAACCACCTCTTTTTGGTGCTGTTCGCCATACTGTGATGGCGGCACGTCATCCTCAATGCCGTTTACATACTTACCCGCATCATCGGTATAACCCGCCATCGGCACGTCATTGATATAACGATAATAAACAGCTGATTTTTTCGGGTCGTTTAAGGCATCGCTTTCCGTATTGGCTTTGGCTTTTAATAAGCCCACCTCGCGCCGTAAATCGGCATCTTTAAAGGTGGTGACTTTATACGGGTCAAACCCAAGCACGTTTTTATCACGAATACCGTCGGCAATACTGTAACGGTGTAGCTCATCACCAAACACCATGGCGGTGGTGCTTTTTTTCTTTTGGTTTTCTTCATGAATCGGTGTGCCGGTAAAACCAAAAAACAAGGCAGCAGGAAAGGTGTTTTTAATGGTAATTAACATATCGCCAAAGGTAGAACGATGGGCTTCATCGACAATAAACACCAAGCGCTTGGTATTGATACGCGCAATGTCATCGCTGTTCAGGCTGATGCCCTCGTCATTCACTACCTCATAGATATTGCTCATTTTTTGAATCGAGCTAACAATCAAGGTATTGGCAGGGTCATTACTTTTTAACTTAGTGATTAACACACTGGTATTTTCAGTGGCTTGCACGTCTTCATCATCGGCGGCAAAGCCTTGGTATTCACGCAGCGATTGCGCGCCTAACTCAATGCGATCAATTAAGAAAATGACTTTATCGGCATCTTTCGATTGGGCAATCAACTGCGCCGATTTAAAACTGGTCATGGTTTTACCTGACCCTGTGGTATGCCAGACATAACCACCCAAAGGGTTCGGTGCCGCCCAACGGGTTTTTGACACCTTGTCAGAAATGGCATTGGCCGCATAATACTGATAACTGCGCATCACCTTGAGCACACCATCAGAGCCATCGGCCACGGTATAAAAACCAATCAACTGATGCGCCATAGGGATAGACAACAAACTGGCGGCAATCGCCTTCCAGTTGTTAATGGGCTCGTTATTAAAATCGGCCCAAGTAAAGTAATAGTCCTGATTAAAGCGACCATCCGGCCCGGCATTGGCAAAATAACGTGTTTCTTCCGGCGTCATGGCGATAAAGATCTGTACCAAAGCAAACAAGCCGCTAAATACACCCTCAGCGCTGTACTTTTCAATTTGATTATAAGCATGGCTTACCGGCACGCCGCTGCGTTTAAGCTCGACGTGAATCAGCGGCATACCGTTAATGAGCAGCATCACATCGCCACGGCGGTCATTGAGTATTTTTGAGGTTTTAGCGAACCGTGGTTGTTGCACAATTTGGTAACGGCTTTGCCCGCCGGATATTTCTTGGCGGTCGTAAATTTTTAAGCTGACTTCTTTGCCCAAGTGCAAGGGGTCGGCAGGGTTATCACGGATAATAGAGACGGTTTTACCGTTAATAAAGCCATTGAGTTTTAGCGGGGTTTTTAACTCACGAATTTGCTCAACAATTTGCTGCATTTCGGTATCGGTTAGCGGCACATCGTTGAGGCGATCAATACTGCGGTTATTTTCAAACAGAATAGTCGCCCAATTTTGCAGTAAGTCGGCTTCGCTTGAGTTTTTTAGCACCCCATTTTTCCAGCCTTTATTGTATTTTAGCTCGTCAATCAAGGCAGTTTCAAAGGTGCTTTCTGTGGTAAATGTCATGCTTTATCGTCCGTAATATCTTCGGTTTTGTAGAGGGTATAGCCCTCGTAGTAATAACTGGCATCAATGCCTTTCATATAGATTTCGGCGTTATCAATTTTATCGGTTAAGGCTTGTTGTAAGAGAAACTTAATTTCAATGTCTTTGACGGGGCTGCGTTCCATGGCCATTAAATAATCATTTTTATCGACACGCTGCCAATCCACTACCTGCTTGAGTTCTTTTTTAAGTATTAAGTCGAGCCATATGCGTGTACTTCTGCCATTGCCTTCTCTAAAGGGGTGGGCTATGTTCATTTCTACATATTTTTCGATGATTTCATTAAAGGTGGTTTGCGGCATGGCCTCGATGTTTTTTAAAGCGGCCTCCAGATACATCACAGGCGCAAAACGGAAATTGCCTTTTGCAATGTTGACCTGACGAACCTTGCCTGCAAAGTCATAAATCTCACCAAAAAGAGCCTGATGAATGCTTGCCAAGGCCTGAAAACTACCCGCATCTAAGGTATCTAAAAAGCCGCTGGTAAACAGCTTATGGGCTTGGGCTTTACTCATTTTTTCTTCAACCCGTGCCAGCTCTACCGCATAGGTGATACCGAGTTTATTTTCTAAGGTCATCCGTATGCTCCGTTGTTTTAAATAAACATTTTTTCTAAGCAGGCTTGCTTGATGTTGCCCAGTTTTTTTAGTTGCGCTGGTTCCCAAGCTCCAGCTTGGGAACCCAGTATGCGAAGCTCTAGCTTCGCGAAACTAGACAGGAAGCTAGAGCTTCCAAGACTGCATTCCCAAGCTGGAGCTTGGGAACGAGCGCAAATTATTTACACAAACATTTTTTCCAAGCAGGCTTGCTTGATGTTGTTGAGCTTTTTTAGTTGGGATTGGTGTTGGGTTATTAGTGTGTCGAGTTGTTGGAATAGGTTGCCGATTTTGCTTTGTTCGATTTTATCCGGTAAGGATATTAATAAATGTCGTACATTACTTAATGAAATAAATTTCTGTGTTCCACCATCCACTCCGTCCTCCAACTGCTTAAGTGTTATTGGAGACTGCAAAAAATAATACACATATAAATAATTCGCGAGTTTCTTGTCTTTAATTAAAGCTACGTTCTTTATTGCAAAATCAGCAGTCTCTCTTATTAAAGCAATATTCCCTATAGTGCCAATCATCCCCATTAATATGTCATTTATATCAACCTTAGACCGCTTATTTATTTCATCGAAATCATTTTTAGAAATATATTGAACATCGTCATAATTAATATATCCATTTTTAACATTTTTAGATGTGACAAAAGGGTAACCTTCTGGATGATACTGTGGTGAATCATGAGTACCATCTCTTACATCGGCAATCTCTCCCAGCGCCTTCTCCTCCCACTCCCCACTAAACCCCTTAAAACGAATCTCTGGCAGAGTTGCGCCTTGTTTGGGGAACATAAGTTCGAGCAGGGCTTTTTTAAGGTTTAACAGCTTGTCGTGCTTTTGCTGATGCTGAGCGATCAGGGTGTCGAGCTGTTGGAAGTAATTGCCGATTTGGGTTTGTTCTTTGAGTGTAGGCACGACAACCTTTAACGGGTTCAATATCTGGAGATTGATATTAGCCTGTGCATTGGTTGTCGCTACCGCCTCTAAATCACTTTTCTTGGTTCCAAGGAAATCGAACAAAAAACCAGTGTCAAAATCATCATTAGCATTAATAGCCACGACACTATCAGGGCAGGCAACACTAAAATCAGTAATAGCTAGATCACCAATATTCGCCGCGATTGTTATAAGAATTGAATTGTTTGGAAACAACCTACTCACGGCAAGACCTTTTTCATTCAACGTCTGGGAGAAACGTCTTAGCCTTCGGCTGGAAGACACAATATCGCCAGTCTGAACAAATGGAATATTTCCACCAAAGTACCTAGGATCATTGCGAGGACGTACCGAAAATTTTCCCCTTTCTACTGTGGCAGCCTCGTCAAGCCTGCAAGTGTCCCACTCCCCACTAAACCCCTTAAAACGAATCTCTGGCACATTGAATGATGAATGATGAGTGCTGAATGATGAATTGTGTTTGTTGCCACCTTCATCATTCAGCATTATTAATTCATCACTCATAATTCATCCCTCATCATTCGCTTAAGTTCCTTAAGCGCTTGCATATCAAACTCATTCCCCGTGAGTTCGTCGATTAAACCCGCTAATGCTTGCTCGGTGTTTTTGATCTCGCTGGCGACATCGGCATAGGTGGTGGCGTATTTATCCGCCAGTTTTTGTACTTGGTTGGTGAGTTGGTGAATCAGGTTGCTGGGCAGTTGGCTTAACTCGTCAAGTAATGGGGTGATCCATTTGCGTTCCAGCAAGGTATTTACTTGCTCGTCGCTTAGGTTTTCGAGGGTGGTTTTGGTTTTAAGATGCAGTGCCTCGGCATCTTCTTTAACGGATTTTTTCAGCTCTTTTTCTTCATTGATTAAAGCATCCACTTGGATGATTTTGGCTTGGTAGCTTTCAGACTCAAAGGGTTCTGCTTGGTTTAGCTCGGCTTTCAGTTGTTTGGCTGCTTTGGCTACGGCGGCATTGACGAAACTATCGCCATTGTCATTCACCGTGTCTAAGGATTTTTCTTCTTCAGAGAAGGTGTCAAGTATGGCTTCCAGCTCGGCGCTGATTTCGGCCAGGCGGTCTTCTTGTTGTTTAATCGCTTGTAGCTCGTCATTCAAATAAGTAGTTTGCACCAAGGTAAAGGGCAGTATGTGGCCTTTCCAGCCGTCTTGCACTTCGCTGTCTTTGCCTTTTATTTTTTTGGTGACTATGTTGGGGTCAACCTGTTTGCCGGCGGCAAAGCCTTCGGTTTGCAGCATTTCCAAATCGGCGGCGGTGGTTTGCCAGTGGTTATCGAGCAATTGGTAGGCTTGGTATTTGTCGATTAAGGCCATACCATTTACCGCTGTTGTGCTTAAGCGTGTAAAAAGGGCGTTGCTTAAAACCGCTTCATGCTGGGCAATATTCACCGTTTGCCACTGAGTGATTAGCTCGGTTTTTAAGTAGGCATCAAAGTCACTAAAGGCGTTGGCATAGCTTTGGGCAAAGCGGTTTACCTCAAGGTGTTGGGTGATGGTGTGTTTGACCTCACTGGTCGCACTAGCAAGCTGGGCATAGTGGCTTGAGGTGTTGGTGAATAATGCTTTTCTTAGGTCAGGAAAGGCCTGCCAATAGTGCTTAAACTGATTAATTTCGCTCACGGGTATGCCGCCGAGCATCGTAGCGTGTAAATCCCAGCTTTCGGCTGCGGCGGCGGAATCGACATATCTTGGAATATTGAGGTTGTAGTCGTTTGCGCGCAGGGTTTCTTTGCTGACCCACTGTGAAAACTTCGGATGGCTTTCGCGCTTAATCACGGCATCGGTAATGCGCTTGATGTCCGAGGCTTGCAGTTTGTTGTTTTTACCTACTTTTATAAAGTGTTTGGAGGCATCGACTACCAACACGTCGGTATTTTCACGTTTTTGACGTAACACTAAAATTACCGTTGGAATACCGGTGCCGAAAAAGATGTTAGCGGGCAGGCCGATAATGGCATCGATGTGGTTTTGTTCAATTAACTGCTTACGAATTGTGCCTTCTTCACCGCCACGGAATAACACGCCGTGGGGTAATACGATGGCCATCATGCCGTCGGGTTTGAGGTGATATAAATCGTGCAGCAAAAAGGCGTAATCGGCTTTGGTTTTGGGCGCGAGGCCAAAGCGCGAGTAACGCGGGTCGCTCTCTTTGTGGTCTGGGTCCCATTGTTGTGAATAAGGCGGGTTGGAGACGACGGCATCCACATAGAGTGGGTTATAAGAGCCCATTGGGTCGTTCTCTTCAAAGTAGGGCCAGTCGTCTTCCAGGGTGTCGCCGTTGCGGGTGACAATATTATTGGGTTTTATGCCGCGCATGATTAAGTTCATACGGGTTAAGTTGTAAGTGTTGGCTTTGAGTTCTTGGGCAAAGTATTTAATGTTGTCCTGGCGATCACTATGCTTGGCAACACTGTTGCCTATGTTAATCAGCAAAGAGCCTGAGCCACTGGTCGGGTCGTAAATTTCTATTTTTTCTTTATCCTTGACGTGGTGCGCGATGATCTCTGACATGAGTAGTGAGACTTCATGGGGGGTATAAAACTCACCCGCTTTTTTGCCCGCATTGGCGGCAAATTTTTCAATTAGGTATTCGTAGATATAGCCCAACACGTCATAGTCTTGCTTGCCATCCATGGGGATGGCTTTGATCAGTTGCAGTAGGTCGCTAATCGCTTTGGTTTGTTTGGCCGCGCTTTCACCCAATTTACTCAGGCCGGTTTGCAGGGTGTTAAAAATGCCGTCGAACAGTTTTTTGTGGTTGCTATGTATCAGGCGCTCAAAGGCAGATAAGGCATCACGCACGTTGGAGACATCAAAATCACTGCCTTTTGCCAGCCATGTTGAAAACAAATTGTCATAGGCAATAAAGTAGCCTAGGTCTTTTCTGATGTAGTCGGCGGTTTCAGTGTCGTCTTCGCGGAGTTGTGCGATTTCAGCATCGGACATGCCTTGTTTTTTGGCGTACTGGATTTGTTGATCGGATAAGTATTTGTAGAAAATAAAGCCCAGAATGTAATCTTTGTATTCATTGGCTTCAATTTTGGAGCGCATCTGATTAGCAGATTCCCAAATTTTGGCTGCTAATTGTTGTTTATTCAAAATCTCTGTCCTTTTCGTATCGTAGCGGGGGTAGAATCAGTATGTATAACAATTAATTATACCCAAAGGGCATAAGTTTCGTTTGAGCGGACAAGCCGCTCAACTCAGCTTTATATAGATCTGCATATCTTACATACTGGAACACAGCATCAAAACAATTTTTCTGAAAGCGTTGTAGTTCTAGGCGGGATAGCATACGTAATTTTCACGATAAACAGGTCTGGATAATTTCAATACCTATTTTTGCGACTGACTTGGCCAAGCAACCCAGCAACTGACCGCTATGCTGCTAATTATTGTCATCCAAAAAATTCGAGTGAAAGACTGCAACGGGTCGAACTGAGACAGTCAATGTCTGATGTAGTTGAGACTAACTTTGGCCATTGTCAGATCAAGTCCGAGTTTTACAAAGCAGTGTCAGGAAGTACCGTTATCTTTGACATTTCCGGCATGCAGACCACATTCTTTTCCCACTACCAGCGTCCGGCTCTTTCATGTTCATGAGGCAAAATAGCGCGGGTGCAAGGCTGCAATTGACCAGCGGATTGAATTTAATCAATGGCTGTTCGGCGCTGGAAAATGCGCTGTTTATTTACACTTCAGGAATAGACTGTGCTTGTCCGGGCTTTGATCTTTGCGTTGGCCGGTAATCCTGGCATCTAATTGAGGCTGTTTGCGTTTTAATGACGATGCCGCAACATTCATGATGGCGTCCACATAAAAGCTGAATAGGCCTTTCTTTTTTACCAGGCTATCGAGCAAGTCTTTGTCCGGCGATAATATTTCAATATTTATCCGGTAATGGTTTCTGATTTTTTTCTATGAAACGGTAGGTTTCCGGATGTAAGCGTCCGGTATCCAAACAAAAAACCTGGATGTGTTTCCTGTGATTGACCGCCATATCTTCCGCTCCGCTGAAAGCAATGGCAATGTTGTCGAATAACTCAAGCGTTTTTTTCAATACGATGCGTCGGTTTTTATGGCTCAGGTCGGTTTGTAATCGCCGGATATAGCGATGATTAGAAATTAGTTTTATAGGTTATAGTGCATGTAGAATGGCGTTCAGTTTCTTGCACTATTCGAATGATGCAATTGGACTGCGTGACAAGCGCTATGATCGTGTCATTTCACTGGAACACCTAAACGTTCCTCTTATCTGGAAGAGGAGAATTTCGATGCCGTTTTACTTATTCCGCCATTAGATGCTGATTACCCGGTATAAAAAGATAGAGAACATCCAAAAAAGATTTTTCAGTGTACTGATTTTTGCTCTGCTAAGTGCGGTCTTCGCTGACATTGCCTTAGGAAACGCCGGCGATGCAAAAGAATTATTAACGCCCGAAGAGCGTCTCTGGCTTACCAACAATCAATCACGTATCGTCCTTGCGGTTGAAACAGGGTATGCGCCATTTGTATTTTTGGATGCTCAAGGACAACCTACCGGTCTTGCCCACGACTACATTCATCTTATCGAAACAAAGATTGGGGTCGCATTTAAGCAGAAACAATTTTCATCGCTGAACGATATTTTTGAGAAACTGCATGCGGGCGAGGTGCATATCGTCAATGCCGTAACCCAAACCCCCGCCCGCTTACAGTTTCTTACCTTTACCGATCCATTCATTTCCGTACCCAACGTCATTCTTGTCAGAAAAGATCGCAACGGCTCGATGAGCGAACTCAACCTGTCGGGGTTAAAGATCGCCCTGGTCAAGAGTTATGCCGTCACCGAAAACCTCGCAAGCAAAAACCTGGGCTTTATGCCTGACTTGGTTCCGGACGATCTGACTGCGCTACTCAACGTTTCTTTCGGACGTTCCGATGCCGCCATCATTGATCTCGCAACGGCCTCCTATTTAATCTCGAAGAAAGGCATTACCAATCTTCGGGTCGCGGGCGAAACAGAGCTGAGTGTTCGACTGGCTATCGGCACCCCCATCAATGAACCCCTATTGAACAGTATTCTGAAAAAGGGACTGGCGGCGATAACGGATGCCGAACGCGAGGGCATTCACAATAGATGGTTCAACACTTCCGGTCAAAGTCTCTTTACCGATTGGCGGCTCTGGTTTGCGCTGGGCATTGTGTTTTTTGCCGTTATGGCGGTGATCGCCATCATTTCCATCTGGAATCGTATGCTCCGCCGACAGGTGATGGCGCGTACTACAGAATTGGAGGAAGAGCGCGGACATCTCGAACAGCGAGTGTTGGAACGCACCGCCGATCTTGCCCGCAGCGAGGCGCAACTGCGCGCCACCCTCGACAATACACCCAATATTGCCGTGCAGTGGTACGATGATGCGGGGCGGGTAACCTACTGGAATTCAGCCTCTGAGAAAACGTTTGGTTGGACGGCAGAGGAAGCGCTAGGCAAGACGCTTGATGCCCTGATCTATACGCAGGAAGCGGCCGCCGAATTTCAACGCACCCTGGTTCATATTAGGGAAAGCGGCTGCTCCTATGGCCCGTTTGAGGCAGAAATACATACCCGCAGCGGCCATAAGAGATGGACGCTGTCCACCGTCTTCGCCATTCCCTTGGAAGATGATCGCATCGGCTTCGTCTGTATGGACATAGACATTACCGAACGCAAGTTTGCCGAAGAATCCCTGCGGGCCAGCGAAGAAAAATTGCGCAGTCTCTACGAACTCGCGCCCTTGGGCATTGCTTTAACGGATATGACGGGCCGTTATATAGAGTTCAACGAAGCCTTTCGCGCAATCTGCGGCTATCCTGCGGCTGAATTGAAGGCCATCGACTACTGGACGCTAACGCCGAAGGAGTTCGAGCAGGATGAGATTTTTCAGTTGGAATCGCTGGAACGCTTGGGTTGCTACGGACCCTACGAAAAAAAGTACCGCCGCAAGGACGGCAGCCTGATTGCGATCAATCTCAATGGCAGGCTCGTCAACGGGTCGGACGGACAGCGTTATATTTGGTCTATTGTCGAAGATATTTCCAAACGCAAGCAAGCGGAAGCCAAGTTGCAGCTGGCCGCCAGTGTCTTTAGCCATGCTCGCGAAGGCATCATGATTACCGATGCCTTTAATGCTATCATCGAAGTCAACGACACGTTTTGTCAGGTAACCGGCTACAATCGCGAAGAAGCGTTGGGTAAAAAACCGGATTTTCTGCATTCAAAACATCAAGAGCAATCTTTCTACGCGATGATAGGGGATGAGCTTAATGCCAAGGGCTATTGGTCGGGTGAAGTCTGGAATCAGCGCAAGAATGGCCAGGTATATGCTGAAATGTTGACCATTAGCGCCGTTCACGATAGTACGGGTAAAATCCAGAATTATGTCGCCCTGTTTACCGACATCACCGCTATTAAAGAACACCAACAGCAACTCGAACACATTGCCCATTACGATGCGCTGACCGGCCTGCCTAACCGTGTGTTGCTGACTGACCGTCTTCAACAAGCCATGATTCAATGCGAACGGCACAATCAATCGCTTGCCGTGCTTTATATCGATCTGGACGGCTTTAAAGCCGTTAATGACAGCTATGGGCACGACATGGGCGACCAACTGTTGATTGCAGTTTCAAAGCGTTTGAAGGATGCGCTGAGGGAGGGGGATACCTTGTCGCGTATTGGCGGCGATGAATTCATAGCGATAGTCGTTGATTTGGAACACACGGCTGAATTTGAGCCGGTGCTCGAACGTTTGCTGAGGGCCGCCGCCAAACCGATTTTCATAAACCAGGTTTCGTTGCAGGTTTCAGCCAGTATCGGCATCACGCTTTACCCGCATGATAAAGCCGATACCGATCAGCTATTGCGCCATGCGGATCAGGCCATGTATATCGCCAAGCAGGCCGGCAAGAACCGTTACCATGTGTTTGATGTCGGGCGGGATGTTGCTGTTAAAACCCAGTTTGAAAATATTGAACGAATTCGCTCCGCCCTCGATCAAGGCGAGTTCGTGCTGCATTATCAGCCTAAAGTCAACTTGAAGACCGGCGCGGTGATCGGCGCCGAAGCCTTGATTCGTTGGCAGCACCCGGAGCGCGGCTTATTATCGCCTGCCGACTTTATGCCCCATATCGAGAATCATCCTATCTGCGTGTCGTTAGGCGAATGGGTAATCGATTCGGCATTGACTCAGATCAGCGCATGGTCTGCAACAGGGCAAAACCTTTCGGTTAGCGTCAATATCGATGCCTATCACTTACAGCAACAGAACTTTCCGGCACGCCTGTCGACGCTGCTGTCCGGACATCCCGATGTTCAACCGGGCAGTCTGGAGTTGGAAATATTAGAGTCCAGCGCTTTACAGGACATGGCCGCAGTGACGGACATCATGCATGCCTGCCGCGAAATGGGGGTGCATTTTGCCCTGGATGACTTTGGCACCGGTTTCTCTTCGCTAACCTATCTGAGACGCTTTCCGGCGGACATACTGAAGATCGATCAAAGCTTCGTGCGGGATATGCTGGATGATCCGGATGATCTGACCATTGTCAAAGGCGTGATTGGTTTGGCGACCGCTTTTAAGCGTCAAGTGATTGCTGAAGGCGTAGAAACGCAGGCGCATGCCGAAATGCTGCTTTCGATGGGCTGCGAGTTGGCTCAGGGTTATGGAATTGCTCGTCCTATGCCTGCCAACGAATTTTCCGATTGGAAGGCAACTTGGTCGTTGAATGCCGGATGGGTAAAACGCTCTAAAACTTATTGTCAGAGTCTTGGCGGTAAATAGCTAATGGCGACTTGCCAAGCCTTGCTGAAGGACAGTTTGTCCGATAATCAGCCGGTGCGGATAATTGATGTGCTCAGGAAGCGGCTCAAGTCCGCGAGGAGTAACAGGCAGGATGGGCGAAGCCATTCAATCTTGCCGACCCTATCCTTAACGCTGCTTGCGCTTACGCCAGATATAAAAGCCCGTGCCCATTAGCAACAACGGTATGACAACCAAAAAACCGAAGCCGATAACGGCGACGCTGATCTGGCTTAGTTGCAGGCTTTTATCGGTTGCGATTTTGGCCGGGATGTCGATAAACCGGTCATCATGAATCAGCCAGTTGATTATTCTTAAGCCCAGGTCCAGATTGCCGACATTGCCGAGATAGGCGTTGGACAGAAAGTCTCCATCGCCGATCACGACGATGCGCTGTTCGGCGGGCCTGTCCTGAGCTTGTCGAAGGGGCTTGCCGGTCTGTCCCGAGCTTGCCGAAGGGCGGGTCAAGGCATAAGCGAAGGCAAGCGGACCTTGTTTTTCGTCGCCATCGGCATCGAAAAGCATTTTTCCCGCTATCGGGCCGGTTTCCGTCCATGACTGGACTGCGCTTTTAAGTAACTCCACGGCTTGAAAATCCGTTTCATCGCTGATTTCCAGCGCGGCGGTAACAGGAAAAACGGTTATGGTCTGGAAGCCCTGGCTGATCGGATGAGGCAAATAGTCGCCGGCGAGCACGAAGCTGGGATCGTTAATGCCGTAAAGCTTGGATTGGCTGTCTACCAGGGTTCCCGGCAGTTGGCGCAAACCCAGCAGCTGTTCTATTGCATCCAGATGGCGGTTGCCCGGATCGATCAGCAGCAGCAGGTTGCCGCCTTGCCGGATATAGCGTTTGACCAGCTCAATCTCGGCGGGCAGTAACGGCACGGCGGGAGCGGTCAGCACCAGCAATGCGGAATTGTTTGGAATGTCCGGCATGGTCGCCAGATTGAGGGCTTGAGCCTTGATTTTGCGGCGATCCAGTTCCTTGCCGAATTGGCCTAAGTCGAAATTGGCGATGCCGTCCGGGGCGCGTTCGCCGTGGCCGGTCAGGAAGGTAACCCAGCGCTCGTCGGCGTTCGCCAGTTGCAGCAGCGCATTGGTCAGCGATGATTCGTCGATAAAGTTCAGTTTTTCGCTTCGGCCCTGATATTCGACAATGATGGCGCCCGCCGCGTCTATATTCAATTCGCGGGTTTTTTTAAGGTCAGAATCGGGATCGATAAAGGTCAGGGCAAGATCGGTTTTATGGCGTTTGTAGCGGTCAATCAATTGGGTGATTTGGCTTCTTAGCGGCTGGCTTTTTTTAATATAAGCGGTGACATGAATCTCATCAGGCAGCGATTCCAGCAATTTTTGCGATGCCTGGGACAGGCTGTTGCCGCTGTTTCCGGTTATGTCGGTTTCTGTGCTGTAGCGGGTGCTTAACCAGGCCAGCGTACCTAGCAGGCATAATAAAGCCAGGGTGATCAGTCCGTTTTTTAAGCGGATTTGCTGGTGTTTATGCGGCGATATGTTCATTTTTGCAAGCGGTCGTTATCGAGGCTGCGGATGCTCAGCGCGATGAAGGTGGCGGTAAACAGCAAAAAGTAACTGACGTCGACTGTGCTGATCAGGCCGCTTTGGAGGTTCTGGAAATGCCTGAGTATCGACAGGTATTCAAACAGTTCGCTACGTTGATCGTTCATGCCGACCGACCAGTCCAGAATCCACAATAGCAGCAACATACCGAAGGCGCCCATCGCGGCAACGGTGGGGTGTCCGGCGATGCAGGACATAAACAGGCCGATCGCGGCAAACGCGGCGATCAGCAGCAGCAAGCCCAAGATATTGGCAAACAGTTTGCCCAAATCCAGCTCGGCTCCGCATAGCAAAGAGAGCGGCATCAGGGTGATCAGTGCAATGATCATCAGCATCAGTCCGAGTATGCCCAAATACTTGCCGAATATGATGTCGATATTGGAAACCGGTGCGGAAAGCAGCAACGATAAGGTTTTGTTGCGGCGTTCTTCGCAGATCAGGCGCATCGTCAATAGCGGCGTGACCAGTAAAAGAATAATGCCGGCGTTGCCGAATAACGGCGGCACGATAATGTCGGTCAAGCCGGGCGCGCCTTCAATGGAAGCCAGTTTGGGCTGGAGCGTGGTGAAGGCTTCAAGCTGGGTTAGAAACAGGAATGCCAGTATAAATTGCAATATGGCTAATATCGTCCAGGCCATCGGCGATAAGAACAAGGTTCTGAATTCGCGGGAAGCAATGGTTAAAATCATGGTGATTACTTAGTTAGATGAATAGAACATGGATTTGCACGAATTCTTAGAAATTGAAGTAAGTTTGTTAAATATTGTCCACGAAAGACACGAAAAGCACGAAAATATTTTATAGCACAATTTGTTCGGTTGTTGCTTTAGATAGTTTAGTGCTTTGTACGGGGTAATATTTTCATCTGCGCCAACTAGACTAACTATTGTTTTTTCGTGCTTTTTGTGTCTTTCGTGGACAAATAATAAATTTTATCCGTGATCATCAGTCAAATCCGCGTCATCCGTGTTTCATTCTTTACCCTATTCGCGATGCTCTTTGGTCAAGCTGATAAAAATATCTTCCATCGATCTTTTTACCGGGGTCAGTTCCTGTAGTCCCCATCCGGCGGCAATGATATGCGCGGCAATTTGTTCGGCCGGGTTGGCGGTTACGCTGTGGTGAATGATAATCCGGTTTCCGGTAATGCTTTCGATGGAACTGACGCCGGGGATGGTCAACAAGTTGTTAATGTCAGGCGCTAGTCGCGTGGCGACTTGCAGCGTGCCGGTATCCATTTGCCGGTTGAGTCCGGCGATGGTTTCATTCAGGATCAACTGTCCTTGGTCAATAATCTGTACGTGTGTGCAGGATTCCTGCACTTCGGTGAGTATGTGGGTGGACAGAATGATGCCGTGATCCTGCCCCAATTCCCGTATTAAGGCGCGGATTTCCCTGATTTGAATGGGATCGAGGCCGACTGTCGGTTCATCCAGCACGATCACTTCGGGATTGTGCAGGATAGCCTGGGCAATGCCGACCCGCTGTTGAAAGCCTTTAGACAGGTTGGCGATCAGGCGGTCGGCGACATCGGTTAAGCCGCATCGCTCTTGGGTTCGGTTAATGGCATCAGCGACGGCATTTGCGGCGATGCCGTGCAGTTGAGCGCAATAAAGCAGGAATTCCTGTACGGTTAACTCTTTATAGAGCGGCGGTGTGTCGGGCAGGTAACCCAGATTCAGTTTGGCGGCTTTGGGTTGATCCAGCAGATCGAAACCGTTGATTTTAATTTGTCCGGCGCTGGGTGCGAGATTGCCGCACAGCATTTGCATGGTGGTGGTTTTACCTGCGCCGTTGGCGCCTAAAAAGCCGAGCACTTCGCCTTTGGCTAAGGTAAAGCTGACATCGTTAACAGCGCAATGTTTGCCGTAATAACGAGTCAGGTGCTCGGCTTCGATAAGGGCGGTCATGCGGACGGCTAAACGCGTTGCAGCAGTTTTTGTAATTCAGCCTGGATTTTTTTACGGTAAAACAGGAACTTCCAGCGAGTGCCGCCGCATTGTTTCCAAAGGATAGCCGAACGTATGCCGGCCAGTAGGCAGGCGCGTATTTTATTGACGATGTCGGGTCTGGATAAATATTCCTGTTCGCCGTTGACCATGATTCTCGGTTGCAGGGTGCTGATGGTGGTCTTGTAAATCTCGCCGAGATTAGCCAGCACATTTTCATGCAATAGGCCGAAATGCTCCGATTGTGTCTGGGCGCGCTCAATTCCGGTGAAAATGGTTTTAAGCAGGGCCGGTTGCTTGGATAGTTGGTTCTCCAGGAAAACCAGCGAGGCGGCATAACGCGCCTGTTCGGGATTGGCTATTTTGAGGCCGGTCAGTTGATTGTTAAGCTGCTCAAGTCCCAATTTAAGGCCCGATAATCCGCCGTACACGTTTTCCACGCCATGTTCGTCATTAACAAAAAGACTGGCAATACTGGCCTCAAGGGCCGACGAATCGGCGCTGCCGGTTGTTGCCAGTTGCTGCACCAGCGCCACTGACTGGGCGATGCCGGCAAGAGCGATAGTCTGGTGGGTGACGGTATTTAGCGGCATTAGTTTATATTGCCCATAACGTCTTTCGCCCAGGTTATGCTGTGAATATAAGCGTCGCCAATGATCGATTGGTCAATATCCTTAAAGGCTATTGATGAAATATCCCAATGTTCATAGCTGATAACACAGTTAAGCGCTTCGCCGCCCAGTCCTTTTTTATGCAATATGGCGGCAACAATGTCATCGGCCAAAGGCAATTGGCTGAGCGCTTCATCCAAGGGCATATCCAGCAAGCTATCCAGATTGGATAAGATGCCGATCAGGAAGAAATTGTCTGATTTATTGCCGCTCAGACCGGCCAACTCCTCGCACATTTTGCCCCGGATCAAGGCGTTTTGCATGACCGCTTCCGGCTTGTTGGATAAGGATGCCAGCGTCAATATGTTTATCCAGCGTTTTATTTCCTTTAGTCCCAGGTAGGAAATAGCATGGTTGATGGACGAGACTTTATTGGGTAGCGCGAAAAATGCGGAATTTATATAGTGCAGGAGTTTATAGCTGAGCCCGACATCCAGAGATATTATCTTGGTCAGGTCTTCGAACTCAACATCCGGGTTATTAACGGTGTTTAATAATTGAATGGCGGCTGTTTGATTGACGCTGACGCGTTTGCCGGAAACGATATTGGGTTTGTTAAAAAAGAACCCCTGGAAATAGTCACAGCCTAATTCGACGAGGTATTGATACTCGGAATATGTTTCTACTTTTTCTGCGAGCAGCTGTACGTTGTAGGGCTTGAGTTGCTTAATCAGTTCTCGTGTTTTGGATTCGCCCATTTCCAGAATATCCAGCTTGATAATGTTGGCAAGTTCCACCAAAGGCGTCCATTCCTCGGAAAAGACAAAATCATCCAGGGCAATGATGTAGCCCAGGCTTGACAGTTCTTTTAAGTTGGCGACGACGCTTGAGTCAATTTCAACATTTTCCAGCACCTCAATAACAATCCGGTCTTTAGGAAGGTGCAAAGGTGTTTTGTCGAGGATGTTTTGGGTCGTAAAGTTAATAAAAGCTTTGTGAGGGCCTACTATGGTGTTGAGTCCGAGTTCTAAAATAGTGTCGGTAATGACTTGATTGGTTGCTTGAGTAGCGCCGTCCTTATGATTCAGGTCAAAATCATTGCCCCTGAAAAGGAGCTCATAGGCGTAAATATTCAGTTTCTGATCAAAAATCTGTTGCCGCCCGATTATAATGTCTGCCATTTTAATTACTTAGGTGTTGAATTTAAATATTTGTAGATCGGGTTTTACCCAAAGGGCGCAAAAACGCTAACCCGACCCACATATGCTTGAATTTATACCATGATTCCCGGCTATCAGTCGAGTATGATATAAAGCCATTCTTGTAGAGATGTTACATGATGCTTCTCTACCAACCTTAAGGAGACTGAAATGACTGAGTCTGTATCGTTAGCCGTTAGCGGCATGAAATGCGGCGGGTGTGAAGCCAATGTGACGAGTAAATTGGAAGCTATCGATGGGGTGTTGTCGGTTAATGCGTCAAGCCAGAACAACGAAGTCAACGTTGAATTCGATGCTGAAAAAACCAGTTTGGATGTTATTGCTAAGGCTATTATCGATGCAGGTTTTTCCGTAGAGGCATCGTAATGGCTAAGGTGATTTTATGAATACGAAAACTTCCGACGAGTTGCGGCTATCCATTTTAGGCATGCGTTGCGCAGGTTGCGTCAGCGCCGTTGAAGGCGCTTTGGCGGCGGTAGAAGGGGTAACTTCGGTTAGCGTCAACTTCGCCGATCATTCCGCGGTGGTTAAAGGCCGGGCCGATCCTGAATTGTTAACGCGGGCCGTAAAAGCGGCCGGTTATGACGCCGCGGTGATGGAGGGTTTTGAAGATCCTGCCGAACAGGAACAACAAGAGTTGCAACGCTACCGCCAACTGATGAAAAAAGCGGCGGTGGCGGCCGTTTTCGGTCTATCGTTAATGGCATCCGAACATTTTGGCTGGCTGCCGGAAATCGGTTCGCCGACAGGTTTATGGGTGTGGCCGGAAATCGCCCTTATCACCGTAAGCATTTTGGTCTACTCAGGCTGGCATTTTTATAGCGGCGCCTACAAGTCATTATTGTTGGGCCAAGCTAACATGGATACCTTGATTGCCTTGGGTACCGGTTCGGCGTGGCTGTATTCCTGCATTGTTATCGATTATTACGCTACTTTGCCGTCCCTGGCGAAACATGCCTATTTTGAAGCTGCGGTAATGATTCTGGCCTTCATAAATCTGGGCTCCGGTTTGGAAACATTAGCCCGGGGCAAAACCTCCAGCGCCATTCGGCAACTGATCGGTTTGCAGCCGCGTACCGCGCGCGTGATCCGGAACGGCGAAGAAATGGATGTTGCTATCGAGCAAGTCGGTTTGGGCGAAACGTTAAGAGTTAGGCCCGGCGAGAAAATCGCCGTTGACGGCGTGTTGCTGGAAGGGCATTCCACGGTTGATGAGTCGATGCTGACCGGCGAGTCATTGCCGGTAGAAAAAACCGCAGGCGCGGAAGTGGTTGCCGGAACCATGAACCAGACCGGCAGTTTTTTGTTTACTGCAACCCGGATCGGCCGCGATACCGCGCTGGCGCAGATTATTAAAAGCGTCCGGCAAGCGCAAAGCAGCAAGCCTGAAATCGCCCGCTTGGCGGATAAAATTTCCAGCGTTTTCGTGCCGGCGGTGGTCGCGATTTCCGTGCTGACTTTTTTGCTTTGGTACGCTTTTGGGCCTGAGCCTTCATTGGGATATGCTTTCGTCACTTCAATGACCGTGTTGGTGATCGCTTGTCCCTGCGCCTTGGGCTTGGCGACGCCTATTTCGGTGATGGTCGCGGTGGGCCGCGCCGCTCAATCGGGGATTTTGATTCGGAAGGGCGAAGCCTTGCAAACGGCGGGAAAACTGACGTGCTTAATACTCGATAAAACCGGCACGGTAACCGAAGGCAAGCCGACTGTTTCAACGGTTGAGGCTATCGGCGATAGCAATGAAGAGCAGGTGCTGCAATGGGCTGCGAGTATCGAGTCAGGTTCGGAACACCCGTTGGCGGCGGCTATTTTGTCGGCAGCGGAAGATAAACAAATCAAATTGGAAAACGTTAAACAATTTGCCGCCGTCGCGGGCCACGGAGTCATGGCGACAATTAACGAGCGGCGCGTATTGTTCGGCAACAAGGCGCTGATGGATGAGCAAGGCGTTAGCTACACGCGTTTCAATGAACGGCTGGAACAGTTGTCGGCTTTAGGTCAAACGCCGATGTTGCTTGCTGTCGATAACAACATAACCGGCATTATTGCTGTTTCAGATCCGATTAAAAAGGATTCGGCATACGCGGTGCAACTGTTAAAAGATCGGCATATACGCATCATCATGGTGACCGGGGATAATCCAATAACCGCTCGCGCCATTGCCGAACAGGCGGGCATTTCCGAACTGCGCGCGCAGGTGTTGCCTCAAGATAAAGCGGCGGTCGTTAAAGAGTTGCAACAAGCAGGTGAAATCGTCGGCATGGTCGGCGACGGCATTAATGACGCCCCTGCATTGGCTCAGGCGGATGTCGGTTTTGCCATAGGCACCGGAACCGATGTCGCTATTGAAAGCGCCGATGTGGTTATTTTACAAGGCTCCTTGCTCAAAGTGCCCGAAGCCATTGAATTATCCAAAGCGACGGTTATCAATATCAAACAAAATCTGTTCGGTGCGTTTTTCTATAACACGATCAGCATTCCGGTTGCGGCGGGCTTGTTGTATCCGCTATTCGGCATTTTGTTGAACCCGATGATTGCCGGTGCGGCGATGGCCATGTCTTCCGTGACCGTGGTTACCAACGCCAACCGTTTGCGTTGGACAAAATTTATTGAACACCAATAGCTTTAGACATAGTGCCGAACATATTCACGAACGAATAGCCGCATCGGCGCATTGCGTAGTCGATATTGTTGGTAAGCCTGATTGACGTCCGTCGGCGTGATATGGGCATAAACGCCGAATCCTGTTTTTGCGGTAAATTCATCGCTTAAGATTTCGATAAACACTGTCCAGGACGAATCTGCTGTATTTGTGTTTTGTGTTGTCATGGCCGTACTCCTTGGAAAATAGCTAACTTGATTCATTAAGTATCCAGCATAAAGGGTGCCGTTTTAAGAATATCTTTACATGACATCAAGTTGGTGTATCGCTATGAATGGTTTCCTGTAAGGGGTGACAATAATCCGGCAATTGCTTGCCTTGATTCGTTAGCGGCAGTTAGGCCTGTTAATAAAGAGATGGCAGGAGCTTTGGGGATTGATAGCTGTTTTATTTGTTATAGTATTTATCTTCCGCCCATTTCAAAGGATTGTTTCGAATATACTCGACTATATCCAAATAGGATTGTTCGCTACGGATTACGTGTTCGTAATAATTACGTTGCCATAATTTTTGATCAAAGGGCTGCCAGCTTTTTTGCTTTACCCCGGCAATATAATCATTAGTGGACAAGGATTTAAACGCGCCAATAACATCCCCAATCGCCGGGCTGATTTCTGTTGTGGTGGTCTGTTCGATTGACGATTGTGAACCCGTAGGGGCAATCCCTTGTGGTTGCCCTATATCCGAATGCCCAGGTATCAATTCAATAATGCCATGAAAATGATTCGGCATAACGATAAATTCATCCAATTCAACAGTATGGAAACGATCGGCCAATGCAAGCCATTGGCCATGAACCATTTCTCCGGCATTATTTAAAACCATTGCCCCATCATCAATTTCGCCAAACAAACACAAACGGTTTTGTATGCAAATGGTAATAAAATACAATCCCGCCTGGGAATAATCGTAGCCTTTTAACCGAATCGACCTGCGATGATGAATAGTAGGCTTATATTGCACGGGTGCCCCTGTTATTCTGTTTTGGTTCAGGAATATTGTAGGGGCAATCCCTTGTGGTTGCCCCATTCGCGATAATCCGAATTGCCGTTGTCCGGTTTGCGGTTGGTCGATAAGCGCCGGGGATAATCATGATGATGTTAGCCTATCAGGGGCAACCACAAGGGATTGCCCCTACGATGGTTTTGCCCGTCACCGTTTTGGGAATTATCGCGTGCGTTTTTAGCAGTTCGATATTGCACGGTTTTTTGTTTTATCGTTCCCACGTTCCAGCATGGGACGATCAATATATTGTAGGGGCAATCCCTTGTGGTTGCCCCATTCGCGATAATCCGAATTGCCGTTGTCCGGTTTGCGGTTGGTCGATAAGCGCCGGGGATAATCATGATGATGTTAGCCTATCAGGGGCAACCACAAGGGATTGCCCCTACGATGGTTTTGCCCGTCACCGTTTTGGGAATTATCGCGTGCGTTTTTAGCAGTTCGATATTGCACGGTTTTTTGTTTTATCGTTCCCACGTTCCAGCATGGGACGATCAATATATTGTAGGGGCAATCCCTTGTGGTTGCCCCATTCGCGATAATCCGAATTGCCGTTGTCCGGTTTGCGGTTGGTCGATAAGCGCCGGGGATAATCATGATGATGTTAGCCTATCAGGGGCAACCACAAGGGATTGCCCCTACGAAATGTCGGCATGGCTAGTCGCTAGATGATGCCAGCCAAGGGGTTTTTTGCTTGGTGTGCTTTTTGAATGGCAATGACATCAAGTGCTATAGCGCAGCCGTACCAAGCTAGCAATAAAGCGGCTGCCCAAGGCCAGGAATAGAATTGATGTACATAATTGACTGCGAAATAGGCAATGAGTGTCCCCCAAAATCCAGCAGATAAGCGTAACACCCACTCTTTGAAATCATACCAATTCGGAATGCCATCTTTAATTAATGCAACAATAAAAAGTCCAATTGCAGCAGCAACTAATTGACATAATAATAAGGATTTGATTTGAAATGAATCAATCAGATTGAAAAAAAAGTGTTCTAAGTTAATTAATGAGGTTATCAAAATTATAACAATGATTGTTACATAGAATTTGTTGTCAACAAACCATTGCCAATTTTTCAAGCAATACGAACTCGTTGAGTAAAGCGCGGGTACTATTAGCAGCAACGCCATGATTCCAGCTAACATAGCATGCCAACCTGTTTTTACTGAATAGCTTTCCACCGCGCGTGAATTTCGCCAATCCTCCTTCAGCTTACGATTAGAAGACTCACATGCTTGCAACAGAATACTAAATTGTGAAGGTTCAAGCCCACTCATCAAAATAGTAACACTTGTTGGTAAGTCGTTGACAGCCTCAAGTATGAGTTTCTTTAGCCGTGCAACCTGAATCTTATACCTTTCATTACTACCCAAATCAAAGACTCGAAAAATAAATAATTTTCTTCCAAATCCACTACTAAGGCTAAGCGGTTCTATAATCGATACGCCTGAGTTAATCATTTCGGATTTTATTTCCGTCATGCTCTCACTGAGTGTTGGGTTTGGATTTTGCGCTATTTTTACTACTTCCCATTTCAGAGTATGTATATTTTCCTTTGAACACAACAAAACCGGCAAAGCAATACGAGGATCAACCGCTTGCTTAAGTTTAGGAATGATAGTTACTAAGTTTTCTGTGTCCTGTTCTAATAGTAGCGCGATTCTGCCGGCAATCACCGGCAAAGCGGATTCTTTGGGCTCGGCAAATGGAACCCAAACCCAGTCATGCCAAGCTTGGTTGCGTTGTTGCGCAGTTATATATAAGGGGCGTAATGCTTCTTCGTTTTCCCGTACCCCGATTAAGCAGGCAAGTTGCCAAGCAGCGGCGATAGCCAATGAATCATCTTCCCAAAGTAAAGGCACCAGCTCCAAGGTCGCTTTCGGTGTGGCAATGCCGCCCAAGTCCTCTATTGCATTGTGACTCCCTGCAGCTGCCAGCTTGCCTAGACCAAACACGGCTAACTCGCCCATACGCACTAAGGGTTGTCGAACTTCAGGTAGTGCATAAGAGGCCGCCAGCACTTGAGCGGCCTTGGGCAGGTTGGTGAACGACAGCGCGTTAGCCGCAAGCTGCCGCGCTTCGGTCTGCGTGGATTCGGTAAGCACTTGTTCCAGACGTGCCAGCATCTGTTGACCACGCGGCCTAGTGTCGCCTGCCACCGCTCCCAGGGCATGGGCTACGCTGTCATTGCCTACGCCTTGCGCCAGTTCGCCACAGAAATGTTCGATGATGTTGTCGGCTAGCTCAGGATCGACCTGTTTGGCATCTGCCAGACATTCCAAGCCGGTGATGGCATCGACTTGGCAAACGGCTTTAACGACTTCGGTACTGTCCACGGCTAAGCCGCACCAGAGTTTGACCGGTTCGCGCCAGCCGTCGGGGTCTAGTTGGTAGGCTTGGATAAGCTCTTGGCCTTTGCCTTGCAGGGCTGAGGCGACAAAAAACTCCTGCAAGGTCAGATGGCCGAATTGGTAACGCTCGCCGCCGTCTATTTCCAGTAACAAGCCGCTACGCTCGACAATTTCTTTGAGGATGTTGCGGGCGTCTTTGCCAACATCCAGATTTAGGCGCGGCAGTATGTCTTTTAGCTGAAGCAACACGTTTTCATGGTCGATGCTGCGGCGGTCTTGGTTTTGCTCGTCTGCGCCATGCAGGTACAGAGCCAGATGTTCCAGCACGGCATGTTTGTCGTGCGGCTGATAGTGGTTGCGTTCCTGATGCCATTGCCGCAGTAGTACGTCAGTCGCGAGTTTATAGAATTCGGCGCGTGAATGCGGCAATACATGTTCCGTATCGGCGTATAAATAAGCAATGATGGTCAGTAGCAGCGGATTTCGCGCCAAGTCTTTAAGCCTAGGCCGGTCTTGCAAGGTGCCTAGCAGTTGGTCGACCGATTTATCGACCGGCATGTCGGGCGCCCAGGCACTTAAAAACTGGCGTATTTGCGCATCGGCAAATTCTTTAACCAGCAAGGTTTCGTCAACGACATCGAAAAACTCGTTTTGGTATACGGCACGGCGGCAGGTGATCACCACGGGACACTCGGGGTGATCTGCCAGTAAGTCTTTAATGGCATTGATGACCCTGCCGCGTTCGCTATAGCTCACTTCGTCCAAACCATCGAACAGCAGCAGCAATTCGCCTTTATTCAAGGCCTGTTCGACATAATGTTCCGCTCTGGGGAAATCGTTTTGTTCCAGTATGTGCGCCAAATGCTGAAGCAAGCTGATATTTGGATCGGCAGCGCGGTTTAATTCCAATAGCACCGGCACGGCTTGAATGCCGTAACCATCAAGCCCGTGTTCGGCATAGTGAAAAGCAACATGTTTCATCAGCATGGTTTTGCCAGACCCCGGTTCACCGACCACCATTAGCCGCTTGAATCGGCTGATGGCTTGCATGGCCGCCATCTGCACGGCATCTGCCCGCCCGGTCACTTGCAAGGGGACAAATACTTCGGCCATTTTTAACGGGCGTGGACGGAACGGAATTGACGCTGACTCATATTTTCTAATCAGGGCTTTGCGATAATGCCGCAATGCGGTTTTGCGCAGGAACTGTTGACCGGCAAGACGGCTGTATAGCCAATTGCTTGTGGTTTTTAGGGTGAGGTTTATTAGGTCGCTGAGGGAGTTACGAAAAACCGCCACGAATAAACCGAAAATACCGAATAGCCAGCCAGCTTCAGGGAGAAAGGATGACCAGGATTGCTGTTTGGCTTCCTTGGCTTTGCTGTAGGCTTGCTCGTAAATGACTGCCGCTTCTTGCCGCTCGACGCCTGCTTTATTATCGCCATACAAGCTGACTGCCAGCCCTGTATCCATAGCTTTGTCGTTTTCGACATGGCGCACGGCTAAGGCGTTAAGGTCTTTTTCAAGTTGGGTTTTCGGGGAGACGGGCGGATTAGCCAGCGGCGTGTTCGGGCAAAAAACAGTTGCTAATAAGAGGATTAACAAAATTAACAGTGCTGGTTGCGAGATTTTCAGGCCGGTTGATCGATTCATGTTGTGAGCACGCAATAGCAAAAATAAAAAAGCGGCGTAGTTTGCGTGGAGTGTAACGGAATGAGGGGGGATTCGCCACAGGCGGCGTTAGCCCAAAAACTGTGGAAAAGACGGTTTTCTAAATCGTCACTATGAATAGCGGCAAGTTTGCTGTCGTGTAAAAGAAATTACAAAATTATGGTTTAGCCACTTTCCGTTTAATTCGAGAAACCGTAGGGGCAATCCCTTGTGGTTGCCTTTGATAGGCTAAAGTCACCTGAGATTTCAGTCAGCGACTAATTGGATTGCGACGATTAGGGCAACAACGAATGGGGCAACCACAAGGGATTGCCCCTACGGTAGGATTAATGATCTCTCTGAATAATATACAGCGATAAATCGCGCAATAAATCAGCTTCGCTGCCGAAAATGCTCAGGTTGTCCAGCGCTTGTTCATGCAGTTCCTGGGCTTTTTGTTTGGCGCCGGCCATGCCTAGCAGGGCAGGGTAGGTGGGTTTGTTGTTATCTTTGTCTTTGCCTTGGGTTTTGCCTAAGGTTGCAGTATCGCTTTCCTCGTCGAGAATGTCGTCTTTAACCTGGAACGACAAGCCTATGCATTTTGCATAGTTATCCAGTTTTTTGGCAATATCCGGTTTTACATCGGCTTTCGCCAGCGTCGCCATATTGACGCTGGCACGAATCAGCGCGCCGGTTTTATGGATATGCATGTTTTCCAGCTCGGGCAGAGTCAAACGTGTTCCTACCGATGCCAAGTCGATGGCCTGACCGCCTACCATGCCTTGAGAACCGCTGGCTTTGGTTAAAACGCTAATCATCTTCAAGCGGTTTTCGGGGGGGGCGGTAATGCTGGGATCATTGG
Organism: Methylobacter sp.; assembly: GCA_036741905.1. GTDB lineage: Bacteria > Pseudomonadota > Gammaproteobacteria > Methylococcales > Methylomonadaceae > Methylobacter_A. Next base: position 416 of record DAINRH010000033.1, on the reverse strand, counting down.
CCAATGTTTCAAAAGCCAGGGCTTGTAATGCATCGCCGGTTAAAATAGCGGTCGCTTCATCGAAAGCTACGTGGCAGGTCGCTTTGCCGCGTCTGAGATCGTCATCATCCATCGCCGGCAGGTCGTCATGTATTAAAGAGTAAACGTGGATGAATTCAACCGCGCAAGCCGGGCCGTCCAGCGCTTCGGGGGCTATGCCCAGGACTTTTCCGGTGCAGTAGGTCAGCATCGGGCGCATCCGTTTGCCGCCATCCAAGGTGCTGTAGCGCATCGCTCGGTGCAGTTTTTGCGGCAGTATGTTTTCGCCGGGCAGGCGAGCATCCAGGGCTCTTTCCACGCGGTTTTGACAAAAATCAAGATAGTCTTTTAACGCATTACTCATCGGTAAAGGGCTCCAGGGTTTGAGTGCCGTTTTT
>DAINRH010000032.1:0-26850 GCA_036741905.1 Methylobacter sp. | reverse complement strand
GCGTCCCGCAACGCTGGAGCGTTGCGGACTGAATTCCCACGCCGGAGCGTGGGAACTATTATGGAATTCAAGCAAATACACCAAGGTTCCAATGGCCGATCATCACAAACCGTCAGCAACGATATGGCACAAAAGTGTTAAATTTAATCAGAAACTTTCTCTCCAAAAAAATCCGCACCGTTTATTACAGCGCCCGAGAATCCATCGGCGAGCATAAGCGCGATATAGTCGTTTCCCATGTCGAACAAGCCTGCGTGGGTTTGCAGGAAACCAGGCATGAGTTTGAAGATGCGCTGGAGCGCTTTAAGACCCTGGTTTGCGTCAATGAAACAGCTCTGGATCATAAATACAACCTGCTCAACAGGCAGTATCAGTTTTGCTGCGCTAAATCCGATTCGGTAAGCGATAGAATCAGGGCGATTGAACAGGTCAGCGAGGCGCTGTTTGTAGAATGGGAAAACGAACTCAATGAATACACGAACCGTAACTTGCGCGCCCACAGCAAGCAGCAGCTAAAAATAGCCAGACAAAATTACGCCCGGCTGATTAAGTCCATGCAAAAGGCCGAAGCTAAAATCCAGCCGGTATTGGCGGCCTTCAAAGATCAGGTGTTGTATTTAAAACATAATCTTAATGCCCAGGCTATTGCGGCATTAAGGCATGAATTTATTGAGATAGGTATTGATATTTCCCAGTTGATCCGTGCGATGGAGCAGACCATCGCTGAGGCAAGTCAATTTGTTGCGGCATTAACCGATCAAAAAGCCTTGCCCAGCCGGTAAAATTAGAGCTTGTACAAAACGTCGTTGGCTTGGTCTTTAGAATCTTCTTTTTGAGCTTTGCGGTTATCTTGATCGATTCTTTCTTTGCCGAATTTGGCGATCATGTCATCCCAGCTGGAATATTTTTCATAGCCGGCGAAGCCGTTATTTTTCCGTTGCTGATAAAGTTCTTTGCCCAAGGCAATGATTTCTTCAGGTTTTTTACCGTCAACAGCGTTAAGGAAGTCCTTCTCGCTTTTAATAGAGTCGCGAAGCATCCAGAAAGAGACTTCAAATTCAATACGGGCATCGGGAGATAAACGGTTTTTTAATGCCTTTACCGATCTATAGGCAGTGCGGGTATTATGGCCGTTGATTTGAGAGCCTTTGCTACAGCCAACTAACGATGTGCAGCAGAGAATGAGCAGAAGAATAGGTAATTTCTTCATAAAGATAACCTCAGGTTTAAGTAGGGATGCATGTCATGCTATTTACAGGGCTTGCTAGTGTGATTATATAACGCCGGATCGCCAAACAAAGTAAAATAGTCAGTCATTATAATCCTGAGCTGGTTTTTCATGCTGGAATTTATCCAATTATTAAAACAACGTTACCAGGCGGTTTTGGCCCAACAGGGCAATGAGTCCGTTAAAACAAGCTATCAACAGCGTATCGATCAGCTTATTTTGGCGGAAGCCTTCATCCGCAAGGGGCAGTTGATCGATACGTCGCGGCAGCCGTTGTTGCAGATGGCTGTCGTAGGGCCGACGCAGGCCGGAAAAAGCTCGCTGGTCAACGTGTTATTAAACAGTAATGCGGCCGGCGTCAGCCCCTTGGCAGGTTACACCATTCATCCCCAAGGTTTTTGCAACGGCGTAAGTCTTGCCGACTGCGCCGGCTTGCAACGTTACTTCGGCCGCTTTCAACAGTTGCAACAATCCCAGCTCAGCAAAGACCGGCACGATTGCTATTCGTTAACCGAAAACGCTGCCGATTCAGAGCTTTTGCCGCACGGCGTTTTGTGGGACACCCCCGATTTCGATTCGATAGATTCAGGCACTTACCGCGAAGGCGTGATCAGGGCGATTGCCTTGGCGGATATGGTGATTCTGGTGGTTAGCAAGGAAAAGTACGCCGACCAATCGGTCTGGGAGATCATGGCGGCTATTGAAGAACTGCGCCAGCCGACCCTGATTTGCCTGAATAAACTGGTTGAAGGCGCCGAGTCGATTATCATCCAGTCATTACAGGACAAATGGCGGCAAGCCAGAACCGACCCATTTCCCCAGGTCGTTTCGTTGTATTACCAAAAGCCGGGGGGGCTGCCGGTATGGCCGGAGTTCAAGCAACAGTTGCTCAAGCAATTGGCGAATACAGTACGTTCGGATAAACACCCGCGCGTTGAACAGGCGTTATTGAAACGACACTGGCAAAGCTGGTTGGAGCCGGTGTTTGCCGAACACCAGGCATTAAACGATTGGTACGAATTAGTCGACCTGATCATCGCGCAGGCAATGGAAAGCTATCAGCGCGATTACCTGAATCATCCGCATCATTACGAAACCTTTCAGCTTGCGATGACCGAATTGCTGAATTTAATGGAAATCCCCGGATTAGCCCGTATTCTGGCCGGAACCCGGCAAGTCTTGACCTGGCCGATCAAACAGATCATGAAACTGGGACGCAAAAGACTGCATATTTCAGACAGCAGCTATGAAATAGCGTTGCTGAATCAAATAGCCGAACATACGCTGATTCAATTGGCGGACAGGCTGCTGGATAAAGCCGACCAAAGTCAACGGGGCCAATGGTGGAGACAAATCAACAGCGGCTTGCGCAGTCATCGACAGGACTTGTTGCAGGATTTCGAGCGGGCGGCAAAAAAATATCACCTGTTGTTTCAGCAGGATGTGGAAAGCGCCGCGCATCGCCTGCATTACAAATTGCAAGAACAGCCGCTGGTATTAAACAGCTTGCGGGCAACCCGAGCCACTGCCGATGCCGCGGTGATTGCGCTGACCTTGCAAATGGGCGGCATCGGCCTGCACGACCTGGTTATTGCCCCGGCGATGCTGACCCTGACGTCGTTAGTGGCTGAAAGCGCAGTCGGCGGCTATATGCACAAAGTGGAAGCCGAGTTAAAACAAAACCAATTCAATACCGTCAAACAGGCCTTATTTGTCGAGAGCTTGCGAAATAAACTGTTGCAGTTGCCCGAACAATTATCGATGACTACTCATTTTAATATCTCCCCCGATCAGCTGCGCGCGGCAGAGTTACAACTGACAGAAAAACGCCATGGCTTACGATTACTCTAGTTTGGTTCAATCAGCAAAAGGCTGGGCTGAGCAGGCGCTGGCGGCCGGCTGGATTAATAGCGACGCCGCGCAGCAGTTAAGCGATGCCGATGCCAGATCGCCCGATACGCTATTCGACCGCGACGGCTCCAGGCCGTTGATCGTCGCCTTCATGGGCGGCACCGGCGTGGGCAAAAGCTCCTTGCTCAATCGTCTGGCCGGCAAAGCCGTCGCCCGTGCCGGCGTCGAGCGGCCCACGTCCAGGGAAGTTACGCTCTTCCATCACCATAGCGTTGCGATAAAGCATTTGCCCGAACAGCTGCCGCTGGCGCAAATCAAAACCGCCGAGCATGACAACGAGTCAAGGAAACATGTGGTCTGGATCGATATGCCCGATTTCGACAGCACTGAGCAAAGCAACAAACACCAAGTGCTGGAATGGCTGCCGCATATCGACGTACTGATTTATGTGGTCAGTCCGGAACGCTATCGGGACGAAAAAGCCTGGCGCTTGCTGCTGATGGAAGGCGGCAAACACGCTTGGCTGTTTGTGCTGAACCAGTGGGATAGAGGCCAGACCGAGCAGTATGAGGATTTCAAACAGCAACTGCATAAAGCCGGTTTTGCCGAACCCATCATCTTCAAGACCGTTTGCGCCGAAGGCCTGCAAGCCGACGAGTTTGCGGCCTTGGAATCGACTATTAGCGCCTTGGCGACCGAGCATATCATTGCGCAACTGGGGCAAAGAAGCGCCCAGATTAAAACAGACGCGTTAAAACAAAACTTGCAAAACACCGGCCGCTTGCTGGGTTCCGCATCGGCTTTGCAACAATTAACGCGGCTGTGGCAAGACCAATGGCAACGCTCAGCCCGGGTGTTGCAACAGGGATTCGCATGGCCGATCCAGCAGTTGGCGCGCCACTATGCCGACCATGCGGCCGATTTGTTAAATAATCCGGCGGCGGCAAAATATGCAACCAGCGGCGCTAAATTCAACTTATGGGATGATTGGGCCGAAGCCCGTTTCGACGATGCGCTGGATGAATTCGTTATCAATGCCGACCAGCTGGGCGTTCCGGTGACGCCGCTTAAAAAACAGTTATCCGTGCTACGCGAAAAAGCGCCTAAAATCGTCCAGGCGCAAAGCGAGCTGGCCGCCAGACAGGCCTTGGCGAATCCAGGCAATGTCTTGCATCGCGCCTTTTTAAAGTTTATGCGCTTGTGCGAAATCATCCTGCCGCTTACGGCGATTTCTTGGGTCGGCTATCAGGTTTTTATCGGCTATTACACCAGCAACATGACCGATGTGGATTATCTGGGCGTGAACTTTGCCGTACATAGCAGCCTGCTAATCGTTATTACCTGGCTGACGCCGTTTTTCATACTGAAAAATTTAAAGCCGTCATTGGAAAAAAGCGCCTTAAGAGGACTCAATAAAGGCTTAATCTGCGCCATCGACATGATCCACGGCGAAGTGTTGCTGGCGATAGAAAATATCGCCCGACAACATGCCGAGCAGGTCAAACAGCTAGACGACATTATTGCGCTTTGCGGCGGCGCCGATGCCGGTCGGCCATCGTCAATAGACGGCAACAGTCCCTTGGCTAGGATGCTGATTGATTAACGCGGCTGTTACATAACGCCAAGCAGAACAAAAATGAGGGGACGAGTGCATTATTCCTGCACCCGTTGAACAAAAAGCCCGTGTTGTGGATTTATAGCGAATTCAAGACAATAAACACGGCCAGCCCAAGCGAAGTCAGGCCCAAGCCGGCCATCGCCAGACGTGAGCCGTGCAGCTTGGTCCACAACAAAAGGCCGGTCAAAGAAAGAAATGCCAATCCGCCGGCCAGGGTATCGGCGAGCAGTATCCAGGCCGCCCCCATGCCGACGCCTCTATGCAGCCGGGTGATGAATGCGAAGACATTGGCATCCTGACGCTTCACTGAAACAGACGTATTGCCGACCCAGTATTCGGCATTAATAGATTGCTGCGGACTGTGGAAATCCACTCGCCATTGGCTGGGCTGCTGGAAATTTTGATCGGCCCAAGTCACGGTTTTTGCCGGTTCAACGGAAATTTTACTGGGTTGCCGGTCAATGCTTAACTGAACTTGCAACCATAAGGCCAGGGCTTTGGCGTCGGCCGGGAGCGGCTGGGGCAAGGCCATTTCGATTTGCGATTGTTCCATTTTCACTGCCGGAATCTTCATCACTATGCGGTGATTGAGCAAAATTCCGCTCACCCCGAACAACAGCCCCAATGCCGCGCCCCACAGACCGACCCAGGCATGGGTGCGGCGCAGCCATTTGAGCCATTGAATACGTTTCGATTTTCGGATCACTATCTCCGGATTTTGTATATTGGTCATTATGATGATTTCCGTTTGTTGTTAGTTCTACTTTGTCAGATTACGTATAAGCTGACAAAGTAGAACAAATAAAGGGCAATAATTAAAGTGCTGTCGCAAGTCAGGTAATTTGACCCGAGTCGGCATCGACCAATATCCGTTCAAAACCGAGAATGAAGGCCGATTCGCCGCAACCCGGCTTTTGAAAACCTACTCGATAAATAGCCTGTGCCGGCATGTAGTTGATGAAGCCGGGCTGCATGGAGCGCACATGCTCAGGCAACAGGGCTCGGGCGCGTTCGATGGCGGCCTCGAACGACAGCGGCGATCAGAATTCGACCTTGGCTGCGAGTTTTAGCGAAATCGGCGCGCCGACCCCCAGCAAGCCGTTACCCGCGGTGCTCCAGTAATTATTATTGGTCGCATTGTCGAGCACCGCCTGAATCGTGGTGAGCTTGCCCGCAACGCGGGTCGCATAGCGCGCGCCTAGCGACAACACCGCATAGTCATCGACGAAAGCCTGATTTTCACTGTTGACCGGACGCTTGTCCACGTATTGCACCCCGCTGCTGAGCGCCAGTCCCGGCACGCTTTGCAGGCGATACTCGGCGAACAGGCCTGCGGTTCGCTCCGGCGTGTTGTCGGGCACCTTGCCGAAGGTTGCCGCATTGGCCGCGTTCAGCTGCTTGGCATCCATGAACATGGCCGACCCGATCAGCGACAGTTGCGGAGTCACTTCGCCGGAGGCCGACAATTCCACGCCCCGGTACTGCGCCATGCCGTTCAGCACAAAGCGATTGGCCGAGTCTACCGTGGTCGATGCGCGCTTGATGTCGAAATACGCCGCCTGCAGCAATATCCCTTTTCCAAGCTCCGTTTTCACGCCGACTTCCTTCTGCTCCGACACAGCCGGAGCCAATATCTCGCCATTATTGGCGCGGTTGGCCGGCGCTTGCCCGCTTTCCTCAACCCCTTCGATGTAACTGCCGTAGATCGACACGTTAGTGAGAGGCTTATACATCAGCGCCAGCGACGGATTGATGGTGTCCGCCTTAAAACGCGAGGTAGCCCCGACGCTCTCATAGTCGCTGCCGCGCACTCCCAGCATGGCTTGCCATTTATCGCCAAGCAAAACATGATCGGATAAATACACGCCCAGGTCCGTTATTTTCGATGAATTTGAAGTGAATGGGACAGTCGGAGATTGTTGCGCAATGTCAACCGGGTTGTACAGGTTTTGCGCCACATCAATGGTGGAGGAAGAGCGAGGGTCCTGGCTGCGCTCATTGCCGGTGACGCCCAGCGACACTTCATGGGTGATCCAATCGCCCGGAAAGCGGGCGAACACTTCACCGCGAATATTCTCGTTATTCCACTCCGCTCCACGTTGGAAGAAAGTGCGCAGGGTGCCTTGGCCCGTGGCGAGATTATAGTTTTGGAATTGGGAGAAATTACGGTCGCGCAGGACTTCCGCTTTACCGGCTTCGACTAACAGCGCCCAATCGTCATTGATCGCATAATCGGCGCGCAGCAGCAGATTAGTGGCTTCGGCGTCGTATTTTTGCCATTCGCCGGCGAGATTGCGGGTCGCGTCCGGTACGCCGGGCAAGGTAATAACGCCGTTGACTGCCGCAGGCACCTGGATTCCCGCCTGTTCGGAGACTTCTTTGCGGTAATGTTCAATATCGAATTTCAGGGAAAGTTTGTCGGTGGCCAGCCAGTCGAAAGCGCCCGAGGTCAAAGCACGGTAACCGGAAAAATTGTCGATGCCGATGTCCTCGCGGCCGCCGAGCAGGTTGACGCGCGCGCCGAATTGCTGCCGGTCGCCGAAGCGTCGGCCCGCATCAATGTGTCCATTTGTCCCGCCGTATTGGTTGGCCTGCACCGAAACATTGGTAACGGGATCCTTGCCGGCGCGTTTGGTGACCATGTTGACGATACCGGAGGGCGGCACGAAGCCATAATAAAGCGACGAAGCGCCTTTGAGCACTTCGACGCGTTCCTTGTTTTCCAGCGGAATGTCGATCAGATTGATGACCGGCAATGATCCGTTCAGCCGGTAATTGCTGCGGTTTTCCACCAGAATGCCGCGAATCGAAATATTGTCGTAAGTCGAACCGTTCAATTGCGCGCGGGTAACGCCCGCCGTATTACGCAGGGCGCCGAACAGCGTGCTCGCCGCTTGCGCATCGAGCACCTCGCGGGTGACCACGTTGCTGGTCTGCGGAACGTCGAGCGGCGCCATGTCGCGGAAGGTGCCGACCTGAACGACATTAGACTTGAAGCTCTTGTTCTGCCCGGCTGTCACATTCACGGTGGAAAGCTGCGTGGCCGGTTCGGCCTTGTCCGGCGTCTGGGCGCTTGCCTGGGGAAGCAAAAACGCCAGCGTAAGCCCGCTTGCTAGGGTGGATAAATTAAATTGCATGGAGGGTACCTCTTTAGGTTGATGTGTATGAAAAATAAGGAACGAGCATGAAATAAAGTGGAAAACGGTGTGCGGGAGGAGTGCAAGCTTTGCTTGCGCATGCAGGCGAAGCCTGCACTCCGACTATCGGCAACTTGCCTAAGTTATTCCATGCTCATTCCTAAGGTGTGTACAAAGTACGCAGTCGGTTATGGAGCGCGGCTAGGGAAGTTTCCCAGATCGAGTGGCAAATCCGGGCGGAACTCCCCCCGTTCGGCGGATTTCCTCATGATTTTGGCCGCAAGCCGATTAACGGATCGTAGTGTGGGCGAGGAAAGCGGCGATGCGCCCCGGTCTTGCAGCAGCCATAATGAAATGTTGCAGACGGGTAGCGGCGACGAAAACCGGTGGCGGGTCGTTTTGGGCGGGTATAAGTCTCCGGTCCGGGCGCGGCGTACGATTTCTTCGGGCGTGACGACATAGCCCTGCCGCGTGGCGCTGACCTCGACCTGATCGTAGTCGAGGAGCAGGCACGGAACATGGTTCAGCTTGAGTCGCCGCGCCGCCTCGAAGCGGTGATGGCCGTCCATGACGGCCATGCTGTTGCGTTCGAGCGTAATCGGAATACGCCAGAGCTGCTCGCGCATGATCGTATCGGCCAAGGCCGCCGCGTGTTCGGCATGGTGGCGCTCGTTCGGGCGAATAAGATCTATGCGCACAAAATGAATGGGAAGAGAGCAGAGCATGGTCAGATCCTTTCTATACAGTTGTCCAGGTACACCCGGTCGGGATGGGGGTGACTCAAGAAGTCATGATGGGAAATATGCCAGCCGTAAGCGCCGGCCAGCAAGAAAGCGACGCAGTCGCCTGCGCGCAGATCATTGACGTGGGCATCGCGCGCCAGGACGTCCTTGGGCGTGCAGAGTTCGCCGCACAATGTGACTTGGGCGTCGTGTACGCCCGGACGCGAAAACGGGTAAGGCCAAGCGTCGCGTGCCAGGATCACGAACGGATGATTGTGCTGCCAAGACACCGGTAAGCGGAAATGGTGCGATCCGCCGCGCAAAATAGCGAAATGCTTGCCGTGGTTACTCTTCACGTCGGTGACATCGGCCAGGTAATAACCGCAGTCGGCGGTCAGAAAGCGGCCGCATTCGAAGATAATGCCGAAGCCGGGCCGACGCGCGGCGATCAGCGCCGACAGTCCGGCGCAGAAACCTTCCCAATCGAATTGCGCCGGCGGCTCGGCATAGTTCACGCCGATGCCGCCGCCGACATTGAGCCAGTCGAACGTCAGCTTATAGCGGCGCTGCCAAGCTTCCGCCAGATCGAAGTAGTGTTCGAGCAGGGCAAGATGGGGCAGAGCGTCCAGATTGTTGGAGATGGCATGGATATGCAGGCCTTTCAGGCGGACGCCCGGCAGGTTTAGCGCCAGCTCGATCAGCGCCGGTATCCGCGCCTCTTCGATGCCGAATTGACTGGCCTGTCCGCCCATGCGCAACGTCGCTTGCTGCGGCACATGCGCCGGATTGACCCGCAGCAGGATGTCCGCCACTTGGTTGCGGCGTCGCGCGATCCAGTCGAGACGCCGCAACTGGTGTTCGCTTTCCACGTGGATCAGCATGACCCTGTGCTCAAGAGCGCCTTCCAGTTCGGCATCGGTCTTGCCGGGGCCGCCGAATACAATCGGCACGGCGCTGTCGACGGCGCGCACGCGCTGGATTTCACCCAGCGACGCCACTTCAAAGCCGTCGCTGCGCTGCAACAGCGACTCCAGGATCGGCGCGTCGCTGTTGGCCTTGATGGCGTAGAACAGCCTGCACTGCGAAGGCAGGCTACGGCGCAGCATATCGACGCGCCGACGCAAATGCGCCAGATCGTACAGATAGGCGCACACCGGTTCCGTTTGGCCTTTCAGGTAATTATGTAACTGTTGCAGGTTCATTGCTCGATGTCCTTCAGTTGATGTTGGGCCAGATGGGCGGCCATGGCGCGGCGGGCGATGCCGCGATCGTCGCCCAGGATGAACATGCGGACTTGGTTCCTGCGCCAGGCTTGAAAATCCTCCGGCGCGCGCGGCAGGGCGCAGAAGGTCTTGCCGTGGTGCAGAGCCGCCGCATGGATGCGCGATACCGCCGCGCAGACGTCCGGGTGGCGGGTCTGCCAGGGTAGTCCGAGCGACTGCGAGAGGTCGGCCGCGCCCTCCAGCAGCACGTCGATTCCGTCCACCGCGGCGATGGCATCGGCTTGTTCGACGCCTTCACGGTCTTCGATCATTGCCGCTACCAGCGTGTGTTCGCGCTCTGTCTCCATCGCTGTTACAAGGTCGTCGCGTCCGTAGCCGCTGCGCCAGGTGGCGTTTAAAGCACGGTCGCCGCGCGGGGAAAAATGACAAAGCCGCACCGCATCCAGGGCAGCTTGCGCCGAGCGGATACGTGGAAATACGATGCCTTCCGCACCGGCATCCAGCGCCTGCAACGCTTGATGCGGAGCCGCCACCCGGACCAGCGCGGCTATGCCCCCGGCGCGTGCCGCCAACAACAGGGCGGCAAGTTGTTCGGGGCCAATCAGCGTGTGTTCCAGATCGAGCACCACAAAGTCGTAACCGGCCGCGGCGATCAGTTCTACGGAGAGAGCGGCAGGGGTCGAGCAAAACAGCCCGTATAGCGGATCGTTCAGTTGCAAGCGGGCTTTCAGGCGCATGGCGGCTTGCCCTGTTGCGCTAACGGGTTAGGCGCAAGCCGCGTGCGCAAACGGATTTCCTGCCGGAAACGGCGGCTGGCGAGCAGTTCAATCGAGACCTGATCGGCAAAGCAGTCGAACAATGCGTAACGCGCCGCCTGCTGCGGATGGAGCTGTTGATGAGCGCTCAGCACCTCGCCGGTGATCTGCCAGAACCGCGCCTCGGCCATATCGTAGAAACGCTGGAACAGCCAGGCCAGTTCAGCCAGATTGACGAAGAACAGCGCATCGAAAGTAAAATCGCGCAGCTCGTCGGCGTCGTCGGTTTCCAGAAAAGAGTTCGGATTGACGCGGGCATGCTCGGCGGGCGGCGCTGTCAGCGCCGGTGCGGGACCGGACAGCAGCGCCTTGCTGAAGCGTACGCCGTCGTGAAAATCCTTGAGCGCCACGCGCGCCGGCAACCCGTCTTCGTGCAGCAGGATCATGTTTTGCGCATGCGATTCCAGCGCCGTGCCGTGTTCCCACAACAGATGCAATACCGGCAGCCAGGCGCGCTTGATCAGTCGCTTCAACCACGTTTCGGAGCCGTAGCGCTTTATCCACGGGTCGATAAAAGGCCGTCCATCGGCGTCCACATGCAGCAAGGCCGTCATCGGAAGCGCGGCTTCACCGGGCTGCACATGGTTGTGCACGCTTTCGCGCCAGATGCAGGCCAATGCCCCGTACTGTCCGTGCGCCGGAGCCGACGAGGTGAAACTCACGCCGGCCACTTCACGCAACAGCACAGGTCGCGCCATGGGTTCCGGCCAGTCGGTGCGCTCCACCAGCGCCAGCAGCCAGTCGCTGATGACGGGAGCATTTTGCACGGTATGGGGCGCCAGCACGCGCGACGTGGAAGTATTGACTAGGTTCATCGCCAGCTTGAGCGACAGGCGGCCGGGGTCGCTCAGGTTGCTCAGGGTGCGGATCGATTGTTGCGGCAGGTAATGATCCGCTAGCGGCCCGATCGGCAGCAATTCGCCGCGCGCCATCGCCTGATGATAGCCGGGCAGGATCACCTCGTCCCATTGCCAGGGATGAACCGGCAGCGGCAGGTAGTCTTCGAGCCGCAATCCGCGCTGGGTCAGTTCATCGGAAAAACGCTGACTGTCCGCTTCGCCCAGCAACGGCAGCCCCGGCGTGGCGCTGACGGCCCAGCGGCTGCAATCCCGGCGCACCGCCAGCAGCAAGGGCGTCACAGTCGGCGAGAACTCCGGCGCATAGGCGCGGTTGTCAGCCAGCGTGAAGCCGAGGCGCGATTTATAGCTCGGATGGTACGGGTGGCTATCGGTCAGCCGGGCCTCGACCGTATCGTAATCGGCGTCGCGCAATACCTGATAGCCGCGCGCATGCAGGGCTTGGGCATCCTTGATCTGGGTCGCCGTTAGTTCCGCCGCGAACCGGCTGAGCAGGGCTTCGTCGGCACCCAGCCATGGTGCGATTTCCGCCAGGAACAGCGCGGGATCGGTCGCGTCTTCGCTAACGCCGTCAGCCTCGCGCAACAGCGGCTCAATGATGCGTATGCGACCGAAACTGAAGGTATGTTGCGCACGGCACCGGTAGCTGACCGGCGCGTGGTCGGCACTGAGGGCGGGCACAATCAGCGTTTCGCCCTGCCACTCGTAGTGGGGTAACGCGTCTTCGAACAGCAAGGCTTCCAGCAGTTGGCGCAGCACGCGGCGGCTGGCCTGCCGGTAAAAGGGACTGTCGAGCAGGTTTTGATAATCGTAGGGTTGCATGGAGTTACCTTTGAGATAGCATGGGGTTGGGGATTTCGACCCAGACCGGACGTTCGCCGTGTTGATGGAAACTGCTGAGCATGTTGGCTTTTGCCGGCAGCGTAGGTTGGTTGAGTAACTGCTGCGCCGGCGGGATGCCGGTCGCATCAAGACGATCTGCGGTGTCCCGCCACAGCGCGGTCTCCGTGGTCAGTTCGGTGCGGGCCAGGCAGGCAATCGCATGGCCCATATGATTGACCAGCACGTAATACTGGAAGCGATGCCACGCCTGTTCTTCCTCGTAAAGCGCAGGGCTGTCGGGCTTTAGCCGGTCGAGGAACGGAAAACGCGCGCGGCTGATGCTGGCGCCTTCCATATCCCGCGCATAGCCGCGCACCGGCCAGCCGCCCAGGAAAGCCACCATGGTGTTTTGCAGATGCGCTTCCAGGCTGATGCCGTAATCGGAAAACAGCCGCAGCAACGGCAGCAGTGTGACGTCGAGGTAGCGCTCCCACCACATTCGCACCAGCGCCTCGTCGGGCGCTTGTATCCCGGCTGCTTGCCGAAGCAGGGCCAGCAACGGGATTTCCCCGTCAGCCGGTTCCTCCAGCACCGACGCAAGCACCTGAACGTGTTCGGCTTCTTCAAGCGGCATCGCTTGCCGGTACACCACTGCACAAGCGGCGCGTAGTGCGTCGCTCGACAGCTTCAAGGTCCGGCTTCCCAATTCCGGAAGAATGCGGAACACGGATTGTTCGAGTACCTGCCGTGGCAGAAAAGACAGCGCGAGGCTGGCGTCCAGCGCCCGCTCGACCTGCTCGGGCGGGTTATTGCGGATGAAATTGGTGATGCGGATATCGAGCGATAGCTTGAGGAACAGACTTTGGCCGGGCAGCCACACCGTGCGAACCGAAGACGTGGGCCAAGCCGCTTCTCCCAACGGACCCAACGAGATCAGCGAACGGCTTTTTACCAGTGCATCGATTCCAGGCAGGCCCAGTAAATAATTAGCTTGCCAGGGATGGCACGGCAACAGCCGATAATCGCCATCGGCCAACAAGTTTTCGGCTAAGCGGGCCGCCTCAGGATCGACCGGCAAGCAGTCTCCGCCCAGGACGCGCTCGTCGAGCAGTCCGTCGGCTACCGCGAAGTAATGCAGGCGGAATGAGGCTCCCAGCTCGGGTGCGTAGCGCTGCATGTCTTCTTCGCTAAAGCCTTCCGAGGCTTTGGAGGTCACATGGAAAATGTGGCCGAAACGCAAGCCTTGCTCGGCTGCCAGAAAAGACGAGCGCAGCCCGTCAGGCTTATATCGGTGGAAGCGATGCACCTTATCGATACTGTTGTACATCAGTGTCTTCAGGCGGTCGCGACAGTGATCCGCGGCATCGGCAGCATGATTGCCGGTCGCAGCGAGCGTGTCGACGATCAGATCGACCAGGGGCTTTACGTCGTCGGTTAGGGGGCTCCAGTCGCCGTTCCGTTCGATCCAGGCGAAAGGCGATACGCGGTGGTAGCCGATCGGCGAGAAATAGCTTAGCGCCCCGACCAGCTGATACCCGGTTTGGGCAAACGACACCCGATAAGGCATCAGCCCGGCGGCTCGCCAGGCTTCAATCGGCGCATGCAATTCGACCGGCCCCGGCTCGGCAGGCGCAAGGCGGGGGTCGAAACAAGCGGTTTCCCGGCAATACGTATTGAGGTACTGTTCCACCAGACGCCGCTCTATTGCGGCAAGTTGCGGTAGGTGTGGTGACATCTGAGTTTTTCCTTTAATTTTGTTTACAGGGAGTTAAAGCGGCATGTCGGCCGCTATGAACCAGCAATCCGGCGGCCAGGAACAACGCCGTCACCGGCCAAACGAGGTTGACGTGGTCGAGAAGCGGCATCAGAACCATGATCAGCAGCGGGCCCAGCAGTTGGCCGACAACCATGAAGCTCCTGCTTAAGCCCGTCACATGCCCATAGGCCGAGGCAGGCAGTTGACGGCTACAGGCCAGCAGCATCGACTGCGCCAGCGCTGCATAACACGCGCCCTGAACCATCCGCAGCAGGGCGACGAGCCAGATTTGGTCGGCCACAGTCAGTAATCCGATCGACAAGGCGCAGCCAACGGCGGCCAGCGTAAAATGACGTCGCGGTTCGCCGCGGTCGTTGAGACGGCCCCACAGCGGACCGGCCAGCATGGCGGCGAGCCAGCCCAGCGCGTGCAGCAGCCCGATCTTGCCGGCAGTGGCGTCGGCAGCGGGGAAATGCGCCGTCACGTAGAGCGCAAAGACATTGACCAGCGCGAACGCGGCAGCCTGAATCAAGCAGGCGGCGAGCATCCATTTGCGCAAATCGGCGTCGGCGAGCACGGTGCGCAAACCGGCGAACTGCGGAACATCGGGAGCCGGTTCCGTTTTTGGCGGTTCGCTGAGCCCGCTCCACAGCAGCCCGCCTGCGATGCCGGTCAGCAGGGCGCTTGCCGTCAGCAGCGGCTTGAGTGACCAATAGTCCAGCATGATGCCGCCGAGAACCGGCCCCGCCAGCGCGCCGCAGGCGATTGCGCTTTCCTGCAAGCCCAGCGAGCGCCCGCGCGATGCGTCGTCGCTGACGTAACCGATGAAGGCGGTCAGCACCACGCCGATGGTGCTGATGCCTTGCAGCAGGCGGCCCAACATGAAACCGTAAACATTCGGACTCAAGGCCATCAGCAGCATGCCGGTAATGAACACGGTCAGCGATACCAACAGCATGCGGCGATAACCGAAGCGGTCGCACCATTGACCGGCGTAGGGGGCCGAGCACAGCACGCCCAAGGCAGGTGCGGCCAAGGCAAGACTGCTCCAGCGCGCCGCGCCGACGGTGTCCGTCTGCGTCAGCGTCGCCACGTACAGCGGCATGATCGGCACCAGCACCATCATGCCGAGCGTGGTCACGGCCTGACAGCTCAGCAGCAGCGCAAGGTTACGGGAACCCGACAGCACGGCGCTCATTCATTACGCTCCACGGCCAGCAATGGATTGATCAATCGCCCCATCGCGCTGGGCATGCCGGTGCCGAAGCTCGGGCGGCCGAGCAGCGGCGCGAGCACCTGCTTGAATGGCCAAGCGGCTTCGTCCAGCAGTAAGATTTTGGTTTGAGCGGCGATTTCATCCGGCAGCGGCACGCATGCCAGGCAGGCTTCCAGCGCCGTGCGGACCAGATGCCAGCCATGCGCTTCCTCGCGGCCGTAGCGCTCGGCCAGCGCGGCGACAATGGCGTACAGGTTGACTTCGATGGCCAAGGTTTGCAGATAGGCCAGCAGTTCGCGCGGCGTGTCCGGTTCCAGCGTATTGGGCGTGTTGCGGTCGATGACGTAATCCGGCGCCGCCACGCCTTGGGCCTGCATCAGCGGTCGGCAGATGCGCAAGGTGTCGTGGTCGCGCAGCACCAGCGCGGCGATACGCCGCCCCTTGAAAGCCAACAGCACGTTCTGTCCGTGCAGCTCCGGCATCGCGCCTTGCGCGAAACAGCGCAGGCCCAACTCCAGCAAAGCGCGGGCGATGTCGGCGAACAGTATCCAAGCCTCTTGTTCATGCGCCGCGCAGCCCAGCAGATGGTCGAACGCAGGCAGCGCGCCGTCAGCGGTTGTTACCGGCAGCGCCGCCATCGGAATCAGCCGGGTTCCCGGTAGCGCCGGGTATTTGCGGATCAGGCAGGCCAGCTCGCCCGGATCGGCTTCGAGCGTGTCATGCTGCCGCAGCGCCCACCATTGATTCTCGTCGCACAGCCGCAGGTTCGATGCCAGCCAGGCGTCCTTCCGGCGCAGGCTTTCCAGGCAGGCGCCGGCGAGTACGCCATTGTGCAGATAGCGCGGCGGCAGGGTGCGGATAGCGCCCAGTGCGTTGATGGCGAGCGACACTTTAAGATGCATGCCGGAATCTCCGGCGATAGCAAGCGAGCGTATCGAAGCGGTCGGGATCGCCGATCCCGGCCCCGGTCCCAAGTCGACATACGCCGCCGTTGCCGACAGCTCGTCCCAATCAAACTGTGCCCATTGCCACGGGTGAACCGGCAACCACAGCCAGGCATCGCCATCGGCGTAATGAGCGCGGGCGGCCGCGCTCAGCGTGTTCCGCTCCATAGGATTGAGCAGCAGCTCTGCAAGCGGCTGGCCGGTCATGACGTTGCCTCGTAGGTTGTCCCGCAATAACGCCACCCAATGCAGCGGGACTGATGTCATGGTTTCCGGCGAGTAGGCGGCGCCGTCGCTTCCGTCCCAGTCCTTGGCGCGGGCCAGCGGATGGAACGGCCGATCTTTCAGGCAACTTAGCGCTTCCCATGACAGCAGATTGTCCGGGGTCGCTGTAAGCTTGGCGACGATGCTGTGCTCATGCGCTGCCGAGAACGCGGCCTGGACGTAGGCAAGCCGGAAAAAGCGGGAAAAGCGGCCGCTCTGGTCGAGCCACCAGTCGGCCGATTGCAATGCCTCGACGCTTTGGACGGCATTCAAGTCAGTCGGGTGCGTAGCGCGATGCAAGACGACGGGCCGGTTGGATACCCGGAATGGGCGCAATCCGTCGGCCCGGCGGCCGCGCCAGTGCAGCGACCGCGTTTTGTCGAGCACGACTTTCAGCACCGTTTCGCCATCGGCGGCCGAATCGAACACACAGTGTTTGCGAAAGCCGTAGAGATCTTCCAGCCAGAGCGCGTCGAACAGGTCTTGCGTTAAGCGCCGCGCATACGGATGATGAGTGTTGGACTCCATAGGTTTCAACCGTATAGCGGCAGTTGCGTGCCGATTCCGCGCTCGCGCGCCAGATGATAGAAGTGGTGTGCGCAGACGATGTCGTCGAGCGCCATGCCCATCGGATTGAGCAGAATGATCTCTCGATCGTTTTCCCGCCCCGGCTTGTCGCCGACGACGATTTCACCGAGTTCGGCATGCAGGCGTTCGCGGCTGAAACGTCCCTCCAGCACCAGTTGATTGATGATTTTTTTCTCGCGATTGGATTGCTCCCAATCGTCAACCACCACCTTGTCGGCTAGTTCGTAGACTTCCTTATGCACGTCCATGATCGATACATTACTGACAAAAGCGCCGGGTTTGAGCCACTCGTAGCGCAAGTAAGGCGCGTCGGCTACCGTGCAGGTAACGATCACGTCGGCGGCGCGCACCGCGGCTTCCGCCGAGTCAGCCTTAACGAAGGCGATACGCGGGAAACGCCCGGCCAGTTCGGCGACGAAGGCGTCGGCGGCAGCGGACGACAAGTCGAACAGATGCAAACGTTCGATCGACGGGAACTGCTCCAGCAATGTTTGCATCTGCATCCGCGCAATCGGACCGCAACCGATGCCGGCGACGTCAGTGAACCCGCCGCGCGCCAGATAACGCGTGGCTACGGCGGTGATGGCGGCGGTGCGCATGCCGCTGATCAGCCCGCCTTCCATAATTGCAATCGGATAGTTGGTGTGCGCGTCGTTCAGCACCACGACCGCGCTGGCGCGCTCCAAGCCGAACCGGGCAGGGTTGTGCTGTCGGCTGCCGATCCACTTGAGTCCGGCGATTGCCTGCTCGCCGCCCAGGTAACAAGGCATTGCGATTATGCGGTCGGCGATATGGTCGGCGCCGGGCCAGCGCAGGTAGGGTTTGAGCGGCTGCACATATTCGCCGCGCAGGTGCGCGGCCAGTCCGTCGATGATTGCGTCGACATAGGGCTGTGAGTGGCCGCCGCCCAATTCGATCAGGTCGCTGCGGCTGAGATAAAGCAAATCCGGTGAGAGGGTTGGTGTGATCATGCTATTTGTCCAAGTAAGTGTGATGTGCGGTCCAGGTGCCGATCTTTCATGCGCGACAGCCATTCGTCGTCATAGACGGAATCCAGGTAACGCTCGCCCCGGTCGGGCAGGACGGTCAGGATGCGGGCACCGTGCGGCATCTGTCTGGCGAGACGCTGAATGGCTGAGATAACCGAGCCGGACGAGCCCCCGGCGAAAATGCCTTCGTGCTTTACCAGCTCCCGGCAAGCGAGGGCCGATTCATAGTCGTCGATATGAATCGCCTGGTCGATCTCGCCGTGCTGCAACAACTCCGGTATGCGGCTGGCGCCGATTCCGGGCAGTTCGCGCGGATACGGCGGGGTGCCGAACAGCACCGAACCGACGGCATCCACCGCGACAACCTTCAGATCCGGCCACGCCTCCCGCAGCCGCCGGGAGATGCCATGCACGGTGCCGGATGTACTGACGCCCAGCACCAGGTAATCCACCGGCCGGTCCAGCGACTTCAGGATCTCTTCGCCCTCGCCGTGGTAGTGGCTTTGCCAGTTACGTTCGTTGGCATACTGGTTGATCCATACCGCATCCGGCTGCTTGCGCAACAGGTATTTGACGCGCTCGATGCGGGTTTCCAGATAACCGTTTTGGCTATCCTTTTCGGTCACCAATTCGATATTGCCGCCGTAGCATCGAATGATCTTTAAATTGATCGGCGAGATTTTCGGATCGACTACTGCCGTAAAACGCAAACCGTGGATGCGGCATGTCATCGCCAAGGCAATGGCGAGGTTGCCCGACGAGCTTTCGACGATATGCGAATCCGGCTGAATAGTGCCTTCGGCCAGACCGCGTTCGATAATGTAGCGAGCCGGTCTGTCCTTGACGCTGCCGCCGGGATTGAGCATCTCCAGCTTGGCGAGAACCTCGCATGGCGAATTGCGGAACAAACGCGACAGGCGGACGATAGGCGTTTCCCCGATGCCGTTAAGAATACTGTGCAGGATCATTGGGCCCCCTCGCTGCGCAATGCATTGAGGCCGGGCGCGCCGATGTGGAAATGGGTGCTGCCGAACCGGCGTCGCTTGCGTGCAGCCGCCGCTTCCGGTTGCTTACGGAAGAAGTCAGCCTCCTCAGGCGATAAGCGCCGCGTTAATGCGCGATAATCTCGTGCGCTAAGAGCGGCCGGAATATCATTAACGACGGCTTCGCTACGGAGTAGCTCCGCTGCATATTTATGACAGATTGATACTTGCATTGCGGTAAAAGTACCTGCGCTTTTCGCCTTCACGGCAGAACGCGGCCGCGGAGTAATCTCCGCAGCTTTGGAATAGGGTGCGTCCGGTAATGTAGCGGTGGTTGGCGTCAGTACTTGATTTTGGTAATAGCGCATAAACATTTTCCTCGTTGAGGTGGTCTTGTTTCTGGCTGGCTATTCACACCCAAGTGATGGCTGGCTAAATGAAGGGGGCTTATACATTGCTGCGTAAGCCTGATTTACAGGTTTTATTTCCGCTTTAAGGCGATTAAGTTAAAACAAAATCCGGATGGATTCGGGTAAGCCCAAGTAATACGGCTAATTAATATAGGGTATCCGTTTGCTGAAAATGCCCCGGTCTGCCCTGGTTTGCTCAACATCTTGTTCGCTTCATCCTGATGCGTATTCTTCCAGTTCCATGATGCGGATGAGAAGAATAAAAATAACCCTTTATCTCCCCCTCGGCAATTGCTCCTGCATCCATGCAAGTCGTCATCCCAACCTTCTCCCTCAAGGGAGAAGGGGCCGGTACTTGTGTAGATACTTATGCGCCGGGAAGCGGGTATCCAGTGCCATGGATGGCAAGCTCAAATCCATCCATGGCCCCCGTATCCGATTTAGGCATTATGCCAAGTCATACATTCACATCCATGTGACTGGATGCCGGCATCCATGCCAGTATGACGGCGCTAGCTGAAGCATCTTACTAATCAGGTGAATCCATGCCGGAATGACGATCTTGAAGTGTATGATCTTGAAATCTGACAAAGTAGAATGAGTTACTGATGTTTTTTCGTGTTTTTCGTGGACTACGCTTTTCTATCATGTGCGCGCAACATCAATTAGTTAAAGTTAAAACGCACGCTGCCGTAAACGCTAAGCGGGTCGCCGGGCAGGGCGCCGACAAATGTCGGGTTGGTATAGTAATTCTCATCGGTGAGATTTTTTATATTAACAGCGGCTTCCCAGCGCGGCTGGCGATAGGCAATCGCAGCATCCAGTGTCGTGTAGGACGGGACCTTGAGCAGATTCAGGTTATCCGCATAAGCCTTGCCTTTATGAGTAAGGCCTAAGCCGAAGGTCAGGCCTTTGGCAAAGCCTTGCTGAATTTCATAACTGTTCCAGATGTTGAATGTTTCTTTACTGACACCGGTAGGGACAGTGCCGTAGATACTGCGGTCAATGACACCCAAAGCCGTATTGCTGGCTACTGCGCGCGATTGGGTTTCAGGATCCATCCATACGGCGTTACCGGTGATATTCCAGCCGCTGAGCGGGTGTATTCCAAGATCCATTTCCACGCCTTGAGATTGATCTTTGCCGTCCTGAGTCGCCAAGCCGCCACTGCCGGGTAAGGTGACGAAATAGTCGCTACGCTGGGTATCGAATAGCGCTACATTCAAATCGATCTTATCATCCAGCAGGGTGGTTTTAGCGCCGACTTCTACTTGCGAGGAGGTTTCAGGCGCTGTCGGGTAGGCCTTGCTTTCTGTACCCAGGTTGATGAATGCTCCGGTGCTGTAGCCTGCGTAAAGTGCCAGGTTTTTTGTCGGTTGAAATACGCCGCCTATCGATCCGGTAGTGAAGGATTTACTCTCGTTGATTTCACGGTACTTGGACACGCCTGCGAGACTCTGAACCGTCCGTTCAAAACCTTTATCGTCATAATTGATAATGTCGTGACGCACGCCGCCGCGCAGTTTCCAGTGTTCGCCAAAGGCCAGTTGATCTTGCCCGTAGAACGACACGGTGTCGCTGGTCATTTTCCGGTCGAATAGTTGAAAATTGGTGTTCCCTGCCAACGAGGATTCCAAAATGACCGGGTTGTACAGATTGGCGATATTGGGAAATAAATAAATATCGACATTGGTATCAATATCGGTGTTTTTATATTCAAATCCACCCAATAGCGTATGATCGACAGGGCCGGTGCTTGTTTTCCAGGTCAGTTCATTCTGGAAAGTGGTGTAATCGGCATCGTCGGATTGTTTGCGCGCATTTCGCCCGGTCACTGTATTTGCCAAAGTGGCCGTGGCAGAAAGATTCCTGATCAGATCCAGTTGACGGTTTTCAGCGGTCATTGCGGTGCGCATGCTTAATGCGTCGGAAAATATCCAATCATGCGTGGCGCCGACCCGGTTGATTTGCTGGTCTGTTTTATTAAACGGGGTGTAGTAGCGGGTTTCGCGAGAGACGTCGGCAAGATTGCCTTTAGCATCGAACAGAATGCCGAAGTTGTCCGGCTTAACTTGAATATCGCGGTGATCGAAGTCAATGGTCAGCGTTTTATTATGGGCTACCTGCCATGTCAGGCTGGGGGAAACCTCGACAATATCGCGTTTTAAGCCGCGAAAACCATCGGAGTGTTCTCCGTTCACGATTAACCGGCCCGCCGTATCGTTCAGCATCGGTCCGGTTAAATCGAGATAGCCGCCGCCTGTGCCGAAACTGCCGAAAGTTGTACCGCCGGATACATTAAAGTTATTTTGCGGTTTTTTGGTGATCAGGTTAATGCTGCCGCCGCCGTTCGCAGCGCCAAACAGTGCCGAGCCGGGGCCTTTTAAGACCTCTATGCGCTCGACATCAACCAGGGTGCGGTAATAGCCGTTTTGAGAGGGGCCATCAGGCATGTCGTCTCGCAAAAAGCTTAACCCCAAACCGCGCGAGGTATAGTTATTGGCAAAACCATAACCGCCTGCCATTTGCGGTTGAATGCTGCTGACATTACGCATGGCGTCATTCATGGTAATTGCGGCCTGTTCCTTAAGCAGCTTTTCCGGTACTACCGCAATACTGGCGGGAATATCGCGTAGCGGCGTATCGGTCTTGCTGCCGGTTCTCGCCACATCATTCGCTCCTCCTGGATAAATCCGCACGGCACTGGTCTTTACTTCCGGCAGCGAGGTTTCGTTTTTAGACTTAGTGGGTAGTGTTTTTTTGTTTGCGGCGGAATCGGCCAGTGTGATAGTCGGTACGGCGGCAAGAGCCAGTAGCAATGCCGCGTTGACGTGCCTTTGTCTGAGTTGGATTGAAGGTTTCATATAAGAGCCTGTATTTTGTAATAGTTGCTGGCTATACAAGCGATAAGTGCTCTTTGGCTGGCTGGATGTAAGATTGAAAGTGAATTAGGGCGGTTTTATTTCTTTAGATTCGGATCGGTAACGAAGCCCAGTTTTTTTATTCCTGCATTTTGTGCAGCTGACATCACCATGGCTAATTGCTGATAGTTTGTGGTTTTGTCGGCGCGCAAATGCAGTTCGGGTTGAGGCGTTTTCTGTGCCGCCTCCGTCAGCCGCGAGGCAAGCTCCGCGTTTTCAAATGGCGTATCGTTCCAAAACAGTTGGCCTTTTTCATTAATCGACAGGGTGATGGCGTCGGGTTTTTCCGGATTGGTTTGGCTGCCCGCTTGCGGCAGGTCGATTTTGATTGAATGGGTCAGCAGTGGCGCTGTGATGATAAAAATAACCAGTAGCACCAGCATGACATCCACCATCGGCGTGGTGTTGATTTCCGCCATCGGCTGGCTATGGTGGTTATCGCCGCCGAATCCGCTTGAGGACATCATGACGACAACCCCGCTTGGAGCGGATTGGCGCGCGCAGCGCCCGAAGCGGGGCGGGCAGTTAGCGGTTCCTCTGTAGTGAAGACCGCTTCGTCAGTGTTGAAGGGCATGTCAGTGGTTACGGTTGCCAACGGTACGCCGGTGGTTAGATAGGTATGCAGATCGTGAGCGAAGGTTTCCACTTCGCCCATTAACAGGCGGTTGTCGCGCACCAGAGCGTTATAGGCTAATACCGCCGGTATCGCGACGGCCAGGCCGAACGCGGTCATGATCAGCGCTTCGCCGACCGGGCCCGCCACTTTGTCCACTGTGGCTTGGCCGCCAACGGCAATAGTGCCGAGCGCGTGATAAATTCCCCACACGGTGCCGAACAGTCCGATGAAGGGAGCGATGCTGCCGACTGAAGCCAATAAAGTGAGGCCTGTTTCCAGGCGCATGTGTTCCTGGCCTATGGTGCGGCGTAGTGCTTGGCTAATAAATTCGTCATGGCGTAAATGCTCCTGCAACGCGGTACTTTGGCCCGCGCCGGCAGTTACTGCGCGTTTCGCCAGGAGTCGGGCGGTGTAGCGATTATGATGGGCGGTGGCATTGATGCCTTGTACGGCAAGGCGCGTAAACGGGTTTTCTGCTTTGTTCAAATCCTCGTCCATGACGGCCGCCATGGATGATGTTGTCGACGAGGCTTGCCAAAAGCGTGCTAAAAAAATCGCGCTGCGGCTTTTTATGCGCCGTGCCTGGATGGCTTTTACGACCATTAAGGTCCAACTGCCGATGGACATGGCTAACAGGGCAGCCGCTACGGTCATGGATACCGCGCCGCCTTGGCTGATAAATTTCAGGTTGTCTAAGAGATATTCGGCTTGCATGATGATGTTATCCTTCTAGTGAAAATCTGACCGGCACTACGACCGATGCGCTGACCGCTTGGTCGCCGCGTTTGGCAGGCGTAAACCGCCATTTTTTGACGGCTTCCAGCGCGGCTTGGTCGAGCCTGCTTGAGCCGCTGCCGGTTTGCAGCTCTACGGAACCGGCCGCGCCGTCCGCCGTTACCTGTACGTTTAGCAATACCAAGCCTTCTTCGCCCAATCGCCGTGAGATTGACGGATAGTTCGGCGCCGGATTATTGAGATAAGCCGCATTGAAGTTAGGCGACTGGTAGGGTTGTTCGGCTTCGCTCAGGACAGGCTTGTTGTTTGTCGGCTTTGTCTGTTGTTCGGCAATAGGTGCGGCCGTTGTTGCTACGGGTGCTGATGTTTGTTCCGCAGCCGGCGTTACCGGCTGACTTGCTTGCTCTGCAACGGGCTTGGCGATCGGCGTTTTGACTTGCTTCTTGACCGGTTTTTGCGCCTTTGCCATCGGTGGGGCGGGGGGCGTCGGTTTTTGCGGCGTTATTTGCGGTGCGCTCAGTAAGCTGATCATGATGGGTTCGGGCGGCGTCTCAACCGATAGAGACTCCGGTTGCGGACGCAATGCCGCAAACACCGCCAGATGCGCGCACAGCACCAGACTCAGCGCAAGCCATGACCGGTCATTGGAGCGGGTAATGCCGCCGTAATTCATATATCTCAGTACCGGTGCCGGTGCCGGACTGTTTTCCATGAAATAAAAGCCGGTTATCGGGAACATCGCTTTAGTGAACACGGCCTAGCCTCATCTGCCGGGTATTGCTATCTGCCGATACCGTATCTTGCAGTTGGGCAAGCCGCACTTTGGCGTGGTTTAAGACTGAGCTGAGTATGTGCAGCGATTCTGAAGTAGTGCGTATTGTTGTCGATCCCAGGCTTATCTCTAATGTGCCGCAATCGGGACAAAGTACCACTCGACAATCGCCGTTACCGGAAAGGCCTACTTTCTTGTGTTGTTTATTAGAGTTCATTGAGTTCACCATCCAAACGTTAGGCAACTGCTATGGCAGTGCGTAGCTTTGATATTGGCTGGCTAACAACACTTGACGTGTCGGGTGGCTGGCTGTTTTTTACATCTTGCACTTTATTGTCGGCATGCCCCTTCCCCAATATCAGGAGGAGAGATGTCTACAGGTGATGAGAAAAAAGCCTGCCGACAATAAAGTGCAATAATTAAACTATTTGGTCAGGATTAATTTACCCTGACGCGTTAAACGCAATCGGTATTCTTCACCGGCATGTTCAATAACCACCTCGCGCGTTGTACCGAATAGCTCAGCGCTATAGAGCCGCTGTCGTAAAGCCGGTGTCGTATCCTGCTTTATAGAAAGCTCTAAATTCAGAGGGTCGAGCAAATCGGGAAGTTTTTTGTTCATGGATGCAAATAATAATGATTATCATTTGCTTGGTCAACAGTTGATTTTCTTTTTTGCAAATTTTTTGAAAGTCGGGCGTAATCATCGGTAATGAGTAATCGGACGGGTCGGAACCAAAAAAGTATAAATTGCAATATGTTTAGGGTTAACGCGACATTCGAATTATTTTTAACGGAAATTACCGGTATGCTCAGCTGGCCGTCATGCCTGCGTCATACTGATAGGGTTTAATATCGAAAATTAACGGCCTATATAAAACCCATTTTGGAGCTATAAACCTATGACGATGCAATCGACAACGTTATCCCCGGAAGAACTCAGCAAGATTGACGCTTACTGGCGTGCCTGTAACTATCTTGCGGCAGGCATGATTTATCTGCGCGACAATCCGCTACTGCGCGAACCGCTCAAGATAGAGCATGTGAAGAGTCGCTTGCTGGGGCACTGGGGATCAAGTCCCGGTCTTTCCTTTACCTATATCCACCTCAACCGGTTGATCAACAAGTACGACCTGAATGCCATTTTCATGGCCGGTCCGGGACATGGCGCGCCGGGCGTACTAGGCCCGGTCTACCTGGAAGGCGCGTACAGCGAAACCTATCCGAACAAGAGCGAAGACGAACACGGCATGCGCCAGTTCTTTAAGGAATTCTCCTTTCCGGGCGGCATCGGCAGTCACTGCACACCGGAAACGCCGGGTTCTATTCACGAAGGCGGCGAACTCGGCTACAGCGTGTCGCATGCGTTCGGCGCGGCTTACGACAATCCTGATTTGATCGTTGCGGTGGTGGTCGGCGACGGCGAATCCGAAACCGCGCCGCTGGCGACTTCCTGGCATTCCAACAAATTCCTTAATCCGATCCGCGACGGCGCGGTGCTGCCCATCCTGCATCTGAACGGCTACAAGATCAACAACCCGACCCTCCTGTCGCGCATTCCTCACGAAGAACTGGAAAACCTGTTTAAGGGTTACGGCTGGACGCCTTATTTCGTCGAGGGCAGCGATCCGGACACCATGCACCAGGCCATGGCTGCGACGATGGAACAGTGCGTGCTGGACATTCGCCGCATTCAACAGGAAGCGCGCAGCAGCGGCAAGCCGGTTCGCCCGCGCTGGCCGATGATCGTATTGCGCTCGCCCAAAGGTTGGACCGGGCCGAAGCAGGTTGACGGCAAGAAAGTGGAAGGCTTCTGGCGTGCCCACCAAGTGCCATTGAGCAACGTGCGCGACACGCCTGAGCATTTCAAGCAGCTGGAAGACTGGCTGCGCAGCTACAAGCCGGAAGAACTGTTCGACCGGGACGGTCGCCTGTTGCCCGAACTCAAAGCGCTTGCTCCTAAAGGTGCGCGGCGCATGAGCGCCAACCCCCACGCCAACGGCGGCCTGTTGCGCAAAGCCCTGCACATGCCGGATTGCCGCGACTATGCCGCCGTCGTGACCAAACCGGGCACCACCAGCGCCGAAAACACACGTCCGCTGGGCAAGTTCCTGCGCGACATCATGAGTCTGAATATGCACAATTTCCGCGTGTTCGGTCCCGACGAAAACAGCTCGAACAAGCTGGACGACGTGTACGAAGCCAGCAAAAAAACCTGGCTGGCCGACTACCTGCCGGAAGACGCCGACGGCGGCGAACTGTCGCCGGACGGACGGGTCATGGAGATGCTCTCCGAGCACACCCTGGAAGGCTGGCTGGAAGGCTATCTGCTGACCGGCCGCCACGGTTTTTTCTCGACCTACGAAGCCTTCGTGCATGTGAT
>DAINRH010000031.1:9684-26981 GCA_036741905.1 Methylobacter sp. | reverse complement strand
GTGTTTTAACTTATTGAAGTACCGTTAAATAAATCTAAAATGACCGGTGTTGTTTATTCCGTCCGCCTCTAGCAAACTTTTTACTTCTTCAGGATTCTGATTTTACATACAATTAACTCCCCGTCCACCCAACGCCAAAAGGTACTCCCGATGAAACATTTATATAAATCAACTGCCGTCCTATTACTGTTGTTACCCATTAGCATGCTAAGTTCCGCTGCTGAACCGCAAAAAGCCGACGAACCTATGAAAGGAATGGGCATGCATCAGGGTATGGGCATGATGGGCGGCATGACTGAAGAACAAAAAAATGAACATATGCGCTCCATGCAGGAACACATGTTGATGATGCACGACCTGTCGAATCAGATTTTGTCGGAGAAAGACGCCGCCAAAAAAGAAGCGTTAAAAAATCAGCAATTGGAGCTCATGAAATCGCATCATGCTCAAATGATGCAGCACCGCAAACAAAAGATGCAAGAGCATAAAAAGTAAGGCGAATAAACCAGCAACTTTAATCGGACCCACTCGCTAGGCATCGGCCTCGCGAGTGCCCCCCAAAGAAAGGACACCGCTTATGAGCATGCTACAAGAATTTAAAGAATTCGCCATCAAGGGCAATGCTGTTGACATGGCGGTAGGCATCATTGTCGGCGCCGCTTTCGGCAAAATTATTTCATCCCTTGTTGCCGATGTATTCATGCCGCCGATTGGCGTATTAATCGGCGGCGTAGACTTTACCAAACTGGCGTTTACCTTAAAAGAAGCCTCCGGAAATGCGCCCGCCGTAACCCTTAATTATGGAAATTTCATTCAGGCTATGGTCGATTTCACGATTATCGCCTTTGTGATTTTTATGGCGGTGAAGTTCATCAACAGCCTGAAGAAAAAAGAAACGGCTGCTCCTACCGTAACTCCGGAACCCTCCAGAGAAGAACTGCTATTGACCGAAATCAGGGATTTGCTCAAGGAAAGAAAATAATATTTTACCGGGCTTACTTTTCGAGGCCCATGCCATTCGCCGCTACGCGCTTAAGACTGTATTTGCCTGTTTCAGCCAGAAATCAAGATCGGGATTGCTTAATAACCGCCCTGCAAATGAGCACGCTTGCTCAAGATTATGTTCGGCGTTTGCGCTCAAGCCTTCGCCCAATTCGAATTTCCCGGCTTTGATGCTCAGCAGAAAACACGGCGGAGGCAGTTGCTTTTTTATCGATTGATACACGTCTAAAACCGCTGCGGGACTCATCGCGTGGGTCGTGTAGCTTTTATCTCTGGCAGGTTCCAGCACGGTAAAATCAAAGGCCTCGGCACAGGCTACCGAGGCATCGACAAACAACACCAAGCGGCGGTTTTCCAAGTCCAGCGCATGTTCTATTTGTAATTGGAAGTCGGACAATATTTCAATTGCGTCCAAGCTGCAATGGCTTTCTACGTATTCCAGCAATAACGGCCCCAACGCATCGTCGCCGCGGCTGAGATTGCCGTAACCGAACAGCAATACCGGTTTAGGCATTATTCCGCTCGATTTGTCCGTCGCTGTGTTTGACCAGCTTATCGATCAGTTTGCCTCCGGCATCGACCAACTCAAGTTGCAGCGGCATTTTACCGACAGCATGGGTCGCGCAGGACAAACAAGGATCGTAAGCGCGAATCGCCACTTCCAGGTTGTTCAACAACGGTTCGGTCAGTTCGCGGCCTGACAAATATTCCGCCGCCACTTGCCGCACCGACTCGTTCATCGCCATGTTGTTACTGGTGGTCGAAACGATCAGGTTAGCTTTGGTGACGATGTCGTTTTCATCGACTTGATAGTGATGGAACAAGGTGCCGCGCGGCGCTTCAATCACGCCAATGCCTTCATAACGCTTTTCGCCTTGCGCGACCAGATCAGAACCCATGATGTCCGGGTCATTCAACAACACCTTAATGCTTTCGGCGCAATGCAGGACTTCAATCAGCCGCGTCCAGTGAAATGCCAAGGTGCTATGCACCATCGCTTCGCCGCTGTGCGCTTTAAACTCGACGCGGGCGGCTTCCGCCAACGGCGTGTCGATATAGTCGCAGTTATTGACCCGCGCCAAAGGCCCGACCCGGTACCAGCCTTGCGCCTGTCCCAACGACAGCAGGTACGGAAATTTCATGTAGGTCCAGGAGCGGACTTCTTCATGGATATAATCGTTATATTTGCAATAATCGATGTGATCCATAAGGGTTTCGCCGTGCTCATTCTTGGCGCGGATGCCGCCATGATAAAGCTCCAGCGCGCCGTCAGGCTTAGTCAGACCCAGATAATTGCTGCGTATCGTGGCAAAGTCATCGTAATAAGGCAGGTTGGAGCAATGCACTTTTTTTATCAACGCAACCGAACCTTCCGCCCAAGTTATCATCTGGTCGATGTCTTCAAGCAAGTAGTCGCGTTCGGCTTTAGTCAGCGATTTATTCATGCCCCCGGCAATCGCACCGGTGCCGTGAATACGTTTGCCCGACACCATGCGAATGACTTCCTGTCCGTATTTACGCAATTTTACGCCCTGTACGCCGATGTCGGGATACTCGGCCAATACCGCAACAATCGAACGCTTACTGATGTCGCTTTCAAAGCCGAACAATAAATCCGGGCTCGATAAATGAAAGAAATGCAGCGCGTGGGATTGCAGCACTTGCCCGAAATGCAACAGGCGTCTTAATTTATCCGCTGACACAGGCAGGTTGTCAGGATCGATACCGACCAATTGGTCGATGGCTTTGGCGGCGGCCAAATGATGACTGACCGGGCAAATACCGCATAACCGCTGCACCAAGACCGGCAGTTCCCAATAAGGGCGGCCTTGAATGAATCGCTCAAAGCCGCGAAACTCAACAATATGCAGTCGGGCTTGCTGAACTTTATTATTTTCGTCCAGCAGCAAAGTAACTTTGCCGTGCCCTTCAACGCGCGAGACCGGATCGACGACAACCCGTTTTAAACTGTCTCGATTTTCAGCTGTTTCTAAATGTTCGTACATGATTTTTCTCGTATTTTGTAGGTCGGTTTAGCGTAACCCGACAATTGCCGCTTCGATGTGTTGGGTTAGGTTATTGACTGCTCCTGAATAACCCACAGGGATGTGAGGGATGCAGATTGCACGGAGCAAAAATCTGTCCATACAGACGTAACCCAACCTACTCAATCGTAATGAACCAACTCATAAGGCAAGGATGGTTCGCGCCCTTCAATCAAATCGGTCAGGAATTTCCAGAATACGTCCGCTGACGGCGGGCAGCCGGGCAGGTAATAATCGATTTTGACGACTTCATGAATCGGATGCACCTGGCTCAACAATAAGGGTAATTCTATATCGCTGGGAATCTGCGGATTTTCCACGCCAATACCGTCCAAGTATGCCTCATTCAAACATTCTTCGAGCGGAATATGATTGCGCATGGCGGGCAGTCCGCCGTTAATTGCGCAGGCCCCAACCGCAACCAGGATTTTGCAGTTGTTTCGGAACTCCCGCAGCACATGCACGTTTTCGGAATTGCACACGCCGCCTTCAATCAGGCCTATGTCGCAGTTCGTGCAGTGTTCTATATCGGTAATCGGCGAGCGGTCGAACTCGACAACTTCAACCAGTTGCAGCATCCGCTCGTCTATATCTAAAAACGACATGTGACAGCCGAAGCAGCCTGCCAGCGATGTTGTCGCTACTCTAATTTTATTCGCCATGTTTAAGATGCTCCGTGCCGACTGCCAAGGATGGTGGAAGTGCCGCAGCCGGTTGGGAACCGGATGCGGCCAAACTCACTTGATCGATTTCTTTATGATCGTAAATACGCTCGCCAATCGGCACCTGATATCCGGTGCGCTTAATCAAAATTGCGCCGGTAGGGCAAATGTGCGCAGCCTGATCCGTCGCTTCTAAATCAGTATCTTTCAGCAAGCCGCTTTCAGCATTAAAGATTAAATGCTTGTGGATGCCTCGCCCGCTGATCGCAAACACGTCCTTGCCGTCTTTTTCGTGGCTGGCGCGGACACACAGCGTGCAAAAAATGCAGCGGTTATGGTCGATCATCACCTCGGGGTGAGAGGCGTCCACTTCCCGCTCCGGGTAAAACGCCGGAAAGTGGTTGTCGAGCATATTCAAATGATAGGCGACAGCTTGCAGCTGGCAGTTACCGGTTTTTTCGCAGCCTGGACACAGATGATTGCCTTCCACAAACAGCATCTGGGTGATTTTTTTCCGGTCGTCGATCAGCTCTTGGGTTTCACTCAGCACCTCCTGACCGTCCATTGCCGGATAGGTGCAAGCCGAACAATTGCGTCCGTTTACTTGTACCGTACACAGCTTGCAACTGCCGTGCGGGGTAAATTCCGGCTGATGGCATAAGTGCGGTATATAGAACCCGGCCGCCATCGCGGCGTCCATAATGGTCTGTCCGTCTTCGAAAGGAATAACATTTCCGTCGATGGTAATTGTCTTACTCATGTTCGCTCTCCATCTGAGTCTGAGCCAAATGCGCGCCGGCATCATCCCGATTCGCCATGCGCCGCGCCGTTTCCAGTGCGCCGTCCAAATCGAATCCCGGTTCAAAGCTGATTTCTTTTAATCGGCTTTGGTACAAATCAGGGTAGCGCTCCAGCGTTGTTAATATCGGATTCGCAGCCGTTTGGCCGAGACCGCAATGACTATAGTTTTTGACCAGCTGGCACAGTTCTTCAAGCGCTACCACATCGCCCGCCGAACCGTGACCTTCGACTATCTTGTCGATCTGTTTTTGCAGCAACGAAGTGCCTACCCGGCACGGCGTACAAAATCCGCAGCTTTCATGCGCGAAAAAATGCGCGAAGTTATGAACCATGTCGAGAATGTTACGGCTGGAGTTGAAGATAATGAATGACCCGCCGGTGGCCAAATCTTCAAAAGCCAACTTGCGGTCGAACTCCTGATTGGAAATAAAGGTTCCCGATGGTCCGCCAACCTGCACACCGAGCACATCACCCGCCCCGCAATCATTTAAGATGGTGTGGATTGTCGTGCCAAACGGATATTCATAGATGCCGGGACGATCACAATCGCCGCTGATGCTGAGTATCTTGGTGCCTTTCGATTTTTCGGTGCCGATGCTTGCAAACCAGTCGCCGCCGTTGACCGCAATGCTTGCCGCCGCCAGAAACGTTTCCACGTTATTGACTACGGTCGGTTTACCCAAATAGCCCTGAGTGACGGGATAAGGCGGACGATTACGCGGAATACCGGCTTTGCCTTCCAGCGACTCGATCAACGCCGATTCTTCACCGCAAATATAAGCGCCCGCACCCAAGCAGATTTCAATATCGAAATCCAGACCTGTGTCCAGAATATTGCTGCCTAATAAGCTGTTTTGGCGACGTTGCTCCAAAATACGTTGCAGCTTGTCGTAAAGATGTAAATACTCGCCGCGCAAATACAAAAATCCCTGTTTGGCTCCGACAATCGCGGCGCACACCGCCATGCCTTCAAAAACCTGATCCGCATAGGCGTTTAGCAACACCCTGTCCTTAAACGTGCCGGGCTCGCCTTCATCGGCATTGCAAACCACGTAGCGCTCAATCTGCCGCTCTTCCGAACAGAACTGCCACTTGATCGCCGTTTTAAATCCGGCGCCGCCCCGGCCTCGCAACCCCGAATAGTCGATTTCTTTCAGCGTTTCCTTGATGCCTCGTTTAAAAGCCGATCTAAGCGCCGCGCCTTGTTCAATCTGTTGATTCAGCAGTAAGCCGGATTTATAAATATTGTCATCGACCTGAAATAACGCCTCGGGCCATTCGTCCAAGGGTTTTTGTTGATTAATCAGCTCTGCGATTTTATCAATTCCGGGACGATCCAGGCGGGTCAATGCATGGCCGTTAACCAAACCGGCCGGTCCCTGATCGCACATGCCGGTACATGAGGTATTATCCAGGCTGACCACGCCATCTGCCCGAACCTCGCCAACGGCAACATCCAACTTCTTTGCCAGATAATCGAGCAGACTTTTCTTACCCAGCATATGATCGGTTATTGAATCGCTGATCAACAGCTCATATTGCCCTCTGGGGACCCGATGAAAAAAACTGTAGAATTCAACGACACCGATGATTTGCGTCCGGGGAATGTTTAGCAAACCGGACAGCTGTTCTATCGCTGCCTCCGGTATATAATGATATTGCGCTTGGACCTGTCTTAGAATCTGCAATAAATGCGTTGCCTGATAATGGCTGTTTTCTGCGATACCCTGAATAAACTGTCTCACTTTATCTCCCTGGCCTTATCTTTCTGGATGTTTGTGGATATGATACGAGTTGATTATTACATTAAAGCGGCAATTCCCTTACAAAGTCTAACTATATCCCACTATCCTGGATAAACCAATAACTCGGTAAAGACTTTTCGACGCTGATTGACGGACAAATACTCATGGCAAAAAAAACGACTTCTTTTAAAGCGGCACTCTCATTCCCAAGCCGTACTATCGCTCATTTTTACAGCCAGATTGAGCAGCAAAAACAGGTACTCCAGCGTATTCATGAGGTGTTGCCGGCGACGATAGCCCAGCATGCACTGCACTGTGTTGTTAATGGCAAGAAACTGCTGGTTTATACCGATACGGCGGCCTGGGCGTCGCAATTGCGTTTTTATAACAGTGCGATTCTCACCGCTATCGCTCCGGTAACCCGGGAGTCGGTCTCGATTATGCAGATTAAAGTGATGGCGGAGATGTCGCCTACAGGACGTAGGCGAGGAGCTTTACAGACCGCGTCTCCAAGCAGGAAGCCGAACATTCCTTCGGCGGAAAAAATAGAGCTCATCCATCACTACGGCCTCACTGTTTCGGATGAGCAATTGAAGTTGGCGCTGCTGAGATTAAGTACAACGCTGGCAAAACTGTCGAAGCATCAAGCCCCGGCCTGATCAATCAGCCGGGCGCTTGGCGCTCGCAGCAGCCTTATGCGGCAGGTCTGGGGGATTCGGCAGAACGCATGAAAGAAATCGGCGCGTTTTCTTCATCGTCAAAGGTAACCATTTCCCAGGCATCTTTATCGTTTAATAAAGCGCGGAGTAATTTATTGTTCAAGCCGTGGCCCGATTTATAGCCGGTAAATTCGCCAATCAAGCTATGTCCCAGAAGATATAAATCGCCTATCGCATCAAGAATTTTATGCTTAACAAATTCATCCGCATAGCGCAGGCCGTCTTCATTGATAACTTTATCATCGTCAACCACGATAGCATTATCAAGACTGCCACCCAAGGCCAGATTATTTTGCCGCAGCATCTCAATGTCCTTCATGAAGCCGAAGGTTCTGGCTCGACTCACTTCCTTAACAAACGTAGTCGATGAAAAATCCATAGTCGCGGTTTTGACATGCTCTTCAAAAGCCGGGTGTTCGAAATCGATGGTGAACGTGACCTTGAATCCTTCAAACGGCTCAAAAGCAGCCCATTTATCGCCGTCCTCAACCCTGATGCTACGCTTTATACGGATATACTGCTTCGGGCTGTCTTGTTCTTCAACCCCGGCAGACTGGAGCAAAAACACAAAAGGCCCGGCACTGCCATCCATAATCGGAACCTCGGCGGCGCTGACATCGATAATGGCATTATCTATGCCTAATCCGGCAAAAGCCGAAAGCAAATGTTCTATGGTTGATATTTTCACATCACCCGCAACCAGTGTTGTCGACAGTACCGTTTCGCCAACATTTTCCGGCGTCGCCTCTATGGTCACCGGGTTTTCCAGATCAACCCTACGAAACCGGATGCCCGTGTTCGCTTCGGCCGGACGCAAAGTTAAATAGACTTTATCACCCGTGTGTAGCCCTACACCTGTTGCCCTGATTGTGTTTTTTAAAGTTCGTTGTTTAATCATAAAATCAATAACGCTAAGTAAAGAGGGCAAAAAGCGAAAATTTTATCACAATCAGCCTCCAAAATGGAGACTGATTGTCTTGTTAACCGCACTCGTTAGTCAGCTTGACGTCTTAAAAAAGCCGGAATATCCAGATAATCTAAATCGATGTCTTTTTTAGGTTGAGCCCCAAAGCGGGTTTCCCTGCCTTCGGTTTTGTTTTGACGCATGACCGTAGGCTTATCCAGGCCTTCGTAACTGACTTCACCGGCCACATTTTGATTAACGTATCCGGCTGTCGCTTTCGGCGCAAGCTTAACCACCTTGGACGGCAATCCCATGCCGGTCGCGACAACAGTCACTTTAATCTCGTCGCCTAGCTCGGGATTAATAGACATGCCGATTTTTATAACAGCATCCTCCGAAGCAAATTCGTGAACAATATTACCGACCTCGTCGAACTCGGCAATACCCATATCGGCGGCGGAAATATTAACCAAAATGCCGCGCGCGCCTTGTAAATTAATGTCCTCCAGCAATGGACAGGCAATGGCTTTCTCAGCTGCTTCGCGCGCCCGATATTCTCCTTTTGCCGCGCCTGTACCCATAATCGCCGCGCCCATGCCGGACATAACCGTTCTGACATCGGCGAAATCGACGTTAATCATACCGGGATGAACGATAAGCTCGGTAATGCCTTGCACAGCATCCAATAGCACATCGTTAGCCGCTTTAAATGCATTGACCAGCGATACATCGTTGCCCAATACCGGCAATAATTTTTGGTTCGGAATGATGATCAATGAATCAACAAACCTTTCCAGTTCCGCTATACCCAGCTCCGCCGTTGCCAATTTCTTTTTGCCTTCAAATGAAAACGGCTTGGTCACCACGGCAACCGTCAAAATGCCCATGCTTCTGGCAATTTCGGCAATCACAGGAATCGCACCGGTACCGGTGCCGCCGCCCATGCCTGCGGTCAGGAAAACCATATCGGCACCCTGTAAAACTTCTCTGATACGCTCTTTGTTTTCGTCCGCGGCCATTCTTCCAACTTCCGGATTGGTGCCTGCGCCCAGACCCTTGGTTAATTCAACGCCTAACTGGATAATCCCTGCGCATCGGTATTTGCACAGATAAACTCAACGCCCTCCACAAGACTGCCGACCATGTGGCTAACCGCATTGCCGCCGCCGCCGCCAACGCCGATCACCTTGATGACCGCATGTTCATTGCTCATATCCATTAACTCATATTTCATTGCCATTGCCGCTGCCCCTTAATTATTTACAAAACTATTAAAAATTACCTTGAAACCAATTTTTCATTCTCGCGAACACACTGGGACCGTCAGCATCAATGCCCCTGCCAACACCCTGGTGTTCTTTTCCGTACATTAATAATCCGACTCCGGTAGAGTGAATCGGATTTTTTACCACCTCGGTTAGCCCTGTAACATTTTGCGGCCCACCCATACGCACCGGCATATGGAAAATTTCTTCCGCCAAATCGATCAATCCCATCACTTTTGAACTGCCCCCGGTTAACACTACCCCGGCGGCAATTAATTCTTCATAGCCGCTACGTCTTAGTTCCGACTGAACCAACAGCATTAATTCTTCATAGCGGGGCTCAATAATCTCCGCCAGATTTTGCGTTGAAATCTTGCGCGGCGCCCTATCGCCGATACTGGGCACCTCGATAATTTCATCCACATTCGCCAACTGCGTTAAAGCGCAGGCATATTTTCGCTTAATATCCTCGGCATTAAGCGTCGGCGTACGCAGCGCGACCGCAATATCATTGGTCACCTGATCGCCCGCAATGGGGATCACCGCGGTGTGCTTTATCGCGCCTTCTACAAAAATCGCAATGTCCGTGGTGCCGCCGCCAATATCGATCAGGCAAACACCCAATTCCTTTTCATCATCGGTCAGCACCGAATTGCAGGAGGCCAATTGCTCCAGCACGATGTCATCAACTTCCAGGCCGCAACGCCGAATGCATTTGACGATATTTTGCGAGGCGCTGACGCTACCGGTGACCATATGGACCTTGGCCTCCAAACGAATGCCCGACATCCCGATAGGTTCCTTGATGCCTTCCTGGAGATCGATCACAAACTCCTGAGGCAAAATGTGCAGGATTTTCTGATCGGCAGGAATTGCCACGGCGCGAGCCGAATCTATCACCCTGTCAATATCGTACTGAGTCACTTCCTTGTCTTTAATGGCCACGATGCCGTGAGAATTGAGGCTTCTGATATGACTGCCGGCAATGCCCGCATAAACCGACCTGATCTGGCATCCTGCCATTAATTCAGCTTCTTCAATAGCGCGCTGTATCGATTGCACAGTCGATTCCAGATTTACCACAACCCCTTTTTTCAGACCGCGCGATGGTGTTGATCCAATGCCTATTATTTCTATATTGCCATCACTGGTAAGTTCACCAACAATAGCCGCGACCTTTGACGTACCGATGTCCAGCCCGACTATTAAATTACGCTCTGTTTTTTTCGCCATTTTGTTTACTCTGTGTCACTTTTTTATAAGATTAGCCATCTATTTCATGTTATGGATTGGCAATTTTCTTCCGATCGCCAAGGATGGCGACCGCGACTGCTCCCGGCAGTCTTGCGGCATTTTCCCCATCTCTGGGAGTCAGAAGTGTCGCATCGGTATGGAACCGGTGCGACCAGTCAATTTCTTGAGTTTCCGGTTTCCATGAAACCGCATATCCATTGGGATACCTCAGATCGACTATTGCTATTTTCTCAACCTGTTCTTGCCCTAATACGTCCAGCGTTTTCAAAAACCGTTGTAATTTTTTTAGCTGTTCATTTCGTCCCAGCAGTATTTCCAAGCCCGTTGTTAATTTAATCTTCCATGCCCATCGATCGTTAATCGTAAACTCCGCCATTTTCATCGACTGATCGGCTAATGCCGTGTTAACGCCCTTCATTATTTCCAGCGTCTTCAGCTGTTGCTGCTCAGGCCCTTGCAATATGGGCAAGGTCTGAAATTGCTCTATATTCTTCGGCGTAATAATCTCGCCCCGTGTACTGACCAGACTTTGCTGCCCCCAGCGCACATAGGGCTTCTTTTCGCGTATCTTTATGTCTATCGCATCGGGCCAAACTCGTTTAACCGTAACGGTATCGACCCAGGTCAATTGCGAAACAACCTGATGGATGGCCTGCATATCGGCATCGAAAAAACCGGTCATCACCAAAGGCTGCAAAGCCGTCTTTATCTCATCCTTACTGAGATATTGAAAAACCCCTTCGGTACGCACATATTTAATCGGAATGCGCTTAACGCCGTAACCCGTCATCCAGACTAAACCCGTCAACAGCAATACGGTCGTCATGCTTTTTACCGCAACCATCATAAACTTGCCTGGAACCGGCTCGCACTTGCCCGTAAGCGGGCATGGCAGGGATAGCTATGCATGAGCATTACCCGCAACTGGTTTCCAAAACACGCCAAACCAATTCCTCAAAATCCATACCCGCCTGCCTGGCCGCCATCGGCACCAAGCTATGATCGGTCATGCCGGGGACGGTATTAACCTCAATCAACTGGTACTGCCCCAAATCATCGATAAATACATCGACCCTGCCCCAGCCTTTAACGCCCACGACCTTGCAAGCCGTTACCGCCAAGTCCCTTAACAACTGTTCCTGTTCCTGACTCAGCCCGCAAGGACAATGGTATTGCGTCGTCGTGGCCTGATATTTTGCTTCGTAATCGTAAAATGTATTGGGCGTTTCCAGGCGAATGACCGGCAATGCCTCGCCGTCCAGCACCGCAACGGTATATTCCTTACCGGTAACCCAGGCCTCCGCATAGACATCGCAACGGTATTTCGCAGCAACGCTCAGAGCCGTCAACAACTCATCCCGATTGCTTGCCTTGCTCATGCCGATACTGGAGCCTTCCTGTGCCGGTTTGACGATAACCGGGAATCCCAGTTTTTCAATACAGTCATCAAGATCGGCTTCGTCTTTCAATAAGCACCATTTTGGCGTAACCAAGCCGTAACCCTGCCAGCACAGCTTGGTTCGGAGTTTATCCATACTCAATGCCGATGCCATCACGCCGCTACCGGTATAAGGAATCTCCAATACTTCCAGAACCCCTTGCAGCACGCCGTCTTCGCCGCCGCGACCGTGGATAATGTTGAATACCCGGTCAAACTGCTGTCCTGCCAACGCTTCAATCGGGCTGCCCGTTACATCAATGGCAATCGCATCTACGCCTTTACGTTTTAAAGCTTCGTAAACGGCCGCCCCGCTTCTTAACGAGACTTCCCGTTCCGCCGCCGAACCGCCCATCATTACCGCGACACGGCCGAATTGCTCAGGCTTGTTTAACATCAATGCTTTCATATTGTTTCACCTACCATACAAACCTCAGTCTGCAAGCTTACCCCCTGCTGCTGTTTCACTTTATCCTGTACATAATAAATGAGGGCTTCGATCTCCGCTGCCGTTGCATTGCCGGTATTGACGATGAAATTGGCATGTTTTTCCGACACACAAGCACCGCCAAGCGCATAACCTTTTAAACCGGTTTGTTCTATCAACCGGGCAGCATAATCGCCTTCCGGATTTTTAAATACCGATCCGCAACTGGGCTGATTGGTCGGCTGCGTCGCCCCCCGTTTTTCCAATAAACCTTTTATTTTCTGCTGACTGGCTACCGTATCGCCCGGCTGTAAAATCAACAAACAAGCAAGAAACCACTCGTTTTCAAAACCTTTTACCGACCGGTAACTCACGGTAAAATCCCCAGGCTTTCTGTGCGTTACATTACCCGAGGCATCAAGCATTTCGACGCTTTTAACGATAGCCCAGGTTTCCCCGCCAAAGGCGCCGGCATTCATTTTCAAGGCTCCGCCCATGGTGCCGGGTATGCCTGCCAAAAATTCCGCTCCGGTTAAGCCTCGTTCCCCGCAAAAACGCGCCACATGCGCGCAGGGTACGCCAGCTTCAACATAAACCGAGCCGTCATCGGTCAAACGCATCTCTTTTAAGCGTCCTTTGGTGTTAATCACCGTCCCGCGTATGCCGCCGTCCCTGACTAATAAATTACTGCCCAGCCCCATCCAAAACAGCGGCTCGGATTCAGGCAGAGCCTTGATAAACTCGACCAAGTCCTGCCGGTCTTGCGGAATATACAACCGGTCCGCAGGGCCGCCAACGCGCCAACTGGTATACTTGGACAGCATTTCATGCTTTAGCAAACGACCTTTCGGTAACGACCCCATGCAGTCGTCGGTAAATTGCTCCTGCATTACTCTACCTCCAGCACTCCCCACAAGGATGTGGGGAATGCTGATTTTGCATGGAGCAAAATATCTGCCCATGCAGTCGCCATTTCAATTGTCATTTCTTGTAAAGCTCCTGCTCTACAACGCCTCTACAAGACACGGTTGATATTCCATAAAAAATAATTTCAAAACAATAATGTGTTAGCGCTTGCATAATTTATTAAGTAATCGATTTAATTGGCAAATATCAACAAAATATTAGTAAGACCCGTCTATTTTAAGGGCAGTGCCAATAATGCACGGCATTCCCCCATTTTAATAATTCAGCGATTACAATGTACGGCATTAATCAGTAGAAATACATACGCACAACAACCTAGTCCATGCCGACATATCAACGCGAATAAATAACTTACGATAACTCCATAGCAAGGGCTCCCGCCAGCAACTGCGGCAATTGAGCGGCTATCTGTCCGACATTGCCCGCGCCCATAGTCAAAATCACATCCTCGGCATTTACGATGCTCGCTAATATTTGCGGCAATTCCTCCCAGTTTTCGACAAACACTGGATCAACTTGTCCGCGTACACGGATTGCCCGGCTTAATGCCCTTCCGTCCGCGCCGGGAATCATCGTTTCACCCGCCGAATAAACGTCCATCAGGATCAGCACGTCAACGGTTGACAGCACCTGCACGAAATCTTCAAATAAATCACGGGTACGCGTATACCGATGCGGTTGGAAAACAATGACTTTACGTCGCTCCGGCCAAGCCTGACGCAAAGCTTCAAGCGTCGCGGCAATCTCACGCGGATGATGTCCGTAATCATCAACCAGTGTCAGCTTACCCCCGTCCATCGGCACGTCGCCGTTAAGTTGAAACCGCCTGCCTACGCCTTTAAATGCGCCCAAACTCCTGATAATGGCTTGATCATCGACAGCCAGTTTGGTTGCTACGCTAATAGCCGCCAGTGCATTGAGCATGTTATGCCAGCCGGGCATATTCAAGGTGACCTGTAACGGCGGATAATCGCCTCTTCGTATCACTTCAAAACAGGTATGCATACCCTCTTGTTTAATATTAACGGCTCGTACATCGGCATCTTCATGAACGCCGTAAGTGGTGACCGGC
The DNA here is from genome assembly GCA_036741905.1 of Methylobacter sp. Taxonomy (GTDB): domain Bacteria; phylum Pseudomonadota; class Gammaproteobacteria; order Methylococcales; family Methylomonadaceae; genus Methylobacter_A. The sequence continues at coordinate 12,720 of DAINRH010000031.1, read as the reverse complement.
TTGGATATTTCCGGCAAGATCGCCCTGACGCCTTCGTCATCCAGACATAGCACCGCCAGTCCGTAAAAAGGAAGATGGTGCAAGAACTCTCTAAAGGTGTCTTTTAAGCGCTGAAAACTGCCTTCATAAGTCGCCATATGATCTTGGTCAATATTGGTGACTATCGCCATCATCGGCTGTAAATATAAAAATGACGCGTCGCTCTCATCCGCTTCGGCGACCAGATAATGGCCTAAACCTAATTTGGCATTACTGCCTGCGCTGTTTAAACGCCCGCCGATCACAAAGGTGGGATCAAGCCCGCCTTCAGCCAGAATACTTGCGGTCAAACTGGTCGTTGTGGTTTTGCCGTGGGTTCCTGCAACGGCAATGCCGAACCTGAAACGCATCAATTCAGCCAACATTTCCGCGCGCGGAATAACCGGCACTCTTTGAATATAAGCTTCGTCAATTTCTTCGTTGCTGCGATCGATCGCGCTGGAAGCCACCACCACATCAACCTTGGCTATATTTTCCCGTTTATGCCCGATGTTAATAGTCACGCCCAAACCGGCCAGCCTTTCTGTCACCGCGCTTGCCTTGATGTCAGAACCTGAGACTTGATAACCGAGATTCGACAACACCTCGGCAATGCCGCTCATCCCGGTGCCGCCTATACCGACAAAATGTATCCGGTCGATACTGCCTAATGCTTTACTCGGCATTTGACTGTTAGGAATGTTCATAGCCCCGCCTCGGCCATGCAAACGCCGGCAACAACGTCGGTCGCATCCAAGCGTGCATATTGTTTTGCTGTTTTACTCATGACGTCCAATTGCTTAACCACTTTTGTTATATGTTCTACCAGCGATGCCGCATTCAAATCTTTTTGCAGCAATATCAGACCCGCACCGGCATCGGTTAAATACCGGGCATTCGCCGTTTGATGATCGTCAATTGCGCTAGGCAAGGGTATAAATATAGCCGGAATGCCTGCTGCGGCCACTTCGCTGACCGTCATTGCGCCGGACCTGCAAATCACCAAATCCGCCCATTGATAGGCCGACACCATATCGTCGATAAAGGCGTTCGCTTCCGCTTTCACGCCTAATTCTTTATAACGGCTCTCGACTTGCTTCTGCATAGCTGCACCTGTTTGGTGCCTTACCTCTACGCGGTCCAATTCGGCCAACGCGTCAGGCACAACTTCATTCAATATTTGGGCTCCCTGGCTGCCGCCTACGACTAATATATTAATGCCCTGATGCGCCTCTTTGCGCTCGGCGCATCCTATGAACTGCTTTCTTAACGGGTTGCCGGTAAATGTGGCATTCAGCTTTTTATTAAAGCTGTCCGGAAAGGCTTGCAACACTTGCTTGGCCATGCGCGCCAACAACCGGTTGGTGGTGCCGGGCACCCGGTTTTGCTCATGAATGACCAGAGGGATGCCCAATAGTTTTGCCATGAGTCCGCCAGGCCCCGCTACAAATCCGCCCATCCCCAACACCACGTCGGGTTGGCGCTTCCTCAATATTTTCAATGCCTGGATGCAGGCCTTTATCAACAACAATACCGCTGTTATTTTCGACAGCCCGCCTTTACCGCGGACTCCGGCAACCGACAACCAATCGATCTCTATACCTTGCTCAGGAATCACTCGGCCTTCCAACCCCTTCCGGGTTCCCAGCCAACTAACCTGCCAGCCTTTTTCAATCAAGGTTTGCGCCACCGCCAATGCAGGAAACACATGCCCGCCGGTTCCCCCGGCCATAATGACGATGCGTTTAGCCATGTCGGCTTCTCTTTGGCGTACCGGCCTTTATTTCCGCGACTTCGCTTTGCACCCGAAATAACAATGCAACCGCACAGCACATGATCATCATGCTACCGCCGCCATAACTCATCAACGGCAATGTCAAACCCTTAGTTGGTAAAATACCCATATTGACACCCATATTAACGAACGACTGGAAACCGAACCAAATCCCCAAGCCATAGGCAATAAATGCGGAAAAGCGCTGACCCGCCTGTTCGGCAGCCGCCGCTATTGCGAAAATGCGCCATACCAACACCGAAAATAAACCGATCACCGTAACCACGCCCAACAAACCCAATTCTTCCGCTATCACTGAAAATAAAAAATCAGTATGTGCTTCGGGTAAATAAAATAGCTTTTGTACGCCGCTACCCAGCCCTACGCCCAACCATTCGCCGCGCCCGAACGAAATGAGCGCCTGGACTAATTGAAATCCGGTTTTCAAAGGATCGGCCCAAGGATCCATAAAACTGGTGACCCGCACCAGACGATAAGGCGAAAAATAAACCAGCAACATTGCCAGTACGCCAATGACCGACAGCAGCACTATGAATTGCGATAATCTGGCTCCGGCTAAAAACATGATGCCCATGGCGATCATGATAATAACGACGGCTGAACCGAAATCCGGCTCCAGCAACAACAAGAAGCTGGCCACCGAAAACAATCCCAGCGGCTTAACCAACCCGAAAGCCGCGTTCTGCACTGACTCCTGATATCGAGTGACATAGCCGGCCATATAGATAACGGAAAAAAATTTGACCACTTCGGATACTTGTATCCTCATTCCGCCTATCGACAGCCAACGCACACTGCCGTTAACCTTTACGCCGAGACCGGGGATCAGCACAATAACCAGCAGCAGCAATCCCGCTAGAAACAACCGGGGGCCATTCTCTTCCCAGACCTTCATTGGAACTGCCGCCACGATCCCGCCGAAAACCAGTCCCAAGCCTATGTGCAACAACTGTCTGACAGGATAATACAAACCGTTGCCGGTCATTTTTATACCCAGATGCAATGATGCGGATGCCACCATCACATAACCGATCAACAATAAGCTGGTAGTCACGATCAGCAACACCGGATCAAAATGAAATCGACCGCCCCGCTCCCGCGATAATCTCATTTACGACCTCCATGGATGGAGGGAGTGTCGCAATTTGTCTGGAACAAATGTGACCGGCCTCCATGGATGGAGGGAGTGTCGCAATTTGTCTGGAACAAATGTGACCGGCCTC
>DAINRH010000031.1:2014-9584 GCA_036741905.1 Methylobacter sp. | reverse complement strand
CATGGATGGAGGAAGTGTCGCAATGTGTCTGGAACAAATGTGACCGACCTCCACGGATGGAGGGAGTGTCGCAATGTGTCTGGAACAAATGCGACCGACCTCCACGCACGAAGGAAGTGTCGCAATCTATCAGAAACCGACGCAACCGATCTCCAGGAAAAGCGGAAGTGTCGCAACCGGTAAGGAACCGATGCGACCAACCCCGCAGTAGCCGGCTGCTCATATAGCCGCCACGGATGGCGGAAAACCGCCGGAGCGGTCAACCAACGCCAATACTGCTTTGGTAAATTTCTCGCCCCTGTCCTGATAATTTTTATATTGATCAAGACTGGCGCAGGCTGGAGAGAGCAAAACGCTCTCGCCGACATCGGCAAGGCCCGCGGCAATTTGTACCGCTTGCACCATATTGTCTGCCGAATAAACAGGGACGCAACCATTCAGGGCCTGCTTGATCAGTCCTGCATCCTTACCCATCAATACCACGCTTTTGGCTTTTTCTTTGATTGCCGGCGTCAGTTCGCTCATATCGGCACCTTTCGCGTCACCGCCGGCAATCAGAATCACCTTCCGCGCATAACCTTGCAAAGCGGCAACGCAGGCGCCGATGTTGGTCGCTTTCGAATCATTAACCCAGGTCACGCCGCGTATTTCCGCAACACGCTGCATCCGGTGACTTAGGCCTTTAAATTTTCGCAAGGCGTCGCACATAGCCTGTTCATCCAAGCCTGCGGCCACGCCCAAGGCCAAGGCTGCCAAGGCATTGGCCGCGTTATGTCGGCCTTCAAGCGGCAATTCAGCCAGCGGCATCAGGCACGATTCGTTGTACATCAGATATTCCTCGCCCCCCTGACAGGCAAGGTAAAAATCGGCTTTTTTGTTAATCGAGAAGGTAGATACCTTTCTGCTGTCGTCGCGCATGGCATAGACAATTGGATCATCGACATTGATGACCATTACACCATCGCCCCTGAAAACTCTTTGTTTTTCCCGCGCGTATTCGTCCATATCAACATGCCTGTCCAAATGATCGGCACTGATATTGAGCACTGTCGCGGCAACGGCATTCAAGGCCGAGGTTCGCTCCAGTTGAAAACTGGATAGTTCCAGCACGTAAAGCTGAGCGTTTAACGCCAGTAAATCCAAGGCCGGCGTACCCAGATTTCCGCCTACGCCCACTTTCATCCCGGTCGCTTTCGCCATTTCACCCAACATGGTGGTCACTGTGCTTTTGCCATTGGAACCGCTGATGGCGACGACGGGCGCCTCGATAGAACAGGCAAACAGGTCAATATCGCTAACTATTTTCGAACCATTGGCAATGGCTTTCATTATCGCCTGTTCATTCAGCGACACGCCGGGACTGACCACCAGATGCGTCGCCACTTTAAACGCAGCCTCGTCAAAGCCCCCGGTAAACACCGGCGTATCGGGCATTTGTTGAAAAAACTCGTCCATCATCGGCGGTTTGCTGCGACTATCGATGATCGCAAAGTTAAAGCTTAGGCTTTGCAAATAATGCGCAACCGAAATTCCGGTATTGCCAAGACCCACAACCAAAACCTTGGCCGTTTCCGGGTCCAAAGCAAAATTCTTTTTTAACAATGCGGTAATGGCGGCATTGCTTACAGAATTCCGGACAGGAGCGCTGGCTTTATTCATTACTTATCTCAACTTCAAGGTCGCCAAACCGATCAACACCAGAATGACGGTAATAATCCAGAATCGCACGATAACCCGAGGCTCCGGCCAGCCTTTCAATTCAAAATGATGATGTATCGGCGCCATGCGAAAAACGCGCTTTCCGGTCATTTTGAAAGAGGCTACCTGAATAATCACCGATACCGTTTCCATGACGAATACGCCGCCCATAATCACCAGTACGATTTCCTGCCTGACCAGTACCGCCAACACGCCTAAAGCCGCACCCAGCGCCAGCGCGCCGACATCGCCCATGAACACCATCGCGGGATAAGCGTTAAACCACAAAAAACCCAATCCGGCGCCGACCAAAGCGGCACAAAATACGATGAGTTCCCCGGCATTAGGCAAATAGGGTATTGCCAGATATTGCGAAAAAGTCACATGGCCGGATAAATAGGCAAAAATCCCCAGGCCGGTGGCGACCATCACGGTCGGCATAATCGCCAGCCCGTCCAAGCCATCGGTCAAGTTGACTGCGTTGCTGGTACCGACGATCACAAAATAGGTCAGGACTATATATATCCAGCCCATATCCAACATGACGTCTTTAAAAAACGGGACAATCAATTGCGTTTCTACCGGCAGTATTGCGGTTTTATACAGAAAAACGGCGGCCATTAGGCCTATAACGGATTGCCAGGAATATTTAGCTTTAGCCGACAAACCGTCACTATTGCCCTTGATAACTTTTCTATAATCATCGACAAAGCCGATAACGCCGTAACCCAATGTCACCAACAAAATAACCCATATATAGCGGTTGCTCAGATCAGCCCACAACAGCGTGCTGAAAGCAATGGCGACCAGTATCAAGGTTCCGCCCATAGTCGGCGTGCCTTTTTTCTCATAATGCGATTCCGGACCCAACTCACGGATACTTTGCCCAATCTTGTTGCGGCTTAATTTCCTGATCATAATCGGCCCGATAATAAACGAAATCACCAGCGAGGTCAGAGCGCCAAGAATGGCGCGAAAGGTCAGGTAATGAAATACCCTGAAGCCGCCATCAAAGGTCATCAAATAATCTGCAAAATAAAGTAACATTGTTTATATCCTGAAGTTCTCAACCAGTGCGGCCGCTACATTCTCCATGCGCTGAGCCCTTGACCCCTTGATCAAAATCGCTTCATCACCTTTGAGTTCTTGCTTTAACACTTCAATTAAATCATTTTGGCTGTCAAAAAAAGTGGCGCCTTCGCCAAAAATATTTACCGTATTGCGGGTGTCGGCGCCTACAGCCAGGAGACGCACGACACCGCTCGATTTAATGAGTTCGCCCATTTGTTCATGTATTTTTGCGCTTTCAGGACCCAACTCGCCAAAAGCCCCTAAAACCAGCCAGCTTTTCCCTTCACAGTTCGCCAGCACATCCAGCGCCGCTTTAAGCGATGCGGAATTGGCGTTATAAGTATCATCGATAATGATATTGCCTAAGCGGCCGACCAGCGGCTGCAATCGTCCTGTGACGGGGTTTACACTTTCCAGGCCCTGTTTAATCTGTTGCAAATCAGCGCCCAGCGCCAAGCATGCAGCAGCGGCCGCCAAGGCGTTGACGACGTTATGCCGACCTGCCAGCTTTAGTTTTATCGTCAGCTCGCCTTTTGCAGTCACTAAGTCGAAAGTCGTGGCGAAGGCATGATTTATAATTTCCGTTTTAACGGAATGCACCGTCACGTCGCCTACAGGACATAGACGAGAGGTGTGAGCTTCGGCCCGTTCATACATCCCAAACGACATGACCTTTCTTGTTCCTGCTACCGACTTCCAATAGTCGAAATAGGCATCATCGCGATTAAGCACCGCCACGCCGTCCGGCTTAAGCGTTTGGATTATTTCCCCCTTCGCTTTGGCGACACCGTCGACACTGCCGAAACCTTCTATATGCGCGGCTCCCACATTGGTAATAATCGCAACATCAGCCTGTGCATATTGACTGGTGTACTCAATTTCGCCGGGATGATTTGCGCCCATCTCGATGACGGCATACCGGTGTTGTTCGTTCAAGCGCAGCAAGGTTAAGGGTACGCCGATGTCGTTATTCAAATTGCCCTGGGTAAACAGCGTATTGGCCTTCACCCTCAATATTGCCGCCACCATTTCCTTAACGGTGGTTTTGCCGTTGCTGCCGGTAATGCCGACGACCGCTACTGATGTCTTTTTTCGCCAGGCTCCGGCCAATTCAGCCAAGGCCAGACGCGTATCGTCAACCACGATATGCGGCACCGTTACTGCAACGCCCTGATGTACGATGGCCGCCACAGCCCCTGCTTGTTCAGCTTCGGCCACAAACTCATTGCCGTCGAAGTTATGGCCTTTAATCGCCACATAAAGCTGTCCCGGCTTTATCGCTCTTGTATCGATACTGACCGATGAGATGGCAACATCCTCCCCGACCAATTGTCCCTGCACACATGCCGCAATTTCACTCAGCATCATATTCATTTGTTTTGTTCGCCGAGAGCGTTACGTCGACTCAATGCATCGATCACAACTTGTCTGTCGCTAAAAGGTACGCACACCCCATTGCTTTCCTGGTATTGCTCATGGCCTTTACCGGCAATGACTATGCAATCGTTTTTAGCCGCACTTGCTACCACTTTTTGTATCGCCTGTTCTCTGTTTTGAATGACTTCAACTTTGGCCGGTCGCACCCGGTCCATACTGTTTGCGACTGCCGTCGAACTGCAACCGGCCAAAATATCGTTAACTATATCCAGTCCGTTTTCGTAGCGCGGATTGTCATCGGTAATAACGACTCGATCCGCCCATCGCTCGGCAATTTCTCCCATTTGCGGACGTTTACCCGTATCCCTGTTTCCGCCACAACCGAACACCACCCATAAAGTCTGCTTGCAATGTTTACGCAAGCTGGATAAAACTTTTTCCAACGCATCCGGGGTATGGGCGTAATCCACAAAAATCATTGGATCGGTTTCTGTTCCAAATCGCTCCATACGGCCAATGACCGGCTGTATGGCCGTCAGCTTTTTAGCAGCATCGTCCAACGAAACGCCCATAGCCAACATTACCGTCAAAACAGCCAGAACATTCTCTACATTAAAATCGCCGTAGAGTGGTACTTTCAGTCGCTGCCGTTCATCCCGCCAACGCACGTCAAATTCGATTCCATCGGCTTTATGCAGCATATTTTCTGCGTTAACAGATTCGCCTGAATCCGATGTTTTTCCCTTGCTACTAAAATGCCATAGCTGTACCGATTCGGGCACTGCGGCAATAATCCGCCCGCTATACGCATCATCCAAATTCACCACCGCGAAAGCTAAACCCGGCTGTTTTAATAATGCCAGTTTGGCCTGCACATAAGCGTCCATCGTCACGTGATAATCCAGATGGTCTCGGCTAATATTGGTAAATACCGCGCCTTGAAACATCACCCCATTGACCCGGCCTTGCTCCAAGCCATGCGAGGAAACTTCCATCGCCACGGTGCGTTTTTTATCTTTTAATAATTCAGCCAGTATTTTCTGAATTGCCAAGGCATCGGGCGTGGTATTCAGCGTCTTGTTAAGCTTGCCCCACTCGCCCCAGCCGAGCGTGCCTATAATCCCGCAGTCATCCAGCATTTGGCTTAAAAACTGACTGCAAGACGTTTTGCCATTGGTGCCGGTTATGCCGATAACGGTCATAAACCGGGATGGATCGCCGTAAAAACGCGCGGCCAGTTCACCCAACTTTAAACCCAGATTTTCCACGGCAATCATCGGTATCAGCGTAGCGCTATTGCCCCGAAAAGCCTCCGCCAGCTGCCGGCCATTTCCGGCAGGATCAAAAATTACCGCACCGGCGCCATTATTAATAGCCTGTTCGATATGCGCCAAGCCATGCTGTTTGGCTCCAGCCAGCGCAACGAATACATCGCCGCAAACCAATTCCCGACTATCCAACACCAAGCCTGCGACCGGCATATCGTTCTGATCTGAAAATACGCTCAACCCGCTTAATAAATCTTTCAGCCGCGGCCCACCGCTACGCTGATCCTTCGGCCCCGTAGTCATATTATTGGACTTCTCGCGTCAATAAGATGGGCATATTATCTTGTTGATCGGGAGCGACTTCCAACACCCTCAAGGCCCCCGCCATCACTTTTGAAAACACCGGGGCTGAGACTATCCCCCCGTAGTATTGGCCTGCCGAAGGCTCATCAACCATGACCACGATAATCAAGCGCGGATTCTTGGCCGGCGCCATGCCCGCAAAAACCGAAAAATAACTGTTCTCGACATATCCGCCCGCGCCGGCTTTTTTTACCGTCCCGGTTTTACCGGCTGCGCTGTAGCCGTCGACTCTGCCCTCGTAAGCGGTACCGTCTTTCATAAGCACCGTTTCCAGCATGGCCCTGACTCTCTTGGCCGTTTTGGCTGAAAACACCCGCTGCTGATCGACATCTTCATCCCGCCTTAACAAGCTAACCGAATGCAAGATGCCGTCGTCTGCCAATGCCGTATAAGCTCTTGCCAACTGGAGTGCCGAGGTACTTACACCGTAGCCGAATGACAAAGTCGCCCGGTCGAATTCGTGCCAGCTTTGGTAATCGAGCAAGCTTCCACTCGCTTCCCCCGGAAAGCCGGAGCCCGGCGCAATACCAAAACCCAGCTTATTGTAAATTCCCCAAAAATATTCCGGCGGCATTTGCAATGCCATCTGACTGACCGCAACATTGCTGGATTTTTTCAGCACATGCGTCAAATCCAGCGTTCCATAATTATGCACGTCTTTAACCACGTGCCTTCCGATCTGAAAAAAACCATGGGTTTCAAAAACATCATTCGGCTTGACGTACCCCCCATCCAAAGCGGCCGCGACAACAAACGGCTTGACCGTAGATCCGGGCTCGAAGACATCGGTTAACGATCTGTTTCTGTACAGGCTTTCCTTTAAACTCTTCCTGCTATTCGGGTTAAATGACGGCTGATTCACTGCCGCCAGAATTTCCCCGCTCTTGGCATCCAATACCACCAACGCCGCTGATTTTGCCTTGTTAAGGTTAACGGCCAACTGCAACTCACGATATGCCAGATACTGGATGCGTTGGTCGATGCTTAGCTCCAGGCTCCGGCCTGCAACCGGCTCTTTTATATTCTCTACATCTTCAATAATTCGACGCTGACCATCCCTGATAACCCGCTTGCTGCCTGGAATTCCCTTTAATGATTTTTCATATCCCGATTCAAGCCCCGCCTGCCCCACATCGTCAATATCGGTAAAACCGACTAAGTGCGCGGAAACCTCTCCGGCAGGATAAAAACGTTTGAATTCCCGCTCGAAATAAATGCCCGCAAGTTTCAAAGCCTTGACTTGGTCAGCGACTACCGGGCTCACTTGGCGAGCAATATAAGCAAACTGCCTGTGCGTATCGCCCTTAACCAGCTCACTGATTTTTCCTTTCGGCAAATTTAGCAACTTTTCGATTTGCCCGATTTCGTTTTCTTTTGCCGGTTCAAGCTCTTGCGGATTCGTCCAAATAGACTCCACAGGCGTACTGATTGCCAACGGCGCGCCATTTCTATCCTTTATCATGCCCCTGTATGCCGAAACAGGCACATCACTGACATGGCGCATATCGCCCTGATCTTTAAGAAACTGTTTATTCAACACCTGTAAATCGACGGCTCGACCAACCAGTACTGCCATACAAGCCATTATAAAAACGACTACTATTTTTCTGCGGCGGCCTTGGATGGCCGAAGCGTCGCCATCGCTAGAGAACCGATGCAACCGTCCTGCAAATTTACCGCCCGGCTTATTTGCCCTGTTTCTGCCTTGAAAATGTATCATTTACGGTTTTATATAAATGATTTTTTCCCGCAACGGCATGACCAGCTTCAATTGTTCCCGCGCCACTTGCTCT
>DAINRH010000031.1:0-2004 GCA_036741905.1 Methylobacter sp. | reverse complement strand
CCAAGGTTGTCAGCTCCAATTGCAGCTGCCCCCATTCCACTTCATACTGATCCAGCGCTCTTTCCTGCTTCTGGATCTCGATAAAAATTAATCGCGACTGGTATTTACTGTAAATTACGGTCAAAGCGGATACCAACAACACCAAGATCAACCCAGCCATTCCTATATAACGAGCTGTTGCCACTTAGACTCTCTCGGCTACCCGCATGACTGCGCTTCGCGCCCTTGGATTTTGGGCAATTTCCGGCCCGCCTGCTTTTAAGGCTTTGCCTGTTATCTTCAATATACCCTTAGCTATATCGATTTCTTTAATAGGTAGTTTGCCGGGGTTATATTTGGCTCCGGACTCAGCCCTGATAAAGCGCTTGACGATTCGGTCTTCCAACGAATGGAACGAGATAACCACCAAGCGCCCACCGGGTTTCAAAATCCGGGCGGACTGTTGCAAAACAGCCTTTAACTCATCCAGTTCGCTATTGATTTCGATACGGATTGCCTGAAAACTGCGAGTTGCCGGATGCTTGTGCTTCTCTTTGCCCGGCACGACGTCTTCAATTAACTTTGCCAACTCTCTGGTTGTTGCAATTGGCGATACCGCTCTTTTTTCAACAATGGCACGAGCGATACGCCGTGCGAACCGCTCCTCGCCATATTCGAATAAAACCTTAACCAGCTCTTTTTCGTCAACGCAGGCCAACCACTGTTCCGCCGTAACGCCTGAATTACCATCCATCCGCATATCCAAAGGTCCGTCGCGCAAAAAACTAAAACCTCTTTCAGGATTGTCCAATTGGGGCGATGACACACCCAAATCCATCAATATACCGTCAACGTTCCCGGCTAAATCTTCACTCGCAACTATATTTTCCAGCGCGGAAAAATGTGTATGTTTCAGCTTAAAGCGTTTATCTTCCAGCATGGCCTGCGCATAATCGGAGTTAATCGCATCCAAGTCCCGATCAAAAGCCAGCAATCGCCCCGACGGACCCAGTAAATTTAAAACTCCCTGACTATGACCGCCCCGACCAAAAGTACAATCCAGGTAAACGCCGTCTTCTTTAATAGCCAACTGCTGCAAAGCTTCTGCAAACATAACGGGCAAATGTTCCACTAACAAATCTCCCGCATTAAAATGATAATGAGCCTAAATCTTCCAATCCTTCATTATCGTCACCATCCAGCCATTCACTTTCCTTTGCACTCCAGGCTTCTTCATTCCAGAGTTCAAACTTATTGAGCTGGCCAACCAAGACAATTTTCTTATCCACATTGGCAAATGTTCTCAACTTTTCCGGCAGTAGCAAACGGCCCTGTCCATCCATTTCACATTCGGATGCATTACCGATAACAAACCGTCTTAACTTACCGGCCATTTTATTTAAGGTAGGCAATCTACTGATAGTTTGCTCAAGCTTTTCCCACTCAGGCATCGGATAAAGCCACAAACAACCATTCTCTCCGACACATCGTTCATTTACAGCGACCGTCACAACCATTTGGCATTCGCAACAATCCTGCAACTCCTCCCGATAACGGGTAGGAATAGCAAGACGACCTTTGCCGTCTAAGTTGATTGAACTAATGCCTCGAAACAAGATTTACCCCAGATACCCAAAAAAAACCATTTTTTCCCATTTTCCTCCACTTGTGTCCACTATAGATTTCAAATAACCCCTAGTCAAGGACGATTTCATGCTGGATTCTTTCTTTTTCGACAATGACTTACATCGCAATCAGAATAGGATATAACTACGCAAAAAACAGAAAAACAATTCCTATTCTTTATCAACAAAATATACAGCCTTAATGAGAAAGCACTTTAAGTATAAAGCTATCGGAAATTTCCAGCTTTTTTGATAAAAATGAGGATTGAAGCAAGGATACTGCCGCAATAATTATCGGGCAATTTTTGCGCCTTTAGTGGCACTATGAATACCGAGCCGAGCCCGGAAAAGGAAGAAAGAGTCGGCCTATAAGCCGGGTTCTGTCGAGAACAGTCATTCA
>DAINRH010000030.1:27378-28193 GCA_036741905.1 Methylobacter sp. | reverse complement strand
GGCTTCAGCATCGACGTTTTCCCCACCATAATATCCACCGCTTTTAGCAATCTTTTAAATACCGACTGTTGGAGATAAGGAATGTTATGTTTTTTGCATAACGCCATCACTTGCGGCTGCACTTTTTGATATTGACTTAACGGCATATTCGGCCACAAATGATGCTCGATTTGATAATTTAACCAGCCGTAAAAAAAGTCATTAAAATTAGAGCCGGTCGGGTAATTCACTGATCCTAAAATCTGCCGCAGATAAAATTCGCCTTTGCCTTTGGCTTTTTCGTCAAACATCATCACATCATCTCCGGCATGATTTGGGATCATCACCAGAAAACTGTGCATATTGGTAAAAATTTCCGCCAGAATTGAATTAATTAATACGCTGATAACAGCAAAACTTCCCAGCGGTAAAAACAGCAAGGGTAACAATACAAAGCGATAGGCAATGTAAGGCAAAATACTTTGCAGCCAGAATGCCTTGCCCTGTTGGGTATACAGACTCCATGCGCCAACGCGGGTCATCACGGGTTTAGGCTCACCCTGCTGTCTGGCGTAATTTAAGTGTAATTCCTTATGGGTTCTGGGCGTGTAGTAAACCAATTTCCATATCCCGGAAAAAAGTGCCACTATCGCATAACGTTGCCACATCGGCAGGCTTGATTGTCTAAGCCATTCCATATTGTGCTGCGCATTATTGGGATCGGCTTTTTCACCCAGACTGTAATGATGCAATACGTCATGCTCATGATGCCAGCCCGCGATAGTAAACCAGTCAGGCCAATCCATAAAGCGTCGCCAACCTTGTGCGAATTTTTT
>DAINRH010000030.1:0-27368 GCA_036741905.1 Methylobacter sp. | reverse complement strand
AACAAATTTTCCCCCAGCGTTCCATTTTTGTTAAATGCTCAAAATCGTCAATACCGATATTGGCTAAAGCTTGTTGGTGAATTTCGTTGATGTCCTTGGCTAATTGCTCGCGATCTACCGATTGATAACTGTGTAAACTCAAAACTTGCTGCCCCTGTAAGTGCAATTTGGTGGGAGGTTAAATAACTTCGCTGCTGCGGCGAAGTTTGTGATGGTTAAAATGCCGGACAGGATAGGGCTTTATCGGGTATTTACCTAATTATATTGTCGTTCCGTCGCGCTATGGTGCTGTTCGCAGTTAAGAATTTTTAATTTTATTTTCAATAAGATATTTTGCGGTCGGTAATTTTTTATTAGTCACCGGATACGCTGATCTACTTTGGGCGACTTTCCTAATAATGATGTGCTTCTGCGCTGCCTCGCCCTTTTGAATAAATAAGGCCGATTTGACTGACCGCCATCGTTCCCATGCCGAGTACTCGTCGTTATACACAAGTGTGTTTCAGAGTCGTCATACCGGCATGGATGCCGGTATCCAGCGCCATGGACGGTAACTTGGGACTCTACAGGTATTTGACACTTCCCCGCCATCCCTGCCAGAACGAAGGCGTCCCACAGAGACTTGTGTATAACGACGAGTGCCGAGCATGGGAACGATGGCAACTTGCGCTATGACTGTATTTATGAAAGATGTTTTTAGGGTATCCGGCACAAAGTTGTGCGGCGTGGATATACTCCGATCGGTCAAATTTGCGGAAAATGAAGCTGGTATAATACCCTGGAAAGCCGGTCGGGGCATGTTGCCCCGACCAAATGATTTGGTTAGTTCAGGCACTGAAAGAAACGTTAGGGACGGGCTATTGCGACGCCGTTTGTTGCATGTGTATTTGTAGGCTTAACGGACGCATATCGGTCCAGACTTCCTTGATGTGCTCGAGGCATGCCTGTTTGTTGCCGGTTTTGCCGACGGTCCGCCAACCGCCCGGTATTTCTTTGTAGTCGGGCCAGATTGAATACTGCTGTTCGTGATTGACCACAACTTGGTAAATAGTGGTGTCTTCTTCGTCGTCCCAAGCCATTGTTATGCTCCGTTGAGTAGGTAATTGCCGTAATACCCCCGTCATTCGAACGATGGGAGCGGTTTCCGTAGTGTAGACGATAGAAACGCTAAAATACCTCAGCTGTCATGCTGATCCAGTAAATGGGTTTTGAATTGTCTGCGGCAGTGCAGCAGGGCCTTGGCCATGTGTTTTTCAACGGCGCTATCGGATATGCCGAGTTCCAGGGCTGTTTCGGCATAGGTCATGCCGTAAACTCTATTCAGGATAAATATCTCCTGGGTGCGCAGCGGCAATTCGTCGAGTATCAGTTTGATCGCGGTCAACCTTTCGTCGATGGAGACCAGTTTTTCGGCCGAGGGGAACTCGCTGGGCGGGAGTAGGGCCTGGTCTTGGATTTGCTGGTAGTTTTCCGTTACTTTCCGATGCTTGATGTGGTCGTAAGCAAGGTTTTTGGCGACCCTGAACAGAAAACCGCGCGGATGATCGATGGTTTGTTTTTGCGCTTCGCGGAAAAAAATAATGAAGCTTTCTTGGGCAAGGTCGGCGGCTATGTCCGGGCAGTTGACAATCCGGGTCAGATGAAACTGCAATTCGGACTGGTGATTCAAGTAAATGGCTGCTACGTTCAAGTTCAAATCCCTCTTCGTTGTTGTTAAGAATGTTTACCTTGTTGCTGAATCGACGCTGCCGGAATAAGGCCGGTATGCGGTTTGCCAAAGCGCCATAGTCTGCTGGGTTGGTAGGGTTCACGGGTTTTGCGCGGCTATCGGCACGCAGGCAAGGCGTTTGTAACGAGCCGAGTAAGCCGATAAATATTGTGGGCATAGCCTGTCGTCTGGTTGCTTTGAATTCGTTGCATGGGTTCTATTTGCAAAGAGCAATGAGTGTGCCACTTTTGTGTGCTATTAATTTCAATGAGTTAACGATAAATGGGAGGGGGGACTTGCAAAAGCGAGGCATATGACGCATCTGTAATGGGTTATATAACATAGTTTAATTAAAGCGATGCGGCGCCGATACGGATAGGCGGGTATTTTTTAGCCGGGCGGATGAGGTTAAAAAGGCTTTAAGGCGTCCTATTATCAGACCTGCTTCGGTTTTGAGACCTGATAAGCGTCTAACGTATTGAATGGTGTATAGGCGAGCTGAAAGGAAAATAGTTTATGTTAGTTTTTTTGTGCCGTTCTTCCTGGCTAACGATTGTCGGCGTACTGCTTGCGGGCATCGGCAGCGGCTTAGGCAGCGCGGCTTTGGTGGCGTTGATTAATTCGACATTGTCGGATGCCTTGGATGCCGAGCTGTTGCCGTGGCTGTTTGTCGGCTTGTCTATTACGGTGTTGTCCAGCGGCTTTCTATCGCATTATCTGCTCAATCGGCTCAGCGCTAAAATTGTTTGCGATTTGCGCATACAAATCAGTCGCTTGATTCTTGCCGCGCCTTATCCTTATCTGCAAAAGCTGGGCAAGTCGGCATTACTGGCGCATTTGACCGAGGACATATCGGCGATTGCCAATGCCAGTCAATTATTGCCGATAGTGTGCATTAATTTTGCGGTTGTGGCCGGCTGTATGGCATATCTGAGCTGGTTATCCTGGCACTTGGCCCTGGTTTTGGCCGGGGTGATTGTATTCGGCGTCTTGAGCTCCAGTCTGTTCAGGGAATGGCCGAAACAAGCGGTGCTCAAGGCGCGCGAGGAATACGATGTGCTGAGCGGCGATTTTCGGGCATTGACGGAAGGCGTCCGTGAGTTGAAATTACATAGGCAGCGAAGCGATGCGTTTATGGCGCAGTCGCTGGCGGCCAGCGCCGAAGCTTATCGCCGCTATTCTTTTCGGGGCGCGGTAGCTTATTTATTGGTGAATCAGTGGGCGCAACTGCTGTATTTCCTGGTTATAGGCGTAATCCTCTATGTTTTTCCGGTTTGGCAGGCGATCGATCGGAAAGTGATCGGCGGTTATACGCTGGTGTTTTTGTTTATGATGTCGCCGTTGAGCATACTCACCACCAGTTTGCCGGTCTTTAGCCGCGCTAAGGTGTCGCTGCAAAAAGTCAGGCAACTCGGCGAGCAGCTCAAAAATCAGGCGATTCAGGCCGATGCGCCGGACAAGCGCGAGGTTTGCACAAACTTTTCCGGTCTGTCGCTGCACGGCGTAACGCACAGTTTTCATCGGGAAAAGGAAAATCGCAACTTTACCCTGGGGCCTATCGACCTGGACTTTAAGTCCGGCGAGCTGGTGTTTTTAGTCGGCGGCAACGGCAGCGGCAAGACTACGCTGGCGATGTTGCTGATCGGGCTTTATACCCCGGAACAGGGGGATATTCGCTGGAACGGCGAGGTTGTCGATGACGGTAACAAGGAGGATTATCTGCAAAACTTTTCGGTGATTTTCTCGGATTTTTATTTGTTTGACGAGCTGTATGGGTTCGATAACGAGAAAAATCATGTCCTCATCGCCGATTATTTGCAGCGTCTGCATTTACATCATAAAGTGCGGGTCGAGAACGGCCGGTTCTCCTCGGTGAATTTGTCGCAAGGCCAGCGCAAACGTTTGGCGCTATTGGTCGCTTATCTGGAAGATCGGCCTTTTTACGTTTTCGACGAATGGGCGGCGGACCAGGATCCTGAATTCAAGCATTTATTTTATACGGAGCTGCTACCGGCCTTGAAAGCCCGAGGCAAAACAGTATTGGTCATCAGTCATGACGACCGCTATTTTTACTTGGCCGATCGCTGTATTAAACTGGAAGAAGGCCGGATTATCGCCAGGGAAAAGCCCGTAGCAGTCAGCAACAACTAGGAACGGATGTATTCACCACGAAGACACGAAGTTTTCACTCTGTTTTTTCTTCGTGTCTTCGCTCATGGCCGGACGGGGCATGTTGCCCCGTTCGAAGTGTTTTTGAGGTGATTATAACGTAGCTAGTTAGGTTAAAACGTTAGGGACGGGGTTGCAAACCCCGTCCCGCTCAGTAGCAGTCAGCAACTAGGAAAGGATGTCTTCGTGGTGATTGTTTTTTTCATAATATTGGATAGCAATGGCGAATATTCGAAAAGTTATTTTATATAGCGGCTTGGGGCTGGCGAGCGTGGTGGCGATAGCCCTCGGCGGCGGTTTTTGGGTGATGCATCGGTCCATGCCGCAACTTGACGGCACGGTGCAGCTGGACCGGCTTACGGCAGAAGTTCGCGTACAGACCGATGCGCACGGCATGCCGGTCATCAATGCCGCTAACCGTGCCGATGCGGTTCGAGCATTGGGCTATGTTACCGCCCGCGACCGCCTGTTTCAGATGGAGCTGATGCGGCGCAAAAGCGCCGGGCGCTTGGCGGAAATTTTTGGCGATAGGGCGTTGGACAGCGACATCAAGGCCCGAACCTACGGTTTTCATCGGGAGGCAAAAACCATTCTTGCAAAACTGCCGCCAGTCCATCAACAGTATCTGCAAAGCTATGCCGACGGCGTCAACCGCTATATGGCGGAGTCCGGCAAACTGCCTTTCGAGTTTAGCGTATTGGCTTATCGACCGGAGTCTTGGACGCCTGAGGACAGTCTGCTGGTCGTATTGGGCATGTGCGAGAACTTAACTGCCGGCGAGGAGCGTAGCGAGCGCATGCTGAGCGTGATGGAAAAAGCCTTGCCCGCCGCCGCGATGCGTTTTTTAACGCCGGACACCGATTTTTACACCGAACAGCTGCAAAAACACGCCGAATCGTTGCGCCCGGCGCAAGCGATTCCTGTCGAGGCTTTGGCAACCGCGCTCGCCCATCAGTCGCCGGATAAAACAGCCTTGGCGCAACTAGTTCGGCAAGCCGATTTAATGGTCGGTTCCAATGCCTGGGCGGTCGGCGGCAAGAAGACCTGGGACGGGCGGGCCATTTTGGCCAACGACATGCATTTGGGCATAGCGGTGCCCAATACCTGGTATCGCATCGAGCTGAATTACGGCGCTGTGCATGCCGCAGGCTTGACTTTGCCCGGCACGCCGTTGTTAATTGCCGGCAGCAACCGGCATATCGCCTGGGGAGCGACCAATCTTACCGGCGATTTCCTGGATTTGGTCCGGCTTGAGATCAATCCCGCCAATCCCGAGCAGTACCGGGTAGGCGAGCAATGGCAGCGCTTCGACGAGTATCCGGAAACCATAATCGTCAAAGGCGGTGCAGCCAAGCAGATTGTGGTCAGGCAGACGCGCTGGGGGCCTGTTGCCAACCAAGCGTTGCTGGATCAGCCGGTGGCGATTCATTGGACGGCGCTGGATGCCGATGCGTTCAACTTCAATTTGTTCGATTTGGAACAAGGCGAAACCCTGGAGCAGGCGATAAATATAGTCAACAGCAGCGGCGGTCCGCAGCTGAATATTTTGCTGGCCGACGACAAAGGCAGCATCGCCTGGACGCTGATGGGCAAAATTCCCAAGCGCTTCGGCAATGACGGTTTGGTCAGTCGCTCCTGGGCGGACGGCCGCGTGGGCTGGAACGGTTATGTGGAACCTGGGGATTTGCCGCGTGTCATCGACCCGCCCGAGGGCATTTTGGCATCGGCCAACGACCGCCGTTTCGGCAAAAATTATCCGTATGTGATCGGCCACCAGTTCGGCAACGGCTACCGCGCTTACAGGATCACCCGACAACTGACGCAAATGCCCAGGATTGGCGAATGGGCCATGTTCGATTTGCAACTCGATACCGAAAGCGAGTTTTATGTGTTCTATCAGCAGTTGGCCTTGAATAGCCTGACCAAGGAAGCGGTTGCGGCGCAACCGGATTTGGCCGAGGTGCGCGACTATTTGCTGGCCTGGAACGGCCGGGCCGATGTTGGCAGCCTGGGTTTTGCCCTGCTGGTCGAGTTCCGCAAGCAATTGATCGAGGCGGTATTTACGCCGCTTTTGTCGGCCGGCCGGGACGCCGATAAAAATTTCAGCTATTCGTGGACTTATATCGATACGCCGTTGCAAGCCCTGTTGAACGAAAAGCCGCCGCGCGCATTGCCCGATGCGGCGCATTACCTGAACTGGGACGATTTTATCCTGGGGCAGTTGAAACACAGCATACGGCAGCTGCAAGCCCGGCATCCGGAAGCGGCGTTAATGGAATTGAACTGGGGCGAACAGAATAAGGTCAAGCACTCGCATCCGTTTTCCAAGGCCTTGCCGATACTGAGCGATTTACTGGATATGCCGAGCGAGGCCTTGCCGGGTTGCGGTTTCTGTGTTCGCGCGGCGGGGCCGGGTTTCGGGGCCAGCGAGCGGCTGGTAGTTTCGCCGGGTCATTTTGAAGACGCCATTCTGCACATGCCCGGCGGCCAATCGGGCCAACCCTTGTCGCCTTATTACCGGGATCAGCAGAACTACTGGCTCAAGGGTTTATCGATGCCGCTGACAGCCGGAAAGCCTGAACACCTGTTATTGTTACAGCCTAATGATTAACTGAGGTTACGCACTGTCCGCGAAAAGCACGAAAGACACGAAAAAATAGAGGGCCGTATGTTTTCCGGCTTACGATGGGCTTTGCTTATTGTTCCTGTACCCGGTTTTTTCGTGCTTGTTGCGCCTTTCGTGGACTACGCTTTTTTATTAGGTACATGCGTAACATCAGTTAAGGATAGGGTCGGTAATAACGTCCCGAAATATAAGCCCATCGTTCCCACGCTCTGCGCTCGTCGTTATACACCAGTGTGTTTCAGGGGCGTCATACCGGCATGGATGCCGGTATCCAGTGCCATGGACGGTACTTGGTGACTCTACAGGTACTTGAGTAATACGAAGCGTCACCTCCCTGTGCCTGGGTTCCGGCATCCCTGCCAGAACGACGGCGTCCAGCGGAGACTTGTGTATAACGACGAGCGCAGAGCTTGGGAACCCTAAGCGGACGTTATTATTGATGGAGTCCTAAGTAAAAAATCCGGGCGGAATATAATAAGCAATTGGTTTTAGGTAGAATAATCATTATGAAACGTAACGCTTCAGCGGTTTTGACTGCTATTGGCGCTTATTACCGTGGATTATCGCCGTTTACGCGACTCGCTTATCCTGTCTACGGGGAGCTTTTTATCAAGAAACCGAGTAGTTGCCTATGAAACAGGAAAACGAGACCAACAGTTTAGAATCCGAGCTTAATCATGATATTGACGAGCAAGCGGTTGCCTGGTTTATACGGTTACGCGCCGACAATGTCTCCAGCGAAGAAAAGGCGGCGTTTCTTTTATGGCTGAATCAGGCCGATTTGCACCGCGAAACCTTTAACGAAATCGGCAAGCTGTGGGGCGATACCGATCTATTGCAAGCGCTCGGCGAATCCGCCCAACAACAGCGTATTGCACCGGGCAGGAAAACAGCGGCCCTTTATCTCAAATTACCGTTGGCGATGGCGGCCTGTCTGGCTTTAACCTTGCTGCTGGGCAATCAGCTTGCGCTTTTGATGCAAGGCGACTATTCGACCGGAGTGGGCGAACGCAAAACCGTTTATTTCGATGACGGTTCCAGCGCGATGCTCAATACCGACAGTTCTATCGCGGTCAGCATGGAAGGCCCGCAACGCAGGGTCGAGCTGCTGAAAGGCGAAGTCTATTTCGAAGTCAAAGCCGACCCCAACCGGCCGTTTATTGTCCAGGCCGACCATTCGACGACCCGCGTACTCGGAACCCGTTTTTTCGTCCATGAACAGGGCCGGAGCGATGAGGTCAAAGTAGCGTCCGGACGGGTTGAAGTGAGCGACCGGGGCGCGTTGAAACAGCCGCAGATTTTACATGATCGTGAGGCGGTATCGATCGACGCCGAAGGTCTTGGCGAAGTCCGGATATTGGATTCTGCGCTGGCCACCTCCTGGATCAACGGTTTTCTGGTGTTTGAGAATGCGTCCCTGGAAAGCGTCATTAATCAGGTCCGCCGCTATCGAACCGGTGCGGTGGTTTATAAGGACGATGCCTTGCGAACCTTAAAAATCAATGGCCGTATCAATTTGCGCGAATCGGACGATATGCTGAAAGTCTTGGGGAAAAATCTGTCGGTAAAAATGACTTATTTGACCGATTGGCTGGTGATTGTCGGGTAATGTTGTTTTTAAGTTGACCTTCGGACTGATGATTAGGCTTAATAGGCGCTCCAAAACGACTTTTGGCTACTCAACTTATGACTTTACCGGGCAAAAAAACATTCATACTCATCATCGGCATTGCCTTGATTAGTGCCATTTATTTTTTTACCAAACAGCCGAAATTTATCGATGTCGAAATAATCGCGCTTGAACAAGGCGAGGTGAGGTCGACGGTATCCAATACCCGCGTCGGCACGGTTAAAGCCTGCCGCCGCGCCTACCTCGCGCCGGCAACCGGCGGACAGGTTGCCGAACTGCACGTCAAGGAAGGCGATAACGTCAAGCAAAATCAGCTGCTGTTGGAAGTATGGAATAAAGACATGAAAGCCCAGGTTAAATTGCAGGACGCTCAAATCAGGGCCAACCGGGCATCGGCCGAGCAGGCCTGTCAGCTGGGCGCAGGCGCAGAACGCGAGGCGGATCGCGCGCTACGTTTGCAGCAATTCAATCATATTATTTCCGAAGAACAGGTCGATACCAAAGCGACCGGCGCCCGCGCCAAGCGGGCATCCTGCACCGCCGCCCTGGAGTCTATCGCGGTTAGCCAAGCCAACCGCGACGCAGCCCAGGCCGCTGTCGAACGCACCCTGGTTGTCGCGCCTTTCGACGGCACCGTGGCTGAAATCAATGCCGAGCTGGGGGAATTCATCACGCCATCGCCGCCCGGCATTCCGACTTTGCCCGCCATCGATTTACTGGATGTCAGTTGTTTGTATGTGTCCGCGCCGATTGATGAAGTGGATGCGCCGCAGATTAAAACCGGCATGAGCGCTTGCGTGTCGCTGGATGCCTTTACTGAAAAACGCTGTTCCGGCACGGTAAGCCGCATTGCCCCGTATGTGCTGGAAAAAGAAAAGCAGGCGCGCAC
Source organism: Methylobacter sp. (assembly GCA_036741905.1). GTDB lineage: Bacteria > Pseudomonadota > Gammaproteobacteria > Methylococcales > Methylomonadaceae > Methylobacter_A. The sequence continues at coordinate 18,346 of DAINRH010000030.1, read as the reverse complement.
CGTCGAGGTTGAAGTTAAATTAACCGATCCGAAGGACCTTAAGGGCTTGCTGCCCGGTTACAGCGCCGATATTGAAGTCTTGTTGGCCAGTAAGCCTCAGGCGCTCAGGGTGCCTGCCGAGGCGGTATTGGAAAATAACCGGGTCTTGGTGATGCGGCCGGACGGCTTGCTGGAAGAGCGCAGCTTTAAACCGGGACTGGTCAACTGGAACACCGTGGAAGTGCTGTCAGGCCTGAATGTCGGCGATAAAGTCGTGTTGTCGGTAGGTCGGGAGGGCGTGGTTGCCGGCGCTTATGCCCGCGTCAAAAAATGATACGGCTGGAACATATCCATCGTTATTTTCAGGTAGGCGAGCAAACCGTTCATGCCTTGAACGACATTAATATCAGCATTGAAAAAGGCGAATATGTATCGGTGATGGGGCCGTCCGGTTCCGGCAAATCGACTTTATTGAATGTGATCGCCTTGCTGGATCAGCCGAGTTCGGGCCGTTATCTGTTAAATGAGCGGCCGGTCACCCAGCTTAGCGATGATGAACTGGCTAAAGTTCGCCGTGAAAATATCGGTTTTGTATTCCAGTTTTTTCATTTGATTCCGCGTTTGTCGGCGGCTGAAAATATTGAAATGCCGATGATACTGGCCGGCGTACCGGGCAAGGAGCGCAAGCAACGGGTGCAGGCGGCGCTGGCGTCGGTCAGCCTGCAAGACAGGGCAGGGCACAGGCCGGATCAGCTTTCCGGCGGACAGTTGCAGCGCGTCGCCATTGCCAGGGCCATGATTATGCGCCCGGAGATTTTATTGGCGGACGAGCCGACCGGCAATCTCGACAGCAAGTCCGGCAAGGAAATTATCGAGTTGCTGGAAGGTCTTAACCGGCAGGGCGTGACGCTGGTGATTATTACCCATGACCAGAATTTGGGCGACCGGGCGCGGCGGAAAATCCGCATTGTCGATGGGCAGATAGGGTGATGAGAGGATGTCTATAAAAGCCCACCACGAACGACTTGCATGGATGCAGGAGGTAGAGCAATGCAGGAGCAATTGCCGAGACACGAAGAACGCGAAGCTTTACCTCGTTCCCGCGCGCTGCGTGGGAATGCAGTTAAGGCGCGCTGCGCCGCGAGTCATGTGCAACATCTGCGTATACGGGACGCAGCGCGTCCAGCACTGCATTCCCACGTAGCACGTGGGAACGAGGGGTAACCTGAGTGATCGGGCGCGGTGGAAAATTCGCATTGTCGAGGCAGATAGGGTGAGTCTATAAAAGCCCACCACGAACGACTTGCATGGATGCAGGAGGTAGAGCAATGCAGGAGCAATTGCCGAGATACAAAGAACACGAAGTTTATACTGCAAACGGTCATGAATTGCGCATTTTTGAACTCCCTCACCCCAGCCCTCTCCCGAAGGGAAAGGGGGATAAAAGCCGCAATCCGTGCCCGTGTCGAGTATAGCTAAAAAACTTCGTGTTCTTCGTGTCTTCGTGGTGAATTAATTAAATCTGCGCGTATAGAAGTGCTGAGCCCATGTTCATTAAAGACACATTAATCCAATCCTTAGCCGCAATCGGCACCCAGCGCTTACGCGCGGCGTTGATTATCCTGGCAATGAGCATCGGCATCGCTTCGGTTTCGGTGTTAACGGCTTTGGGCGACAGCGCCCGCCGTTATGTGGTTAACGAGTTTGAAGCCTTGGGCACAAACCTGGTTATCGTATTGCCGGGGCGCACCGAAACGACGGGCGGACAGCCGCCGCTATTCGGCGAAACGCCCCGCGATCTAACGCTCGACGATGCCGAAGCCTTATTGCGCAGTCGTCATATTGCCGCTGTCGCGCCGTTGACTATCGGCTCCGCGCCGGTTTCATCGTTGGGTTTGGAGAGGGAAACCAATGTACTGGGTTCGACCCAGGCATTAAAACGGGTGCGCCGTTTGACCGTGGCGCAAGGCAGTTTCCTGCCCCAAACCGAGCTGGATAAAGCCGAGTCTGTTTGCGTGCTCGGTCAAACCCTGCGCAATGAACTGTTCGCTAATAAACCGGCGCTGGGGCAGTGGCTGCGCATCAATGACCGGCGTTTTAGGGTGATCGGCGTGCTGTCGTCGGAAGGGCAATCGGTCGGTATCGATTTTGACGAAATCGTGATTATTCCGGTGGCTTCGGCGCAGGCTTTGTTCGATACCCATTCCTTATTCCGGGTGCTGGTTGAAAGCAAATCCAAGCCGGATATGTACAAGGCGGTTGACGAAATCAGGGCCATCATCAAGGCTCGCCACGAAGGCGAAGACGACGTGACGCTGATTACCCAGGACAGCGTGGTCAACACCTTCGATAAAATATTGACCGCATTGACATTGACCGTAGCCGGCATTGCCGGCATCAGTCTGGCGGTGGCCGGCGTGTTGGTGATGAATGTGATGCTGGTCAGCGTCACCCAACGCACCTCCGAGATCGGTTTGCTGAAAGCATTAGGCGCGACCAAGCGGCAATTGTTGTGGCTGTTTTTGACCGAAGCGGCCATGTTGTCGCTGGCAGGCGCGCTATTGGGGGTAATGCTGGGTTACGCAACCTTGGGCGTTTTACAGGCTTTATACCCGGATTTTCCGATACAGCTGCCGGTCTGGGCGTTGCTGGCCGCATTGCTGGTGTCGTTGTTTACCGGTTTGGTGTTCGGCGTATTACCGGCCAGAAAAGCCGCCAATCTCGATCCTGTCGCCGCCTTGGCGAAGCGGTAAACGATGCACTACGCCGACCTCATCGCATTATCATACCGTACGGTTATCAGCCACAAACTGCGTTCGGCGCTGACTGCGTTGGGGCTGATTATCGGCATCGCGGCGGTGGTCGTATTAACCTCGATAGGTCGGGGCATTCATACCTTTGTGCTGGCCGAATTCACCGAATTCGGCACCAACCTGATCGGCGTTCATCCCGGCAAAACCACCACCTTCGGCGTGTCGGGCGCATCGATCAGCACGGTTAGGCCGCTGGTCATAGCCGATGTGGTCAGCTTAAGCAAAGTGGAAAATATCATTGCCGCATCGCCGATGGTGCAAGGCAACGCGCGTGTCGAAGCAGAGGGGAAACAGCGGCGCACCAATGTGTTGGGAGTCGGTGCAGCGGCGGCGCAGATATGGAGAATCAAGGTCGTCAACGGGCGGTTTTTGCCGGAAGAAGCCAGCAATCCGCGCGCCTTTGCGGTGCTGGGCAATAAATTGGCGAGCGAACTGTTCGGCGCCGCCAGTCCGCTAGGCCAGCGCGTCAGGATAGGCAGCGACCGTTTTCGGGTCGTCGGGGTGATGGAAAAGAAAGGCCAGATGATCGGCTTCGACATGGACGATACCATCTACATCCCGGCCGCCAAGGCGCTGGAGTTGTTCGACCGGGAAAGCCTGATGGAAATTCATCTGCTCTATAAAAGCAATGCCGTGATTAGCGGCGTAGAAAAAGCCATCAAACGAAACCTGATTGCCCGGCACGGCAGCGAAGATTTCACCATCGTCACCCAGAACCAGATGCTCAAAAGCATGGATTCGATCCTGAACATCCTGACCCTGGCGGTCGCGGCGTTGGGCAGTATTTCCTTACTGGTCGGCTCGGTAGGCATCTTAACCATCATGACCATCGCCGTTTCCGAGAGAATTTCAGAAATCGGCCTGCTGCGGGCGGTAGGCGCAGAACGCAGAACCATCTTTCAGTTGTTCCTGTGCGAGGCCCTGGCGCTAAGCGCCGCAGGCGGACTGTGCGGCGTGTTGCTGGGCATAACCATCGTCCGGATACTTGACGCCGCGATTCCCGCTTTGCCGGTGGAACTGGCCTGGGCTTATATCGTCGCGGCCTTTGTGGTCTCATTGCTGATCGGCATAGCTGCCGGAGTTGCGCCGGCAATGAAAGCTGCGCGATTGGAGCCATTGGAGGCATTACGGGCTGAGTGATGGGCTGTAGGAGATGGCAAATGATTACTTTGGGTAGCTGGCCAATAGCTGAGTACAGGATTCCTATGATCTGTATGGAAGTTCATAAACACTCTACTTTGCAGAGTGATAGTTTTGAAACGTAAAGGGACGTTATGCGCTCCAGAACGGTATACTATGGCCTAAATCAGAGGTGAGCCGACTCTAAGTACTTTGAACAAGACGAATGTTCTGATACGGTAGCTCAATAATGTTGAGCTTGCCTTCAAATATCGATTAAGAAATATCATGTTTTACATAAATCTTTAGAAATTTGATAGCCCATGAACCACAAATCAAAATCAAATATAGTCGTTGTCGATGGTGATGCTGCTGTTTTTATGCGAGCCCTTCGTAATCACACTTCTTTGAGCTATGACAAGCTCAAAGAACTGGTAAGTCGCAAGTTAGAATCGGATGACAGCTTTGATCCTGTATTAGATTTCGTTAAGAAAAAAAACTGGGTAGCACTGACTGGTGAAAGCCTAAGTCTGACTGATTCTGGTGCATTATGGCTGGATGAGCAAGGCAATGAGTTGGATGTCGAAGGGGAAGATATTAGTAGTGACGACAAACCTAAGCATCCTTATGATGTCGCTAAATTACAAATGGAAACCAAGCACCTTAGTGTGTTCCAAGCCTTACGTAAAATTGAAAAAAATGAAATCAAATTAAATCCTGATTTTCAACGGGCATTTGTTTGGAATGAAGAAAAGCAAAGTCGCCTGATAGAGTCCATATTGATTCGTATTCCTTTGCCTGCTTTTTATATTGATGCGACAGATTCAACTTCTTGGAATGTCGTAGATGGGTTACAACGTTTAAGCACTATGTATCGGTATTGCCGGGAGCAGGCGTTTAAACTTTCAAAACTTCAGTTTTTGACCGATCTTGAAGGGAAAAAATTTGAAGACTTACCTCCTCAGTATAAGGTACTTATTGAAGATGATACGCCATTGTTATTTTATAACTTGATGCCGGGTACGCCTGTTGAAGCTAAGTACACTATATTCTCACGGGTGAATACCGGCGGAATGCAATTAACACCCCAAGAAATTCGTCATGCTTTAAGTCAAGGAAAATCTACGGAGCTATTGGCACGCTTGGCTAAAAACGATGATTTCCGAACAGCAACAGATGGTGTGGTTGAGAGTCTGCGCATGAGTGATCGCGAATTGATTTTACGGGCTTTGGCCTTTATGCACTTGGGTGTTGGTGCCTATAAAGATTTTAACGAATTAGATAAGTTTCTACTGCATGCAATGGACGAACTTAACGGACTATCTGATGCTAAATTAAGAAAAATGGAACAAGAATTTATTGAGTCTTTAAAAAAGGTACGAACGATCTTTGGTCGTTACGCTTTTCGTAAATTTACCGAAATAGGCGGTCGACGTTCTCCATTGAATAAAGCCTTATTCGAAGTGTGGACAGTGAGTGTTCGCAACTATGAACAAAATATATTAAAGGCTAATAAGGACCGAATTATTGATGCTTTCCTTAAATTGCTTGCTCCTTCGCAAATTTTTTCTCGATCAATTAGTTCGGGTACTAGTAGCTCTTGGGCGGTCTCTACTCGCTTTTCTGAAATTGATAAGTTACTTAAAAAAACATGCCAATGATTGAGTGCATTTTGATCGACGGCTATAAATGCCTTAAAGACGTAAACTTTAATGCGAATAGCCTGAATGTTTTAGTCGGCCCTAACGCATCGGGTAAATCCAGCGTATTACAAGCATTACTTTTATTGAGACAGTCTGCGGATAAAAATGGCAAGGTTGATGGTCTACATTTATCCGGTTCACTCTATGAAGCGGGTACAGCCCTGGATATTCTACATCCGGCTGCTGAACATCAAATCAAGTTTGAATTGCAAGAAAATGGCATAAACACTGAGTTTTTATTCATTCTTAACCGAGATGAATTTCAAGCTCGATTTTTGAAAACTCAGACAGAAAAGCAATTACTTCCTGAACTTTATGATCGTAGCAATGGCTTTGCTTATTTGAATGCTGAAAGGGTAGGGCCGCGCGTTAGTAATCCGTTACCGTCGGATGAACTGCATTTAGGCGGATTGGTGGGTATGCAAGGTGAATTTACGGCTGCGATTTTGGATAGAGCTTCTTCGAATGAGATAAAAGTTAATGGCTGGGATGAGGCATTGGCGCGTAGTCTTGCCTCTGCTCCAGAGAAGCTGGATAGTTTGGATTTGATGCAAGACTTGATTGATACGCAAGGTCGGCTCGACTTGGTGTGCAATAAAATGTTGGGTTGGATATTGCCGGGGAGTGAGTTTAAAGCAACTGAGCATCACCAGACCGATTTGGCAACGCTACGGTTTATTCGCGACCCATTAAAAACTAAAACATCCGTTCGTGCGACACATATCGGCTTCGGTTTGACTTATACGCTCCCTATCATTACTGCGGCTTTGGCTTTGCGACGGGGGGGATTATTACTGGTAGAAAATCCGGAAGCTCATTTGCATCCTTTCAGCCAGTCGCGTATCGGGGTTTTTCTTGCCATGATGGCCGCTACCGGTAGACAAATCTTTCTGGAAACGCATAGTGATCACGTCATTAATGGCATACGTCTCGCGGTTAAAAATGGCTTTATTCCAGCAAACCAAGTTTATATTAATTTTTTCAAGCCGCCCATAGACGACAATTTTGCAACGGTTATTCCGATTCGTATTCAGGAGAATGGCCGATTAGACCGATGGCCGGAAGGATTTTTCGACCAGATCGAAAACGACCTTTCTAAACTTTAGATTGTGTACAACATGACCGATTTTTATATCAATCCTTTGTCTGTCAACGAACAGTGTTATTCAGTGGCTGAAATCTTGGATTTAATGAATGCGTTGGTTAAGTGTTTTGAATACTTGCTGCCCGCTATTAATAAGGAAAGAGCTAGGTTGATCTTTGATTCCAGTATTGAAAATAGACAGTTCATTACTGGTAAGGATTTACAATCCTCAATCGTTAGTCTGCCAAGAGATGAGCAGGATGTAAAAAGATTATGGTTTTTGTATACAAAGAACAAAGCAAAAGAAGTTTCGTCTATTACAACCCAAACGACTGTTAGCTCACTGTCTTGTCCTGATCTAGTCGAAGGTTTAATCAGTAATGATGAAGTTATTCAAGAGGCTAAATGGCTTAGTTTCGGAGGATGTTCATTGAGTAAGATGACGGAATACAATGTATTGCAAGAGGGGCTTACAGTATTCACCGTTAAAAATGCCCATCATCTTGATTCCCTTAAACCGCTATTACCTCGCTATGAAACCAACGGCAAACATCGCAAAGAACCATATTATGATAATGTTCGCAAGGAGCAAGTGGCAGCAATGCCGCTTAATGATGAGGAAGCTCAAGATCTTTTACTCACGTCCATAAAAGAAAATAATGACCGTTGGGCTTATCATGAAAAACGAAAGAAATTCTATCGATTCAAACTAACTCACCCTAATAAAAATATTTATCATGGTTTTGAAATTGAAGAGAATGAAATATCGTCAGAATTAATTAAAAAACTCAGATAGGAGCATAAACTCACGCCTCATTCTGACAAATTCTTGCATCAACATACAATTCTCGCAAAGCGTCAACCGAAAAACGATAGCCTATCGCTCCCATCGGCATGGTATTAAGTCGATGGATGATTTGCGGAACCATACAGCTATGAACACCACCCGCCTCCTCAACATAGTATTGATAGTGCTTAGCCAAGTCATTCATCGAACCCAACACGCTTTTGTTGTTGGTATTGGCAAAGCCGATTTCTGTGTATTCTTGCAGGATTTTATCGGTGGTTGTTGGGTCAAAACCTTCTTCAGCCAGTATGCATTGCAGAAAATCCCTGAATAACTTATCGAGCTGGCGGAATTGCTCTTTGTGGACATCCGGTATCAAGAAGTTGAACAACGTTTTATCGTTGACAAATAAAACACATTTGCTCCGGTCGGTAAGTATCAGGTTGGCATGCCATGAGCCTAACAACGATGGCATGGATTCTTCCTGAACTAAAGCATCGTTTTTCAGTCCCATTTCTTTTTGGAGTTTTTTGGTGCAGCGAATGAGTTGCATGGGCATTTTGTAAGGTATGGGTTAAAAAAACAAGTGCTTATCAGAACAAGGATTAGACAAATTTCATTTTATCCGCGCTTATCAGCCAAATCAGCGATTGCATGAAGGCAAGCGTTATTACTTACCGATTCCCCGCCAACAACCGGTTAATTTGATCAAGATCGGCCTGACCAAGACTGCTGGACGCTTGTTTTAATTTGATACTGTTGACCAGGTAATCGTAACGGCTACGGGCAAAATCCCGTTTTGCCTTGTATAGGTTTCGTTGTTCATTCAGTAATGGGAAGCGTGCGGCTTTGAGTTGATAGCTTAAACTACGTGCCTGCCGGTCGACCTGTTCCGCTTCAATCAGGCGATCCAGCCAGACTTCCGGCATCACCGGCTTTTGCTGGAGGGCGTATTCGGCCTGCCAATCGCTCCAGGCCGCGGCCATGCCGTAAAGGCGCAGGTTTTTCAGTCGAGCGGTACGATCAATGGACATGGCGTGAGCTCCGTAAAGTATCGTAGCGGCTGCAATCAGCCACCGGCTCCACCGTCAGTGTCGGTGTCGGTGTCGACAGAGGCAGATCCTTCAACGCCTTAGGCTTTGCGGCATCGGTTAACCGGCGCATTTCATTGAGCACAATCGCGGCGCTGATAACGCCCGTCTGCAAGGTCAGGTCACAGGCCACTTCCGGTGTTTCCAGGCCGCAGTCACCGAGTGACCTTGCCATCAGCAACAGGTCGACAAAAGCCCGATCCCCCTTGTCTTGTTTGAGAAGTCGATCCCGAACCACCTTAATCGACACCGCCAGCTCCCACGTCTGAAACGGTGCGCGCAATGCACCCTACGGTTTATCAAGCGCTCTTGGCAACGGCGGCATTTATCAAGTTATCGACTTCATTGGCTGTTGCCGCGAATTCGCCATCGACAGGGCGGGCCGCGTATTCGGCAAAGCCTACCGACGCTTCGACCATCAAGCCGGGGGCTTTAACCTGCTGTGAAATTCCGTTTTTAATCTGCCCGGCAAGCCGTTCGGCTTTTTTCAACGGCGAACCCGGCAGCGCGATCAGGAAGTCCTGCTCGCCGATTCTCGCCGCAATATCGACGCCGGCCCTGATGTCGCTCTTGAAGCAATCGGCCACGCCGCGCAATATCGCATCCATTTCGTAGTCGGGCAGGTCGTCATGCCGGGTTTTAAAATCCTTCAGGCTGATAAAAAGCACCGAAAAAGGAAAGCCGTTGCGTTTGGAGTTTTCGACTTTTTCCTTTAACCGGCCCAGCATCGTGTCCTTGGTCATTAGCTGGGTTAACGGGTCCAGCGGGATATGTTCCCTGTCCCATGTTTCCTGAGCTTCCAGTCGCAGCACGTTGATAATGCCTAATGAGCAGGCCAGTAATAATCCGAGTATCCAGGTGAAATACCACATAGCAATCTCCTAATAAGCCGTATGATCGTTTTGTTGAATGTGTTCCAGCGTGACTTTGCCGCGCAACACACGGAACACCCAAGCAGTGTAAGCGACTACGATGGGTAAAAAAACCACTGTTACCCCGAACATGATTTTCAAGGTGGTAAGGCTGGAGCTGGCATCCCATACGGTCAACGAACTGTTCAAGGCCGAGCTTGACGGGATCAGGAACGGGAACATCGATACGCCCGCGGTTAAAATAACCGAAGCCAATACTAATGAACTGGTTATAAATGCCAGACCTGCGCGGTCGGCTTTTGACAGCACGATGGTCGCCGCTCCGGCGATAAAAGCCAGTGCCGGAATAATCCATAACACCGGATAATGCGCATAGTTATCCAGCCATAATCCCGGCTCTTTGGACACTATTTTGGCTAACGGGTTGGATGGCGCGTTAGGGAGAATTTCAGTGATGATATGGTAGCCGTCAATATTGGCAACCCAGACGCCCGCGACCGCAAAAATGACTAAGGTTACGATTGCAGAAACAGTGACTACTTTTTTACTGCGCCGGTTAATGTCGCCCTCGGTTTTTAGCTGTAAATAGACCGCGCCGTGCATAACCAGCATCGATAAGCTCACCAATCCGGCGGCCAAGGCGAAAGGGTTTAATAAGGCCCAGAACGAACCGGTATAAAAGATACGCATATCGTTATCGAAGTGGAACGGTACGCCTTGCAACAAGTTGCCGAACGCGACGCCGAAAATCAACGCCGGTACGAATCCGCCGATAAACAACGCAATATCCCAGTTGCTGCGCCATTTTGGGCTGGGCAGTTTGCTGCGGTAATCGAAGCCTATCGGCCTTAAGAATAACGCGAACAAGGTCAGCAGCAAGGCGAAATAAAATCCCGAAAACGCCACGGAATAGGCGAGCGGCCAAGCAGCAAACAGTGCGCCGCCGCCGGTTACCAGCCAAACCTGGTTGCCTTCCCAAGTCGCGCCGATGGAATTGATAATCACGCGGCGTTCGCTGTCGTTTTTGCCTAAAAAGGGTAACAGGACCGCCACGCCCAGGTCAAAGCCGTCGGTAATGGCAAAGCCGATCAATAAGGCGCCTAATAAAGCCCACCAGATTAGGCGCAGGGTTTCATAGTCGAAAATCATAGTGATGCTCCTGTGGCGATTTCAAAATGGTAACGGCCTTTATGCAGGCTGCTTGGGCCTAATTTGATGAACTTAAGCATCAAGAACATTTCGATGATTAAAAATACCGTATATAAGCCGATATAGCCTGCCAAGCTCAGGTATATGTCCAGTTCGGTTAAGGATGATGCGCTTAAGAATGTCGGTAGAATCTCCGCAATAGTCCACGGTTGGCGACCGAACTCGGCCACAAACCAGCCCAATTCAGAGGCAATCCAGGGTAAAGGCATCATATAAAGGCTTGCGCGCAACAACCAGTTTTGCCGACATTTACGAACCGAGCTGGCTATCACCGCAAAAATAAATATCGCCAACATGATAAAGCCGCAAGCGACCATGATCCGGAAAGTCCAGAATAACGGTACGACTCTGGGAATTGAGTATTGCGTTGCCAATTCTATTTGCTGGTCGGTCGCATCGACTACGTTTTCGGTATAGCGTTTAAGCAACAGGCCATAGCCCAGATCCTGCTTGTAGCGGTCGAACTCGGCACGAACATTGGCGTCTTTGCTGCCCGCCCTTAACGTTTGCAACAGCGCGTAAGCCTTCATGCCGCTACGAATACGCAAGCGGTTTTTTTCCAGAATTTCCGATAAACCGGTAATCGGTTCATCGATGGAACGCGTACCGATCAAGCCCAAGACCCAGGGAATTTTGATCGCGTAATACGTTTCCATAGTCTCCTGATTCGGTATGCCGATAACCGTAAATGCTGCGGGGGCCGGTTCGGTATGCCATTCGGCTTCAATAGCGGCCAGTTTGGTTTTTTGTACTTCGCCTGCGGTATAGCCGCTTTCATCGCCTAACACTATGACCGACAGGATCGCAGCCAACCCGAAACCGGCGGCGATGGTGTAAGAGCGTTGCGCAAAAGCCGCATCGCGGCCTTTCAGCATGTAATAAGCGCTGATGCCCAACACGAAAACGGAAGCCGTGGTGTAACCGGCGGCAACGGTATGGACAAATTTAACCTGGGCGGCCGGGTTAAATAACAGATCGCTAAAGCTGGTGATCTCCATGCGCATGGTTTCATAATTAAACTCGGCTCCGGCGGGAAATTGCATCCAGCCGTTAGCGACCAGAATCCACAATGCGGATAAGTTGGTGCCTAACGCAACCAGCCAGGTCACCAGCAAATGTTGCCCTTTGCCCAGCTTATCCCAGCCGAAGAAAAACAGGCCGACAAAGGTGGATTCCAGGAAAAACGCCATCAAGCCTTCGATGGCAAGCGGCGCGCCGAAAATATCGCCGACATAATGCGAGAAGTACGACCAGTTCATGCCGAATTGGAATTCCATCGTCAAACCGGTGGTGACGCCCAGCGCGAAATTGATGCCGAACAGTTTCCCCCAGAACTGGGTCATATCCTTGTAGATTTCCTTGCCGGTCATCACATAGGTCGATTCCATGATCGCCAGCAAGAACGATAAACCCAATGTCAACGGAACGAATAGAAAATGGTATAGCGAAGTTGCTGCAAACTGCCAGCGCGATAAATCAACCACGGCCTCTGAAATCATAAATTTCTCCTATCGGTTGCAGTCCTGTAGACCGGAACTTGTGATAAATGACATTGAATATAAAGTATCTAAATGTTTCTTAGAATTAAACCATACATTTAGTAAGATAACTATCGTCCAAGTCGAGTCTAATCTAACAATTAGCCTTGTGCGTTAAGAACGAACCATGTTATTGTCTATTAATGCTTTCTAATATACTAGTTTATTTTAAGTTTTTCGGTGCTGTTGGCTGATCGGCTATAGGTGTTTTTTTCAGTGTTGGTACCGGTTCACTTTAACGGGGATTTCATTTAGCTTAAGGCTAATTGAAAAAATGTAAGGCACGCAATAATAACTCAGTGAGGAAAATATCATGGCTCGTATTGTAATTCTAGGTGCAGGCATTGGCGGCGTGCCAATGGCTTATGAAATGAAGGAAACGGTAGGGAAGAATCATGATGTGATCGTGATTTCCGATAGCCCGACGTTTCATTTTGTTCCGTCAAACCCCTGGGTCCCGCCCAAATGGCGAACGCCTGAAGAGTTGAAGATTGAATTAGCCCCGGTTTTTAAGAAGAAAGGCATCGAATTCATTCAAAAAGCCGCAGCAAAAGTTGACCCGGTTAATAATCAGGTGCTGCTGGATGACGGCTCAGCCGTTGCTTACGACTTTCTGGTTATTGCCACCGGGCCGCGTCTGGCTTTCGATGAAGTTCCCGGTTTAGGGCCTGAGGGTTATACCTCATCGGTTTGTCATGTCGATCATGCCGAAGTTGCGGTAAAAGATTGGGATAAATTCATGGAAGATCCCGGTCCGATTGTTATCGGCGCGGTTCAGGGCGCATCCTGTTACGGTCCCGCCTATGAATATTTAATGATTCTTGAAACGGAATTACGCAAAAGGCAAATTCGCGACAAAGTGCCGATGACTTTCGTTACCGCGGAACCTTATATCGGGCATTTGGGCTTGGGCGGCGTCGGCGATACCAAAGGTATGCTGGAAAGCGCTTTGCGCGACAAGACCGTCAAATGGATAACCAATGCCAAAGTCGACAAAATCGAACCGAGCATGATGTTTGTCACTGAAGTCGATGACGACGGCAAAGACAAGAAAAAACATGAGCTGCCCTTTAAGCATTCGATGATGCTGCCTGCTTTTACCGGCGTCGACGCGGTGCGCAATGTCGGCGTTGAAGGCTTGGTTAACCCGCGCGGCTTTGTTTTGGTGGACGAACATCAACGTAACAAGACGTTTAAAAATATCTATTCCGTCGGCGTTTGTATTGCGATTCCGCCGATTGAACCGACGCCGGTGCCGGTCGGCGCGCCGAAAACCGGCTATATGATCGAGTCGATGGTAACCGCGACTGCGCATAATATTGCCGATGAATTGGCCGGCAAGGAACCGACCCACAGAGCCACCTTGAATGCCTTATGTCTGGCCGATTTTGGCGATTCCGGCGTGGCGTTTTTAGCTAAGCCGCAAATTCCGCCGCGCAATGTGACTTGGTCAGCGGAAGGTAAATGGGTGCATCTGGCTAAAATAGGTTTCGAGAAATATTTCATGCGTAAGATACGAAAAGGCATCAGCGAACCTTTTTATGAACGGTTGATGCTCAAATTGATAGGCGTAGTCCGGTTAAAAGGTAAGTAAAATGACTATTGATCGCATAGTTTTTGCCGTTGCCGGCAGCTTTATTTTGATCAGTCTGTTATTGGCGCATTACCATTCTGAACTATGGCTATGGTTCACCGCTTTTGTCGGCGCTAATTTGTTGCAATCGGCGTTTACAGGATTTTGTCCGATGGCAATCATATTGAAGAAGTTGGGTTTTAAGTCGGGCAGTGCGTTTTGATTTCTCGTTCCTACGCGCAGCGCTCGTCTTAATACATAAATCTTGGGAGTCTGTCGTCATTCCGATAGTCTCTTACATGGCGTTAGGCGAGAAATAGGCCGATAGACAGACCTTCCAGGTTTTAAAAACCTGGAAGGTCTAACTGGCGATGACGATTTTTGGGCTGCGTTGTGTATAAACACGAGCGCGTAGCAGCGCAAGGTTGAAAGATTTTTGCCATATTCTTAACAGGTACGTGAAGATGATGCTTAAAACAATAAAACGCAAAATAGCCTTAACTCTATTGCCGATACTTATGGTATCGAACGGAGTAGCCGTAGCGGATCATATTTCCAAAAATCCTGCCGATAAAGCCGCGCCGGAAAAATCAATCGTCCAGTCCTTTACCTTGGATCAAGCTATTGATCACGCATTAATCAACAATCCCGATCTGCAAATTGCCACGGAACGCATCAGCCAAGCCGAAGCCCAATTAGGCATCGCGCTGTCCGCGTTTTACCCGCAAGTCACCGCCAAGGTCGGCTACGATCATTCCAACAATCCCGCGCAAGTCTTCTCGATGATTGTGGCGCAACGGGATTTCGATGCCAACTCGATCAACAACATCAACAATCCCGGTTATCGGCAAAACTTTCGTCCTGAAATCATAGGCAAGCTGTCCCTATTCCGCGGCGGACAGGATTACCAAAACAGCAAAGCGGCGGAATTAGGCATCAGCGCGGCGGAGTTCGAACGCTCAACCGTCCGCAATGCCTTAATTGAAGCCGTCACCGCTTCGTATTATGCCTATTTGGCCGCGCAGGAAGCGCATAAAGTCGCGCAGGATTCTATTTCGGCCATTGCCGACGAATTGAAGCAAACGAAACTGAGGTATGAAGCCGGAACCGTGCTTAAATCCGATGTTTTATCGTTGGAAGTAAAATCGGCTGAAGCGCAGGAAGCCCAAATCAGGGCCGCCAACGGCATCGAGTTGGCCAAAACCGGCATAGCTATTTTGCTCGGCCTATCGGCGGATCAAGCGTTTACTGTCGCGCCGGCATCTTCGATGTTGCCCGAACCCACGTTAACTGCATCGTTTAACGACTTGCTCGAGCTTGCGATGACGCAACGCCCGGAAATTAAAGCGGCCGCCAATCAGGTGGAAATCAGTCAGAGCCGTGTCAAAAGCGAACAAGGCGCTTATTTACCGAAAGCCGATGCTTACGTCAGTTACGGTCAAAATAGCCAATCCCCCGGATTTTCAAGCAGCAAAGATAATGTCACCGCCGGAGTCAGCGTCGAAATGGATTTGTTTTCCGGATTGGAAACCAAAAACCGCGTCAGTGCTGCGGAGCGAAAAGCTGCCGAAGCGCGGGAAACGGAACGAAAAACCAAGCTGACTATCGAACAGGAAGTGAAAGTTGCTTCCCTGAAGTTGGAAGAAGCTCTGGCTCGTATACGCGTCACCGAAGCCTCGGTGGCCGCTGCCGACGAAGCATTGAGGCTGGTTAATGAACAACGACGGGCGGAAACAGTGACGGTCACTCGTTATATCGAAGTGGAAGTAGCTAGGAATAAAGCCCATTCCAACACGATTGCAGCGCATTACGATGCCTTGAGTGCCGAAGCCGCATTGAAAAAAGCGGTCGGCGACTGGAAGTAAATAACAATTAATAGTTCCCACGCTCCGCGTGGGAATTCAGTCTGCAACGCTCCAGCGTTGCGGGACGCTGGAGCGTCTACCACTGCATTCCCACGCTGGAGCGTGGGAACGATAAAGATAAAGAGAATCTTATGTCAGCAACCGAACCCAAAAATATCAATAAAATCGTCACTATTTCCGCTGCCGTTTTAGCCTTGATCCTGTTGCTGCTTTATATGCAAGGCAGTTTTGTCAGCAAAGTGTCGCCCGGATTAAGCCCATTGCCCGACGATGCAAACGCGCAGCAAAGCAACACGGCGGTTGTCGAAAAAAAGCAGGTTGACGATATTCTTAGCTGGCCCGGCACGGTAAAGTCGAGAACCGTGGCCAATATTGCTCCTAGAATGACGGCTAGAATTATCGAGATTAAGGTTAACTCAGGTGACAAAGTCAAAAAGGGCGATGTTATCGCCCGTCTGGACGAGCGTGATATTAAAGCTCAGGAAAATGCAGCCCTAGCCGTCCTTGCCGGTGCCAATGCCCAAGCAAGCCGGGCCCAAGCGGATGAGCAGCGAACCCGCAGCTTGTACGGTAAAGAAGCGGCGACCCGCGAAAATTTTGATGCCGTCGTCGCCAGGGCTAAAGAGGCTCAAGCCGGTGCAAGTCAGGCCGCAAGCTCTGTAACGGAAATCCGCTCCCATCTGGCTGATACGCTGCTAGTCGCCCCTTTCGACGGCACCGTTGTTAAGCGTCTTAAAGAACCCGGCGATATGGGCTTGCCCGGCGTAGCCATTGTATCTTTGCAAACCCCGCAAGGATTAAGGCTTGAAGCCGACGTACCGAGCACCTGTGCCGGACGCTACAGCATCGGCATGAACGTCAACGTGCGCATTGACACCCTGAGACAAACAACCAGCGCGCAAATTGACGGGATCAGCCCCGAAGTCGACCCGCAAACCCGAACCCAGCTGATTAAAATCGCACTGCCTGCAATGACCGGCTTGCAACCCGGATATTTCGGCTGGCTGGAACAAGCCTGCGACAAGCACGAGGCCTTATTGATCCCCGTCCGTGCCGTGCAACATATCGGTCAACTGGAAGTCGTCAAGGTATTGTCAGCAGGCCGACAGTTGATGCGCCATATCAGAACAGGCAAAACATTCGGCGAGCAAATTGAAGTCATTTCCGGCCTGCATGCCGGCGAAATCGTCATAACTAATCCGCAGCAGGCGCAATAATGGACGAGTTGCACAACCCAATCCCCAAGCGCGGCTTGACGACCAAGATTGTCGAAATTTTTACCACCTCGCAGCTGTCCATCCTGTTCCTGATTATTTCGCTGTTGGCGGGAGCCGCGGCGCTAATCCTGACGCCTCGCGAAGAAGACCCGCAGATTGTGGTGCCGGTGATGGATGTGCTGGTCGAGTTTCCGGGCGCTTCCAGCGAAGAAGTCGAAAAGCTGGTCGCCACGCCGCTGGAGGTTTTGCTTAAGCAAATTGAAGGCGTCGAATATGTATATTCGATCTCCAGGCCAGGCGCGGCGATTGTGACCGTGCGGTATTTGGTCGGCCAGTCTTTTGAAGACAGTTTGGTCAAGACCTGGGACAGGCTGATGTCCAACCAGAACCTGATTCCTCCGGGCGTTACGCACTGGAAAGTGTCCCCGGTCGAAATCGATAACGTGCCTATCGTGTTACTGACGCTTTCCGCGCAGAATGATAATTACGATTCGATGGCCTTGCGGCGTATTGCCGACGAGCTGATTATTTCCCTGAGAAGCGTCGGCGATGTCGGTAAAAGCTGGGTGGTCGGCGGCGAACAGCGTCGGGTATCGATTTATGCCAATCCTGCCGCATTGGCCGCGCACGGCGTCACTTTGCTTGAAATCACCCAAGCGCTGGCTAATGCCAACGTAAATCTGCAAGTCGGCAACATCGAACGCGGCAACCGTGAAATCTTGCTCGAAGCCGGGCCGCATTTCGAGTCGTCGGACGAAGTCGGCGCGACCGTCATTAAGAGCGTTGCAGGACGGCCTGTTTACCTGCGCGATGTGGCGCGGATCGAAGACGGCCCGGCCGATGTCGATCATTACACGCGTATCGGTTTCGGCCCTGCGGTTGACGAGATGCCGACGATAGGCCACGCCACCGGCAACAAGCCGCAAGTCGGGCAAGAGCGGCAGATGGTCACCATTGCCGTTGCCAAGCGTAAAGGCAGCAATGCG
Organism: Methylobacter sp.; assembly: GCA_036741905.1. Lineage (GTDB taxonomy): Bacteria > Pseudomonadota > Gammaproteobacteria > Methylococcales > Methylomonadaceae > Methylobacter_A. Next base: position 510 of record DAINRH010000030.1, on the reverse strand, counting down.
GTCAACGTCGCCGAAGCCGTTATCGCCACCGCAGAAAAGTTGCACGGTACATTGGTTCCCGAAGATGTTTTGCTGACGATTACCCGCGATTACGGCGAAACCGCTAACCACAAAGTCAACGAGCTGGTTAAGCATTTGAGTTTTGCGATTGTGATTATCGTGGTGCTGCTGGCCTTCTCGCTGGGGCTGAAAGAGTCGTTTATCGTATCCATCGCCGTGCCGATGACCTTGGCGCTAACCTTATTGCTGGATTATATCTCCGGTTACACGATCAATCGCGTTACCTTGTTTGCGTTGATTTTATCGTTGGGCTTGCTGGTTGACGATCCGATTGTCGATGTCGAAAACATCCACCGTCACTACAAATTACGCAAAGAATCGCCGCTGGATGCGCTGTTGACGGCAGTCGATGAAGTCAGGCCGCCGACTATCCTGGCGACGTTCACCGTAATCGTATCGTTCCTGCCGATGTTTTTCATCACCGGCATGATGGGGCCGTACATGGCGCCG
>DAINRH010000029.1:0-28742 GCA_036741905.1 Methylobacter sp. | reverse complement strand
AAAGATTGCTAAAAGCGGTGGATATTATGGTGGGGAAAACGTCGATGCTGAAGCCGGTCGTTGCGTAAAAGTCTAGCAATAAAAGAGCTGTCATATTAATTGATGTTACGCATTGTCCACGAAAAGCACGAAAGACACGAAAAAATAGGGGTCGTATGTTTCACAGCTTACGGTGTGCATCTTTCTAATCTTGACGATGGGCTTTACTTATTATTTCTATACCCTGCTTTTTTCGTGCTTTTTGTGCCTTTCGTGGACTACGCTTTTTTTTATTAGGTACATGCGTAACATCAGTTATTTAAGAGACGGGATCGCACCCGTCTTTACTTAAATTTCGAGCCGCCTAAGCTCAATCCGGTCATAACATTTCGCCGGCGCCGTCAGCGCGGCGCTGACGCCGCTGCCGAAGTCCAAATCGACCAGCCGCCAATCTCCGGCACAACCATAGCCCTCCGGCACAGACAAAAACCGCGCTGCATCGACCGGCGAGCAGACAACCTTGGAAACATCCAGCCCGATACCTACGCCGACAGCTTTCACAAAACTTTCTTTCCTTGTCCAGAACCGGTAGAAAAACGCGTCTTTCCGGTCTTCCGGCAATCCGTTCCAAAAACAGCGTTCGACTTCGGCAAAACAACTGCCGACCACCAAACCGCAATCGATCCTTTCATTCCACTCTTCGATGTCCACCCCTAGCTGATCGTACAAACCTACCGCTACCAGCATTTTATCGCCCGAATGGGATAAATTGAATTTAACGTCCGGCTCTTTGCCATCCATGTTGAGATACGGCTTGCCGAACGCTTCCTCCGCAAAGCGGATATGTCCGGGAGCCGTATCGATATAAGAGGCTAAGATAATCCTCAGCTTAGCATGGCTGACAACATAACGGTCGCGATGGATTTTATGCACAAACCGTAACGCCCTGCTCCGTTCCTTGTCGTCCAGCACATCCCAATAGTGCCAATATTCCGCGTCCGTAACGGACAAATCTTCAAACCATATCTCGATGTTACTCTTTAGCAATCCTCTATCCCTCCGGCAATTTTCATTTGTGCGTTACTTATTCATGGCGCGGTTGCGGGCTATCGGCTGGAGCCGATCTATCAACTCCCCCCAAACAGTAGCCTACCGAACTCCAAGGCCATAGTTATATTACCATCTCCCGTTATTTCACCTTGCTCATAAGCGCTAACCGCGGTTTTCCTGCCATCGATCAGCTCACAAAAAACGCTATACGTTGTAGCGATTGTGCAATCGCAGGGTTCACCCTCTTCTTTTAGCATTAAACCGCCGCCATGACGCTCAATTGTCCAAGTCCCCCCCTTTACCCCGCTTATCGCGAATTTACAAACACCCCGCAACCGGCTGAATTGATCCATTCGTGCAGCGGTATTTTGCAAAAACCGGTTTTGGAAAAAATCATTCAAGTCCAGGTCATCAAGCGTCTGCTCGTCGCTACCTTGTTGTTCGGCATAGAAAGCGTCTATCGTTGAATAGCCTAACTGCTGATGAAGCCTGTTAATCTCAGCCGTCAATTCAGCCGGAATTGCCGTTAATGGAATCGCGGTGCCATTGCCGATAGAATCCTTGCTGATGTTGCCGGAAAACCAGACCTTGACATCGCCCTCGCCCTGATCATGGTGTACCTTAAAAACCGACTCAATCAAGCCCTCATCCCACGGCTCGTCAAGAAAATCAAACAGCTTTGCCAAAACCTGTTCAGGCTGCCGAACCAAAGACTCATAGTTAACCCGAATGCACTGCTCGGCATGAGCCTGTTCGAATGCCATCAACTTGCCGGTCTTATCCAGCCAGTTCTCCATCATCGCGGCAACAAGATTGGTCGGATGTTTCTGCACATAAGAAGCCAATTCATCCATATAGCCTAACGGACTGAATTTAATCGACGAATAAGCAACATCCAGGCAATTGCGGTATAAGCAGATATAGTTGGCCTGTGGAAACACTTTTGTCAGTATCTTCAGATAATCAATATTGACGGTCGATTTTTCGCACCAGTTTTTTTTGCCCTTTCCTCGGGCGTAGCGTCCCAGAATGTCTTCCACCACGCGCCGCGTTTCATTAATTGCCCGTTGGTCTCTTTGCTCTTCGGTTTCCATGTCCGGCAATTTTCCAAGCGAGTAATAAGTCGTCGCATATAAATGGGCGCATAACGGACCTAAGCTCAAATGACCGGGACTGCATAGGTTAGGATGCGTATCGACAATGCAACGCAGCATTGTCGAACCGGAACGAACACAAGATAAGATAAAAACCGGTTGTTTAACCGGTTCCGCATGACAGTCGTTGGTATTTGCCATTGTTAAATGTCCTGTTATAAGCGTTAAGGCCGGGATTTTATAAAGGCCTTAACTGCAACAGGCCTGATAATATGACGACTTAAGCCCTTTTTAACCTCATGCGCCATGCCCTCCACCGGTTTACCAAACGCTTGTTGCTGATAAGCGATTTTTTCAGGGGGCAGCCCCGGATACCCGGACAGCATCAACGATACACAAGCGTCTGCGGGCTGTTGTTAGGCGAGAAACATACGCTATACAGACCTTCCAGGTTTTTAAAACCTGGAAGGTCTAACGTGCAACGTTTTCATCGTTTCCACGCAGAGCGTGGCAACCCTAAGCGGAAGTTATTATTGATGAAGTCCTGAATCGATAGTCATGCAAAAAAATCATCGTTAACTCCAATCGAATTCCCTGTCCAGCAAACCCCACAGCTTTTCATTATAGGGTTTAAAAAAACCGCCAAGTTTGTCCAGACTTTGCTGATCCGGCGGCGGCAAAACAATAGGATTCTCATTTATTTTATGGCTGGATGCAGGGCACTCAAAACCCGGCAAACCAACAAATTCATAGATTCGGTTTAAAAAACCATTATTATCAGAAAAGTAGTCGGCGACATCTAGCACCAGCACCTGGTCACGACCGAAGCATTCCATCCAGTAATTGACCGCTTGCCAGTAAATACTCGTTTGCAATACCTCAAAACCGGTAGTCGTATACATCGGATAGTCCGGAAATACCGCGAGCGCTCTATCAACATAGGCGGAAAATGAGTTCAAAAACGGCAGTTCCGCAGCATGTTTGTTACCGGACAAAAACACCTCCCACTTCCACTGCGAATAAACCCGTTTAGCCGGGTCCCTCAAAGTAAGCACGATTTTGGTATTGGGTTGCACTTGCGACAGCCTATAAGTTACATCCATCTTATGAAGATAAGGCGCAAGAAATGGAGACAACGCCGAACCGCAACGAGAGGCATGCTCTTTCTTCTGCCGCTCCGTTGGATAAAATACTCGCCATTCCTCGGGATCGGGCCTATAAAACTCTTTGGCTAGCGGCGCCATGATATTGGGATGCAGCAATATATTGACCGCCAAATCGCTGGTGCCGCTTTTTATCGGCCCGATAACACAAAAATCCGGTAGCGTGCGCTGTCCGTCGAGTTGTCGCAACAGCTTTCGCCAGCTTGGCGGCTCTCCAAAATAATGAGGAAGAAATTGATATTCCAGTAACTTGGCGGCATATTGCCACTTCGAAGGCAATTCGTGGTCGGACATATAGCCGGTGCGCATGCGCCAGTACTCAGACTCCAATTGATAAGCCCGAGACAATCTATTTCTTTTGCGCTCAATTGCGGCAGCATCCATTTATTTACTCCATTGCTGAGATTAACGTCTGCTTTAGGAACGTGCGCATGTACCTAATAAAAAAGCGTAGTCCACAAAAGGCACAAAAAGCACGAAAAAGCCGGGTACAGACACAATAAGCAAAACCCAGCGTCAAGATACGACTCTCTATTTTTTCGTGTCTTTCGTGCTTTTCGTGGACAGTGCGTAACATCGGTTAAATTAGTTTATGCATATTCCTTAACTTGTTTTTCCTTTCCGCCTTTTGTTTATGCAGCCAGCGGATAACACCGGTCACATAAAGCACTAAGGGAATCAGCCCTGAAATTAAAATAATAAGCTGCCCGGTCAAGCCGAAAGCTTCGCCGCTATGTAACGGATAAAGCCATTCCACAAAGATGTCGCCAGCGCTACGGCTATTACCCGTCCGCTCGTGGATGATTGCCCCGCTGTATTGATCGATCCAAAGGCGTCGATACGGGGATTTTCTATTAACTTCATCGGCCTCCCGCTTACCGACGACATAAACGCCCCGTACATTCGCCGGAAAACCGATCCATCGATAGTCGCCATCCGGAAAACGCGCATCGGCAATCGCAGTGACTTCGGCTAAACTTATCCGCTTTTTATCGCCCTTGGGGACGATACTTTGGCAGATAGGATAAGGCTCGGTTACCGGCGAAAAAAAACCCACCAAGCCCCGTCCATATTCAGGAAAAATCATATAGACTCCGGACAGCGCCAAAAACAAAAGGACGACTGAGCTATAAAAACCGAATGTTTTGTGTAAATCGAAGTTGAATCGTTCGGCGCTTGCGTTGCTTTTAATCGTCAAAGCCTTTTTGAGCTTACCGAGACCCGGCCGCCATAAAATCAAACCGGTTAATAGCGAAAACACTAAAAACAGACCGATAAACCCCATGATAGTCATCCCCGTCGGCCCTATAGCCAAGCTGTAGTGCAAACGAAGCGCCACATCCATTAACGGCCCCCGCCAACCGCGCGCAAAATCGACCTTGAGGCGTTGTCCGGTAAGCTCGCCGGTATAGGGATTGATAAATATCTGGTGACTTTCAGAATGATCCGAATTCGGCGAAGGCTGTTCAAACCATAACTCGAAAGCCAATCCTGAATGCCTGGGAAAAGCCAAGCTGAGCGCATTGCCGTTGGCCGGCAATGCGCTCAAACCCGATGCGACAAGCACATCCGGCGGCAAATAGTCTTTATTTTCCCGGTCGGATGAAACGGTCGTCAGCGTGCTATTTAGCCGCTCATCCAGAGAAGACTCAAACGCCAGCAAGCTCCCGGTGAGCCCAATCAAAACGAACACCGCCCCGACAACCAGCCCAAGGTACAAATGCACCTTGAGCCAGAATTTACGACGGGATTTAAGCGTTAAATCCATAAGACAGAAATGTCGAATAGCAAGCCAACGCGGCGGGTAACTTATCAATATTCAATCTTAATCGACCCCATAAACGTGCGCGGCGCGCCGTATGAGCTTAGCCCATTCGATTGCGTACTGGCGGTGTAGGTCTTATCGAGCAGATTATCGACGTTAAGTTGGGTAGTGAGACGGGAGGCTCCCACTTTCCATAGCTTACTGACCATCAGATTGGCTGTTACATAACCGGGAGCTTGCGCCGTTTCGACATAACCGATTTCACGCTGGCCCACCGCTTGCGCGCCTGCGCCCACTTTCAGCCCATGTAACAGCGGCTGTTGAAACTCGTACGTCGTCCATAAACTGCCATTATTCACCGGCGCATTATGCAGGCGCTTGCCATCCATTCCGGCGCCAACGCTGCCCTTTAGCGTTTTGGCAAAAGGCGTGTACGCATAAGCGCCGATAATGTTCCATCCTGGGAGAATTTCGCCCGTTAGATCCAGCTCGATCCCGCGGCTTTCGGCTTCCCCAATCGCCAGCGTGGTCCGTGGGTCCACCTGGACAGGCACATTTTGTTTTTTCAGGTCGAAATAAGCGATGCTGCCGCTGAAACGACCGTCGAACAGTTCGGTCTTGATGCCTGTTTCCCATTGTTGGGCGGTTTGCGGCGGCAGGGGCTTATCTGTCCAAAAATTATTCGCCGCGCCAAAATTTTCGGTATAGCTGCCGTAAGCGGATAATTCAGGAATCGGTTGCCACACCAATCCGCCGCGCGGCGAAACCTGGTCATAGCCGGTATCTTTAACCGGCCCGCCATCGGGGCCGATGCTGGTTCCGGAAGTCTCGGCATTGTCATAACGCAATCCTCCCAAAAGATGGAAGTTATAAGGCAGCTCGACTTGATCTTGCGCATAAAGACCGAACCAGGGCAATGTGAAGTTTGCGGTGGAAACGGCAGCGGGCAAAATTGTCGGAGCACCGGTCTGGTGAACAGGATTGTAGATATTCGTAGTATCACGGGTAGCCAAGCTAAAACCCGCCGATGTCGCCCGGTAATCGGAACGGTAGTAATCGCCGCCCACCAATAAAGTATGCTTGGCAAAACCTGTCTTGAATTTGCCGGTCAATTCCAGCGCATTAAAAAAGTTATGTTGGTAATCGTCGCCGTCAATATTTTGAGCGAAGAAAGCGCGAAACACATTCCCTGTTGCCGGCGCAGCACTGCCGGTACCGCCGCCGGCAGCCATCCTACCCGACATCGTTAAAGCGTAATTGCTGAAATTGAAGCGATGGCGCAGTTTCCAGGCATCGTTAAAGGCATGTTCGGTATTTAAAGATACCATCGTATATTCGTCTTCTTGGAAATTCCACGGATCGCCCAAATTCCGTTCGCGCGGAATATTGGCTGGGCGATTACCCAATAAAGGCACCAAGCCGCGACCATTTTCTTTAATGTCGCTGTACTCGACTTTCAAGGTCGAGGTGGTTTGGTCGGAAATATTCCAACGCAAGCTCGGCGCAACGAAGATGCGTTCATCGCTGCCGAACTCCTGAAAGGTATTATTGGTTTGATAACCCAGATTAAAACGATAGGCGAGGTCTTTGTTCGCAGTCAGCGGGCCGGTGGCATCGACATTGGTGCGATACAAATCGAAGGAACCGAATTGCTGGCTTAAGCTATAGTAGGGCGTATCCAGCGGCTGCTTGGTAACGAAGTTAATGAGTCCGCCGGGTTCAGTTCGCCCGTACAGTATTGAACCTGGGCCTTTCAAAACTTCTACCCGCTCCACGTTGGCAAGGTCTTCGGTGTGCGCCCACTGGCTCTGATTCTTATAGCCGTCCCTGTAAACATTGTAATTACCGAAACCGCGCAGAAAAAACGTCCCGGCTCCGCCTACGCCGCTGACCGCGCCGCTGACGTTTCTTAACACCTGATCGACGGTGATGGCTTGCTGATCTTTCATCACTTGCCGCGACACCACTTTTACCGACACCGGCGTTTGCATAAGCGGCGTGTCGGTTTTAGTCGCGGTAACGGCGTTGGTAATTTTATAGTCCTTGTTATCGGGAGCATTCACGTCTTTAACCGAACTTCCCGTCACCGTCATCGCTTTTAACGTGGGTGTAGCGGTTGTCGGATTTTGCGCCGCCGAATCGGTTTCTTTCGCCGCCAGCGCAATCGCATCCTTATCCGTATGGCGATAAGCAATGCCGGAACCGCCTAAAAGCTTTTGTAAAGCCTGATCGGCTGTATAACTGCCGGAAAGCGGCTTGGATTTAATATCTTTAACTAACGCTGCCGGATAGCTCAATTGGTTGCCGGTTGTTTCCGAAAAGGCGACCAATGACGCCGCCATAGTCTGGCCTGGAATATTAAATTTAAAGACTTTTGCTTCTGCGTACCCCGGAAGCGCATGGCATAAGGTTAAGATAAAAACAGCGCTAAAAAAACAGGTCCTGATTTTTCTATCAGCCCGCATTGCAGGCGACTCTTCAAAACGAGACTCTCGTCCCCGCAAAACTAACGGTCTACAGCTATTGATAACAGTGTGCATCATGTCTCTCGCATCATGAGTATTATGTAAAAAGTGCTTTATTTTTGTGTTCAAGAGGAAGACGAGCGGGTGTAGGTATTACCTCACATTATTCTGCGATAAATACCTGCCTGATTAGAAAGATGCTTCACCCAGAGACAAAATATTCGATATACCGACAGCGAGTTCCAAAAAATGCGCACCGTAGAGACGCGATTTATCGCGTCTCTACAGTTGGTTAGGCGTGTGCATGAAATATCTTGAACAACTCGCGCCGATAAATGTTCAGAGGGAGTGCAAGCTTCGCTTGCGCTTGCAGGCGAAGCCCGCACTCCGGCTACTAGCGACTTGCCCAAGTTATTTCATGTACACGCCTTATTTAGCTGAAGCATCTTGCTAATCAGGAGATACTTTTAACCGTGCCGCGCAACGGCATTACCGACACTTGCCTTGTTCCGGTCATTCACGATGATGCCCGACTATTTTTTAATACCCCGGCAAGACTGCTATGCAGTTGTGGATTCTTGATAATATCCCTATGGTTGCCTTCAACTTCCTCGTTAACAACGCTACCGGTAGTATATAAACGCCAATCTTCAGGTATCTGCCCATGCCTTTTTAAGGTATCGCTCGCCCACCAGGCATAGAGCGGCGCTTTGATAACGCCCCATTGATGCGCGTTCATCAACCTAAGCGAGTTTTCGGCAACGATAAATTGCAGCTTCATCAAAGCAACGGGCAAGTTACGATGAAGGCAACCCTGCTTGGTCGCCCATAAGATGACTTGTTCCAACTGTTCATCAACGGGAAGCGTTGAAAGAAAAGCCTGAAATTCCTCTCGTGTAGCGGCATCTATTCGATCGAAAGCCTGGCGCTCGGCAGGATTGAGATAACGGGCATAACACGTCAACAGGTCTGTATTTGCCTCTACTTGAGCCAATGAATTAATCCGGGTATCCAGGAGTCCGACAAAGGCCACCTCATGGCCCCGGCTCTCCAATATTTGCGTAACAATCAGCGCGATAGTACCGCCCATCGACCATCCCAGCAGATAATACGGACCTTCCGGCTGATGTCTCAGGATGGCCTGAACATAGTACTCGGCGGCCTCAGTAAACGACGCGTACTGCCGGGTCGGATTAAGCAATAAACTGCGCGAATCTATGCCGTAAACCGGTTGGTCATGGCTCATTGCCTGGGCCAAGGTCTTATATTCAAAAACATAACCGCCCGGATCGATGCAATAAAGCGGCGCGCGCGTCCCGGCGCTTTTCAGTGTAACCAGCGGCGACGAGACGGCGGCGGTCTCATCAGCCAATAACCTGGCGAATTCCTCAATGGTCGGCGCCTGGAACAAAGCAATCAAATCCAGGTTACCGCCGTGTACCGACTGAATGGTATGAGCCAAGGTCACCGCCAATAAGGAATTGCCGCCCAATTCAAAAAAATTATCGTGAACGCCGATTCGATTAACATTCAATATCTCAGCCCAGATACCGGTCAAAATTTCTTCTGTTTGGGTGCGCGGGGCGACATATTGCTTTTGCAGCTGCACGCTTAAATCGAGAGCCGGCAGGGCTTTGCGGTCAACCTTGCCGCTGGCGGTTAACGGCAAAGCGTCCAAGAAGGCAAAATGCGACGGCACCATGTAACTGGGCAGTTTTTCTTGCAGCAGTCCCTGCAACCTGGCCTTTATATCTTGATGCATTCTTCCTTGAAGAGGGTTGTTCGCATAGCCATCCCGGCGCTTGTAATCGTCGCTTTCATTGACGATCCATTTCAAGGGTTTTGTCGTTGCCGAATAATTGCGCAGACATAGCAGATCGAAACTGCCGTTTCCTGAGCCATTCGCCCAACTGATTTCAATGGCATAAGGAAGATCCAGGCTCAAATCCCATAAATCTTCAGGATCGACGCCTGTCGACTGACAAGCGGCCAAGCTTTTTTGCAAGTCCTTAACGGTTTGGGGAGATTTCATGCCGTCAAGTAATTCAAAAGCATAAACTTCATGCATTACCCGCGCATTCGGGATATTTTTTACGGCTAAAACTTCCGGCATCCGCTCCGTCAGTATTTGGCGCAGCTCTAACAGCGTTAATTTCTCCACTGTCCAGTCTATCCGGTTTAAATCTCCCAGGTCGTCGGTTTGAGTATCGATGTGCAACACAACATCGTAACGAAACTGTGACATCTCATTCCGGAAGCGGCCCCGTTTCGGCAGTATTTCCACATAACTGATTTCCGGAATCTGCGCTTTAAGCATCAAGAAAAAATGAGGATCGATAACAAGCTCTTCCTCTTTAGCCTGGTATCCGTATATGCGCTGTTTCAGTTCCGTAATAGCCATTGAAGCCGGTGCTTGTTGCAATTCAACGGCAACATAAAACGGGTAAAGCAAGGCCAGATGACGGACATCGCCTATAAACAGCCGACCGCCCGGTATTATCGAGCGTATGGCGCCTTTCAACACCTCGGTCAGATAGTCGGCTGTAGGAAAATACTGCACCACAGAATTAATAACTACCGTATCGAATGATTTTTCGGCAATCGCCGTAAAATCATTGGCCGCTTGATTTAGCGTTCGGACATGGGACATGTCTTGCCCGAAACTATCCAGCTGGGACTGGATATAACTTAAAGCCCCCAGGGAGAAATCGGTGCAGACATACCGGTCGCAATAGGGTGCGACACGAAACAATAACAGCCCTCCCCCGCAGCCGATTTCTAAAACGCTATGCGGCTGATAACGGTTGATCCGCTGGACGGTATTATCCAGCCATTCATACATTTCATCTTCCGGTATCGACAAGCCCGTGTAACTGCTATTCCAGCCGGCAAAATTGGACCCTGCGTCCAGCACGGTTTCCTTATCGTAAGTCAGCTCCCACAGCATTTGCCATTGACTGACCTGCTCTCCCGAGATAGTGCTCCGGAATCCTTCGACATCCGGATTTTGATTTATCCGGTCAGGCACCACATACGTCACTAAGCGTTTATCGCCGGGAATGTCCTCTCGCGCCAAAACGACGACTTCTTTCACGTCCGGGCTTTGCATCAGCAACGACTCGATTTCGCCCAACTCGATTCTGACCCCTCGAATTTTAACTTGATGATCGATACGGCCTGCATAGGCTATGTCGCCGTTGCTCAGGTAACGGGTCAGGTCGCCGGTTTTGTATAAGCGGCTTCCCGGTGCGCCAAACGGATTCGGAATGAATTTTTCCGCGGTCAAATCGGGCCGGTTAAGATAACCGCGAGCCAAGCCGATCCCGCCGATATGCAGTTCCCCCAGCGCGCCGACGGGAACCGGATTTAATTGCCGGTCCAGGATATACAGCGAGATATTGGCGATAGGCCGCCCGATAGGGATCGAATCATCGGTTTTATCAGGTACGCAAAACCATGCGCTCACATCCACCGACGCTTCGGTCGGCCCGTAAAGATTATGGAGTTGCGCGGTTGATTTTTTATAAAACTGCCGGACTAAATCCGCCGGTAGCGCTTCTCCGCTACAGATGACCCGCTTTAATGAGGTGCAGCGCTCTAGGCCGGGCGTGTCGACAAACGCTTGCAACATCGACGGCACAAAATGAACAGTACTGATCCGATGCTGAACAATCATGTTCAGCATCGCGATGCTGTCCTTGTGCTGTTCCGGCTCGGCTACGTACAGACAAGCCCCTGTCATTAACGGCCAGAAAAACTCCCAGACCGAGACATCAAAACTGAACGGGGTTTTTTGCAAAACCCTATCCGTTTCATTCAGGCCATACTGTTCCTGCATCCACTGCAAGCGGTTCAAAATGCCTTGATGCGGTACGCCTACGCCTTTCGGCCGCCCTGTTGAACCCGAAGTATAAATACAATAAGCCAGATGTTCCGGCATGATCGCTACCACAGGGTTTGTTGCCGGTTCAACGGCGACTTCATGCCATTGCGTATCCAGGCACAGAATCCGGGTCGAACAGACCGCGAGTTTATTGAGCAAAGCCGCTTGAGTCAGAACTACCGGCGCATTGACGTCGGTTATCATAAAATCGAGCCGATCCTGAGGATAGCCGGGGTCCAACGGCACATAAGCCCCGCCCGCCTTGAGAATGCCCATCAGGCCAACGATCATTTCCAATGAACGCTCGACGCAAAACCCCACCAAAACATCCGGTCCAACGCCTTTAGCGCGCAGATAATGCGCTAGTTGGTTAGCTCTGGCGTTAAGTTCGGAATAGCTTAGGACAGGGCCGGTAATAACGTCCCGAAACATAAATTCATCGTTCCCACGCTCTGCGTGGGAACCATAAACGGAAGTTGTAGCCCTTAGCGACTGATCGTCAAAGACGACCGCCACCGCATTCGGCATTTGCGCCGCCCGGTCTTCAAAAAGCTGGGGAATGTATTTGCCCTGCGGGTAATTGACCGCCGTATCATTCCAGTCAATCAGGATGCGTTGCTGTTCTTTTTGCGTCAACAACGGCAATTCGGACAGACGCGCTTGCGGCCGGTTTACGATGCCTTGCAATAAAACCAAATAGTGTTCGGCTAATCGGCTGATCGTACTGTGATCGAACAAGTCAACGTTATATTCAAAGGTACACTCCAGCGCCCCTGCTCTTTCCGTCATAAAAAGCGTTAGATCGAACTTGGTGGTGGTGTTTTCATCATCCATTGAATTGATGTGCAAGCCCGATAGCTTCAACGCACTTTGCGGCGTGTTCTGCAACACGAACAACACCTGAAATAAAGGGTTGAAACTCATATTCCGTTCGGGCTGCAAGGCCTCGACCACTTGCTCAAAAGGCAAGTCCTGATGGCTTTGGGCGTCCAGGACTGTTTGCCTGATTTGGCCGAGTAAAACATTAAATTGCGGATCGCCCGACAAGTCGGAACGCAGCACCAGGGTATTCACGAAAAAGCCGATCAAGTCTTCGATTTCCAGGCGATTACGGTTGGCAATCGGCGTGCCGACCGACAAATCCTGTTGATGGCTGTAACGGAACAACAACACCTTAAACGAGGCCAGCAAGGTCATGAACAAGGTGGCATCACAGCTTCTGCTTAAGGTCTGGAGTTTTTCGGCCAGCGCAAGCGGCACCGTAAACCGATAATTGGCGCCGCGATAACTCATTATGCCCGGCCTGACCCGGTCGGTCGGTAACTCATGCAGTTTCGGCGCACCTTCCAGTTGCTTGCGCCAGTAATCCGTCTGCCGTTGCAAAACGTCGCCGACTAACCACCGGCGTTGCCAGTAAACAAAATCGGCATATTGAATCGCCGGGTCCTTCAATGGCGATGCGTTGCCCTGACCGAAGGCTTCATAAATCGAACCGAATTCACGAATCAGTAGCGATGACGACCAACCGTCGGAAATAATATGATGCAAGATGACCAACAGGACATATTCCTGTTTATCCGCTTCATTGGCTAACCTAAGCAAGCTCACCCGTATCAAAGGCCCGGTTGATAATTCAAACGGGCGTGAAGCTTCCCGATGGCATAAACCCACTAATGCGGTTTGACGCGAAGGTTCGGGTAAAGCGGTTAAATCCGTGTACGCCACCGGAACAAAAAGCCGGGCGGCAATGGTTTGCTCCGCTTGTCCATTGGTGGTGATAAAAGTCGTCCGTAAATTTTCATGCCGACGCACGATTTCGTTAAGACTTTGCTCCAAAGCCGCATCATTCAACTCGCCGCTTAAACGCACCGCAACCGGTATATTGTAAAAAGCATTGCCCGGTTCCAGCTGATCCAGAAACCACAAGCGTTGCTGGGCATAAGAAAGAGGAATAGGCTGAGTGCGCAACACCGGGATTATCGGCGTATGGCCGTGCTTTCCAGCCAGCGAAAGCAATTCTATCAATTCCTTTTTTTGGGCTTTGAGTTGCGCTTTAACCTTATCGGATAATGCGTTTTTAGGGGCTTTGCATTTTAATGTATCGCCTTCGGCATAAAGATGGACATTCAAATCGCGTAACGTAGCCAGCAATTCAGTTAACATCATAATTCTATTTCCTCATAATCGACTTCATCGTCTGCCGACAAGGCGGCCTCATTGTTTTTAGTCCATACCGTCAGGTCGATTTTTTGGGCTATTTTTTCAATGGTGCCGTCTTCAAAGATGGCCTTGAGCGGCAGTTCAATATTAAATTTCCGGCACAGTCTGGAAACCAGCTGCGTCGCCAGTAAAGAGTGTCCGCCTAACTCGAAAAAATTATCTTTTACGCCGACGCGTTCCAAATCCAGCACTTCGGCCCAAATGCCGGCCAGAATTTGCTCGGTTTCCGTGCGCGGTTCGACATATTGTTTTTGCAATTGCCCGCAAAAATCGGGCGCGGGCAACGCCTTGCGATCCAATTTGCCGTTCGCGCTTAGCGGCATCCGGTCAAGAATGACGAACGCATTCGGCAACATATAATCCGGCAACGTTGCCTTGAGATGGTCGCGCAAGGCGTCCGGCTCCGGCGAACCGCCGGGATTGCCGACTAGATAGGCGATTAACTGCCGGTTTCCCGAGTTGTCTTCGCGAGCCAGTGCAACGGCTTCCTGCACGTCGACGTGCTGCAAAAGCCGCGCTTCGACTTCGCCCAATTCGATCCTGAAGCCCCTGATTTTGACTTGCTGGTCGATACGGCCCAGAAATTCGATGTTGCCGTCGGCACGATAACGCGCAAGGTCGCCGGTTTTATACAATCGGCCGCCATTGTTCCCGAACGAGTCGGGTATAAATTTTTCGGCAGTCAAATCCGGACGCTGTAAATAACCCCTGACCACGCCCTCGCCGCCGATGTACAGCTCGCCCGGAACGCCGACAGGCACCGGAATCAGCGCTGAGTCCAGCAGGTAAAGCCGGACATTAGCGATAGGCCTGCCTATCGGTAAAACCCGGTCTATATCGTCAATACCGGCCAGATAAACGCTGCTCCAGACCGTGCCTTCGGTGGGGCCGTATTCGTTGTATAAACGCACATCCGGCAATGCGGCGAAATGTTGTTTGACGACTTCGTTCGGGCAGGCTTCGCCGGCCACGATAACGGTGGTAACGGATTGCAGTTGCAGGACGGCCTGCTTTAGCAATACCGCATACAGGGTAGGCAGCGCCAATAAATGCGAGACCTTGTGCCGCTCGATTAACTTGGCCAACGCGGCCGGGTCTCTCGCATCATCGTGCGTCGGCAAGCATAAGCAACCGCCCTGCCCCAAGGTCCAAAATATTCCGGCAACCGAGCTGTCGAAAGCAAAGGAAGACAGCAGCAAGAAAGCCCGGACCGGTTCCCGATAATTGGAAAACCGGGCGCTGGTCGAATGCACGGCATTACGGTGCGAAACCACAACGGCCTTGGGTTGACCGGTAGACCCGGAGGTATAAATGATATAAGCCGCATCCAGCGGATGGTTGCGGCTAACGGGATTTTCATCATCAAACCGCTCGATCTCCGCCCAGTCGCGATCCAGGCAAATCGGATCGGCCGGGCCTGCGGTCAATTTTTCCAGCAAGCGCTGCCGGGTAAGCAGTAACGGCATTCCGGCATCCTTGATCATATAAGCAATGCGATCTTCCGGATAATCGGGGTCCAGCGGCACATAGGCGCTACCGGCCTTCAATATGCCCAGCAAGCCGATAATCATTTCCGGCGAACGGTCCACGCAAAGCCCTATCAATACGGCCGGCCCCGCGCCTTTTTTCCGCAGATAATGCGCCAGCCGGTTAGACGTGGCGTTGACTTCGGCATAGCTTAAAGACCGGCCCTCGAACGCGACAGCAACCGCATCGGGCGTTTGTTCAGCTTGTTGTTCAAATAATTGATGGATGCCGCTGTCTTGAGCGTAACCGGCTCCGGTATCGTTCCAGTCGACGACGATATGGCCGATTTCCGCCTGCGTGAGTATCGGCAGCCGACTGATGCGTTGCTGATCGTCGGCGACCATGCCGTTCAACAACACTTGCAAATGCCCAGCCCATCGTTCTACGGTAGCCGCATCAAACAAGTCACTCGCATAGTCAAGGCTACCCGCGATCACGTCATCCACTTCCGTTAACGACAAGGTAAGATCAAATTGCGTGGTAGTACTTGGCCGGGTTACCGGAGATAAACAAAGCCCCGGGAGCGTCAGCGCATCGCCTTTCGGCGTGTTGTTCAGGGCCAGCATGACCTGAAAGACCGGGCTGTGGCTCATGCTGCGCGGCGGTTTGACCGCTTCCACCACTTGCTCGAAAGGCAGATCCTGATGCGCGTAGGCGCTCAAGGTCGTCGCTTTAACCTGTTCGAGCAGTTGCGCCACGCTGGGATCGTCATCCAGAACAACACGCAACGCCAAGGTATTGACGAAAAAGCCGATCAGCGCTTCGATCTCGGTATGTTGCCGGTTGGCGACCGGCGTGCCGACCACCACATCCCGTTGCCCGCTAAGCCTCGCCATCAGCGCCGACCAGCCGCAAAGCAGGGTCATGAACAAGGTGACGCCGTGGCGGCGGCTTAATTGCCGCAGTCCCGCAGTGAGTTCGGCCGGGAGTTCGAGCTCGAAACGGCCACCGGCATAGCTTTGCAGCGCCGGTCTGGGACGGTCGGCAGGCAACTCCAGCAGCTCCGGGGCTGCTGCGAGATGATCGCGCCAAAAATCGATTTGCGTTGCCAGCGCTTCGCCTTGCAGCCATTGCCGCTGCCAGACCGCATAGTCGGCATACTGGACGGCCAGTTCAGGCAGCGGATCAGGCAACCCCTGGCTAAAGGCGGCGTAAATGGCGCCGAGCTCCTGCACGAATAAACCCATAGACCAGCCATCGGAAATGATGTGATGCTGGGTAATGAGCAAGATGTAGTCATCGTCGGCCAGCTGCAACAGCTCGCCCCGAATCACAGGGCCCAAGGACAAGTCGAACGGGCGTCCGGCTTCAGCGGTGCTGATTCGATTAACGGCGGCCACTTGTTCGTGTTCGGACAGACCGCGCAGGTCGCGTTCGTTCAGCGCAAAGCCGACGTTCTCGGGGATTATGACTTGAAGCGGCTGACCGTCGATGCAGACGAAGCAGGTGCGCAAGCCTTCGTGACGCGCAACAATACGGCCAAGCGCCGCCCGCAATGCATCGCTATCCAACCTGCCCTGCAAACGCACTCCGGCGGCGATGTGGTAAGCCGCCCCGGCCGCCGCATGATCGAGCTGGTCGACAAACCACAAGCGCTGCTGCGCCCAAGACAAGGGCAGCGGCAGATTGCGGTCAACCGGTATAATCGGCGGCAAAACCGCCAAACCGGCATCGCTTACAACGCGGGCCAAAGCTGCCGGTGTCGGGTTGGCGAAGAATTCTTGCAAGGCCACTTCGACATTAAGCGCTTGCCGCAAACGCGCAATCAGTTGCACGGCAAGCAGGGAATGACCGCCCAGCTCAAAAAAGTCATCATCTCGGCCTACTTGTTCAATCTCCAACAGCGCTTGCCAGATGCGGGCAATCGCTGTTTCGACCGGACCTTGAGGCGCTGCGTAAGGACCAGTGATCAAGGCATCGCCATCCGGCGCAGGCAGCGCTTGCCGGTCCAGCTTGCCGTTGGCAGTCAGAGGCAAGGCGGACAACATCACAAAAGCGCCGGGCAGCATATAGTCGGGCAAGCTCCCGGCCAGCCGGGTTCGCAGATCGGCTGCGGCCAAGTTGACCTCGTCTTGCGCTGTCAGATAAGCAACCAGCCGCTTGTCTCCGGCTTTGTCTTCACGGGCGATAACGACCGCCTCGCGCACGCCGGGACACCGGGCTAACAAGGCTTCAATTTCACCCAGTTCGATGCGGAAGCCGCGTATCTTGACCTGGAAGTCGTTGCGGCCCAGGTATTCGACATTACCGTCCGGCAGCCAGCGGCCTAAATCGCCGGTTTTGTAGAGTCGCGCGTTAGCATCCGCATTGAAAGGGTCGCCGATAAAACGCTGTTCGGTTAGCTCAGGCCGATTGAGGTAACCGCGGGCAACGCCGACCCCGCCGATGTAAATCTCGCCCGACACGCCTAAAGGCACGGGTTGCAGCCGGGCATTGAGGATGTAAATACGGATGTTGGCGATCGGATGACCGATGGGCACTATGCCCGCATGCAAGTCGGGACAGCAACGCCAGGAAGTGACGTCTATCGCGGCTTCCGTCGGTCCGTACAGATTATGCAATTCAATGCCCGGCCATTGCGCCATAAACCGTTGTTGCAGCGCATAAGACAAGGCCTCGCCGCTGCATAACACGCGCCTGAGACTACGGCATCGCCCTGCCCCGACCTGATCCAGGAAAACGTGCAACATCGACGGTACGAAGTGCATCGTCGTGATGCCCGCCGACTCAATGCATGCGGCCAGGTAATGCGGGTCCTGATGGCCTTTCGGACGCGCCATGACCAGCTGAGCGCCTACCAGCAACGGCAAAAAGAATTCCCAGACCGACACGTCGAAACTAAACGGCGTCTTTTGCAGCACCCGGTCATCGGAGGTCAACCGATATTCGCTTTGCGCCCACAGCAGCCGGTTGACGACGCCGTCATGCTGATTCATCACGCCCTTGGGCTGTCCGGTCGAACCCGAGGTATAGATCACATAAGCCAAATGGTTAGGCGTCAAACCGAACGCAACAGGATCGGGATTGCATTCGGCTTGCTGTCCGATGCCCGCTTCGTCATCCAGCATGATCAGCGGCACGGACAGGTTCGGCAGGATATTCACCAAGGCGCTTTGGGTCAGCAATGCCGCAGGCGAGCAGTTGTCGAGCATATAAGCCAAGCGCTCGGACGGATAATCGGGGTCCAGCGGCACATAGGCGGCTCCGGCTTTCAGGATGGCGAACAAGCCTACTACCATCTCAAGACTGCGTTCCGCGCAAATCGCCACCCGGTCATCGGGCCGGATGCCGAGTCCCAACAGATGATGCGCCAAGCGATTGGCGTTGACGTTCAGCTCCCGATAAGTCAACGCGGCCTCTTCAAAAATCACCGCAAGCGCATCCGGCGTTTTTTCTACCTGTTGTTCGAATAACTGATGTATCAGGCAGTCGCGGGGATAATCCTGGTTCGTGTCATTAAATTCAACCAGCAACTGCCGACGCTCTGCGCCGGGAAGAATATTGAGCGTTCCAAGCAATGCGTGGGGATTTTTAGCCAGCGCATTAACCAGTTCTTCTATTGCTGTGCCGAGATAAGCGGCGATGCGTTCGGGATCGATCCCCTGAACACATTGGGCCGTCAAGCCAAAACCTTGGCCAAAGTCATCTACCGACACGGTAACCGGATAATTGGTGCGTTCTTCACCGTTACGGATAATACGCATCCCGTTCCAATCCAGCGGGCCGTCTGTTTTACGACTGTGCCGGTAATTAAGCAATGTCGTGAACAGCGGCATCGAAGCGGCAACTCCGCTACAGCGCTGGGCCAGAGCGAGCGAAGCTTGTTCGTGGATCAGCAACTCGCTCAAACAGCGGTAGGTCTCGCCGACAACTTGCGCTACGCTGCCGTCAGCCAGGGATACGCGTACCGGCAAGGTGTTGATGAACATGCCCAAAGCCTTATCCGCCCCTGCCGAACCTTGCAGCCGTCCGGACAAGACCGTGCCGAAAACGACATCTTCGCGGCCGATGCACTGCGCCAAAACCTGCGCCCATGCCGCATGAAACAGGACTGCGGCGGTAACGCCTTGCTGACGCGCGTTATCGCGAATGCGCTGCGCCAAGTCATCGCTCAGCGTTAAGCTTGCCTCAATGACCGGCTCCCCGCTACCCTGGACGTTGAGCCGTTCGAAGGGAGCGGTAGCTTCGTTGATGTCGCCAAGCCGCCTACGAAAATAAGCCTCGTGTTCGGCGGGAGACACGGAACGCGCTTGAGCAATAAAATCGCGATAGGCTAAGGAGGCGGGCAGCTTATCGCCCCGCCCTTGAAGCAACATCTGAATCTCGGCGATGATCAGTTCCAGGCTGATATGGTCGCAGACGATATGATGGCTCAGCAGCGCCAGCAGCCATTCGTCCGACTGCGGGTCGGCGACGATATAAGCCGCCAGTAACGGCGCTTGCTGAAGGTCCAAACGCCGGTGGCGCGGGTCGGTATGATTGAGCAACTGCGGTAGCGCGTCGTCGCCGGTGAGCGCGAGTTCTTCAATACATAGCGGCGCTTGCCGATGCACCACTTGAACCGGCTGCGGCAGATATTGCCAATGTACCGCGCTACGCAAAATGTCGTGACGGTTAATCACGGTCTGCAATGCAGCCAGAAAATCGTCCAGACCCTTACGTTTTTCGAAAGCGACAACCGAGCGTAATAAGTAAGTATCGCCTTGGGTTTCGAGCAGGTGATGAAACAAAATACCCTCTTGCAACGGAGCCAAGGGGTAAATATCCTGAATGTTGGCAACACCCTGCGCAACGCTGTGTACGATCCGGTCGATTTGTTCTTGCGTGAGATCGACTAAGGGCAGCATGTCCGGGGTGATTTTAGCCGGTAACGCGGGTTGCTCAGCGTCTTCCGATACCCACGCGTCTTGATCCTGCTGAAGTACAAGCAGTAATTCATGCTTATACCGCTTTAATAAAGCCATGATGTCCGAATCGATGACACCCTGTGCTGCACGAACCACTAATTCCCCGTTATCTACTGCCAGGGTGATATTTTTTTCCTGCATATAAGCAAACACCGCTTGCAAATTCATAGCCTAAACTCCTCGGTACCGGTGTTGGTTAATGACTGTTCAAAATGTTTGGGTATCAAATTAGGCGGCGCTTCGAAAACGCGGGAACGATGCCGGTTAGCGTCGATAGCCGCCGCCATGGCCGCGAGGGTGGGCGCGATAAATACCGTGCGTACGTCCGCCGACAGTCCTTGCTGACGCAGACGTTCGATCAAGGTAACGACCATCAGCGAGTGTCCGCCCAATTCGAAAAAATGATCGTGTCGGCTGATCCGTTCGAGCCCCAGCAGGTCTTGCCAAATAGCGGCAACAGCCGTTTCCGCATCGCCTTGCGGGGCTTCGTATCGGCGGGTGATGACCGAAGCGATGCCCGGCGCGGGCAAGGCTTTGCGGTTAAGCTTGCCGTTGGCCATCAACGGGAATTCCGCCAGACACACAAAAGCGCCGGGTATCATGTAATCGGCCAGAACCTCGGCCAGTTGGCTGCGTAATTCGGCCGCCGACAGTTCGATGTTGTTTTGAGTCAGCAAATAAGCCACCAGCCGCTTGTCGTTCGGTTTATCTTCACGCGCGATAACAACCGCTTCGCGCACCCCCTGACAGTTGACGAGTTGCGCCTCTATTTCCCCCAACTCAATCCTGAATCCGCGAATTTTGACTTGATGGTCGATGCGGCCCAGGTAATCGATATTGCCGTCCACCCGGTAACGCACTAAGTCACCGGTTTTGTACAGTCTGCTCCCGTCTGCGCCGAAGGGATTGGGGATGAATTTTTCCGCGGTCAGCCCTGAACGATTAAGGTAGCCGCGTCCCAAGCCGATGCCGCCGATATGCAGCTCGCCCGGCGTGCCGACCGCTACCGGGTTAAGCTGCCGGTCGAGGATATAGAGACAGATATTGGCTATCGGGCGGCCTATCGGAATCGCGGTTTCGGCGCTGCCTCGCAAACAGGCCCAATAACTGACATCTACCGAAGCCTCGGTAGGCCCGTAAAGATTGTGCAGTTCGCAGGGTAATTTTTGCTGGAAACGGGCAACCAAATCGGCCGGTAAGGCTTCGCCGCTACAGATCACGCGTTTTAGCGAAGTACAGGTTGCAACGCCCGGCGTACCGATAAAGGCGTACAGCATCGACGGCACGAAATGCAGGGTGGTGATTTGTTGGCGGTTGATAATATCGATCAGCGCCGAAGCATCCTGGTGTACGTCCGGTTCGACAACGATCAGCTGTGCGCCGGTCATCAACGGCCAGAAGAATTCCCAAACCGAAACGTCGAAGCTGTACGGCGTTTTTTGCAATACCCGGTCTGTTGGGTTTAGCGAGTATGCTTCCTGCATCCATTGCAGTCGGTTGAGTATGCCCTGATGCGGCACACCCGCGCCTTTCGGCTGTCCGGTGGAGCCGGACGTGTAGATGCAATAGGCCAGGTTTTCAGGCATCAGCAGGATGTCGGGATTGCTATCGTCGGCATCGGCGACAAGCTCCCATTCGCTATCCAGACACAGAACGGCTGCCGTACTCGCCGCCAGTTTTGCTTTGCAGGATGCCAGGCTAAGCACTATCGGCGCGCCGACATCATGCACCATGAAATCCAGCCGGTCTTGCGGATAGCCGGGGTCGAGCGGCACATAAGCGCCTCCGGCTTTCAAAATCCCCAGCAAACCGATCACCATTTCCACTGAACGCTCAACGCAAATGCCTACCAATACATCCGGGCCGACGCCTTTGCCTCGGAGATAATGGGCTAAGCGGTTAGCGCTGGCGTTCAGTTCCGCGTAACTTAACGACTGCCCTTCAAAAACAATTGCCGGAGCATCCGGTTTTTTTTCCGCCTGCGCTTCGAACAGTTGATGAATGAATCGGCCCTGCGGATAGTCGACTGCCGTCGCGTTCCAGTCGATCAGGATTTGCTGCCGCTCCGCTACGCTCAACAACGACAATTCGGATAAACGCGTTTGCGGTTGCTCGACAAAAGCGTCAAGCAGGCCTTGCAAATGCAGCAGCATCCGTTTGACCGTTTCGGCTTCGAATCGACCGGCGGCATAGCTTATTTCCAGGCGCAGGGTTGTTCCCGGATAAACGGACAAGGTCAACGGATAATTGGTTCGATCGACAACACTGACCGCGTCGATAGCCAAACCGGCTAAATTTTCGGTCAAGGCCTGATCGATCGGGTAGTTCTCGAAAACCAGCAAACTTTCGAATAACGCCGTGCCGCGCGGCACCTCGGACCAGCCTTGAATTTGCGTCAACGGCGCAAATTCATAAGCGCGCATGTCCTGGTTTTGTTCGAGTATTGCCTGCAACCCCTCCAGCACCGTGCAGTCCGGCGCTATCTTGATGCGGAGCGGCAAGGTATTGATAAACAGCCCGACCATGTCCTCAACGCCGATTAAGTCAGCCGGTCTTCCCGACACTGTAACGCCGAAGGCGACATCGTTGTCGCCGCTGTAACGGCTGAGCAATACCGCCCATGCGCCTTGTACCAGCGTATTCAAGGTTAGTTGCCGCTGCTTGACGAAATGCTGTAATGCCCGGCTGTGCGCCGCCGATAAAGTCAGGCTGTGCTTGGCATAGCCGTGTTGTTGAGCAATGTTATCCGCCGATTTGTCGATGATTAGCGGCGTCGGGCCGGTAAAACCGCTCAGCGCCGTTCGCCAATACGCTTCGGCGGCCCCCATATCCTGACTTTGCAACCAGCCGATATAATCGCGATAAGGCCGCACTGCCGGTAACAAGGCCTCCTCCCCGCGCCGTAACGCCTCGTAGGCGGCAAATACGCCTTTTAACAGTAACGGCCCGCTCCAGCCATCCAGCAACACATGGTGATACGTCCATAAAAAATAGTATTCCTTATCCGAGCATTGCACCAAGCCCAAACGCATCAACGGCGCTTGGGTGAAATCGAAGCCTTTGGCCTGATCGTCGGCCAACAGCTGTCGCCAACGCAGCGCTTGCTGCGCCGAATCATCACGCCAGTCGTATTCGGTAATCGGCAGTTGCACCTGTTTGTGTACGATTTGTAAGGGTTGATCCTGATGCTCCAGCTGAAACCGCGTCCGTAAAACCGGGTGATGATCGACCAGCTGTCGCCAGGCTTGTTTGAAGGCCGGAACATTCAGCTCTCCGAGCAAGCGGCACCCCAGTTGAATGCAGTAAACGCCGGGTTCGGGATCGTAAAAACTGTGGAACATCAGGCCGGATTGCAACGGCGCCAACGGGTAAATATCCTCAATCCGGCGCGGCTTCAAGGCCATCGCATCCAGGCCCGGTTGCGATAAGGCGGCTAACGGAAAATCCGACGGCGTATAAGCGCCGGAATCGGGCAATAGGCAATGCGCTATTAACGCTTTAAGCTGCCGCAGATAATTACCGGCCAGGCTTTCAATCGTATCCTTACGATAACGCTCCCGGCTGTATCGCCAGCTCAGCTGCATCCGTCCCTCCGAAATAGCGCCGACGATTGCCAACTCATGCGTCCGGATACCGGCCGGATCGCAGTTCAGGCCGGTCGCTGCCCGGCTCGGTACGAACGGCGCATCGACCGCCATGACCGTATCAAGCTGGCCGAGATAATTGAATATGACCTGTGCTTTAGGCTGCTGCGCTAGTAACGCCGCATCCTGCGCAACGTAGCGTAATAAGCCGTAGCTCATGCCGTTGATCGGAATTGCGCGTAATTGCTCCTTCACCGATTTCAGTGCATCGCCCAACGCAGCGTCGCGCATGGAATAACTTCGACAACTTGCTCCCTCTCCCTTCGGGAGAGGGTTGGGGTGAGGGGATAAAATATCTAAGTGACTTCCTGCATATTCCGAAGCGTCGTCGGCAATGCTCAACAGCGCCGGATAAACCGTCGTAAACCAGCCCACAGTGCGGGACACATCCAGCTCGCCTACTATATCCTCGCGGCCGTGGCCTTCCAAATCGATCAACACCGATTCGCAGTGCATCCAGTCGCGCAAGGTCAGCGTCAGCGCGGTCAGCAACACGTCATCTATTCGGGTGCGATAAGCGCTTGGAACATCCTGTAACAAGGCGCGGGTTTCGGCGTCGGTCAACGTCACCGTGACTTCCTCTTCCATCGCAACCTTGTTGCCGCCTCCGGGCCGGTCTACCGGTAACACTAAAACCGGGTTACGCCGGGCATCCAGCCAATAGGCTTTGTCGAGCGGCAAGCCGCCGGAGCTGACTTGTTTAACGATTTGTTCCGACCACTGTTTGAAGGAGGCGGTTTTTGCCGGTAATTCCGGCGTCTGTCCCGACATCAGTTGCCGACAGGCGACCGCCAAATCTTCCAGTAAAATCCGCCACGAAACGCCGTCGACGACTAAATGGTGAATCACAAGCAACAATCGGCTGCCTTTGCCCTCGCCCAAATCGAACCACGCCGCGCGCAATAAAGGCCCCTCGCTTAAATGCAAGCGGGCTTGCTGAATCGATGCCGCCGATTCGAGCCGCGTTGCTTGCCGTTCCGCCGGGACGCCGGATAAATCGATGCATTCGAAAACGGCCTGCGTTTCGGCCTTAAGCATGTGTTGCCGCCACGCGCCGCTGTCCCGGCTAAAACGCATCCGCAACGCGTCATGGTGAATCAACAGCTGCTTGACGGCGCGCTCTACAATGTCCGCGGTCAAGCCGGGATTTATTTCCAGAAACAAGGCCTGATTCCAGTGATGAGGATTGCCTATACCGAACCTATCGTTCCCACGCTCCGCGTGGGAATGCAGTCTGAACCGCTCTGCGGTTCGGGACGGCGGAGCGTCCCTCACTGGGTTCCCACGCAGAGCGTGGGAACCATAAGAGTGCTGAGGATTGCCCGGGTTTTGCTCAAAAAACCATTGCTGGATCGGCGTCAACGGCACCTTGCCGGACACAAGCCCTTGTTCGGCCGAAATGCGCCGACTTTGCCCGGCCGCCAACGCCAAGGCAGCGACGGTCTGGTGCTGGAATAGCAGTTTGGGGCTAATGACAACACCGGCCTGCCGTGCGCGGCTTACGACCTGGATGCTCATAATCGAGTCGCCGCCCAATTCGAAGAAATTATCGTGCCGCCCGACCCGCTCAACCGCCAGCAACTCTCGCCAAATATCGGCCAAAATACCTTCAACCGGCGTTTGCGCGTGCTGATAGCGCCGCATCGACAGGCCGCTCCTATCCGGTTGCGGTAAACGCTTGCGGTCCAGCTTGCCGTTGGCGCTGAGCGGCATGCTTTGCAGCGTTACAAAGGCGCTTGGAACCATGTACTCCGGCAACGCTTCCCTGAGCCACGCTTTCAATGACTCGATGTCAGGCGAATCCTCATCGGCGGCAACCAGATAAGCGGCCAGCCGCTTGTCGCCCGCTTGGTCTTCCCGTGCAATGACGGCTGTTTCTTTAACAGCCGGGTGTTTGAGCAGCCGGGCTTCGATTTCTCCCAACTCAATCCTGAAACCGCGAATTTTGACTTGGTGATCGATTCGCCCCAAATAGTCGATGTTGCCGTCCGACCGGTAACGCACCGAATCGCCGGTTTTGTACAGCCGACTGCCCTGCTGATCATAAGGATTGGGAATGAATTTTTCCGCCGTCAGCTCAGGGCGATTGAGATAGCCGCGCGCCAAGCCGATGCCGCCGATATGCAGTTCGCCGGGCGTGCCGACCGGAACCGGGTTGAGCTGTCGGTCGAGAATGTAGAGTGTGATGTTGGCTATCGGTCGGCCTATCGGAATCGCGGTTTCTGCGCTGCCCGGCAAACAGGCCCAATAACTGACGTCTACCGAGGCTTCGGTCGGGCCGTAAAGGTTGTGCAGTTCGGCCGGTAATTTTTGCTGAAAGCGCGACACCAGATCGGCCGGCAAGGCTTCGCCGCTACAGATCACGCGCTTTAACGAGGTGCAGTTTTCCACGCCCGGCGTGTCGATAAAGGCTTGCAGCATCGACGGCACGAAGTGAATCGTGCTGACTTGCTCGCGCATAACGGTATCGATCAGCGCCAGACTGTCCTTGTGCTCGTCGGGCTTGGCAACGACCAGTTGCGCGCCGGTCATCAACGGCCAAAAGAACTCCCAGACCGAAACATCGAAACTGTACGGGGTCTTTTGCAAGATGCAATCGCCGTCATCCAGCCGGTATTGTTGCTGCATCCATTGCAGCCGGTTGAGTATGCCCTGGTGCGGCACGCCCGCGCCTTTCGGTTGCCCGGTGGAACCGGAGGTGTAAATGCAGTAGGCCAGGTTATCAGGCCTCAGATTTATGCCGGGATTGGTCGCCATTTCGTGCGCAAGTTTCGGCCAGTCGCGATCCAGGCACAGCACTTTTGCCGGGCCGAAACCGTGTCTTTCCAACAATCCCGCCTGGGTCAAAACAACCGGCGGGGCGACATCGCGCAGCATGAACTCAAGCCGGTCTTGCGGGTAGCTCGGGTCCAGCGGCAGATAAGCGCCCCCGGCTTTCAAAATCCCCAGCAAGCCGACCACCATTTCCACCGAACGCTCGACGCAAATGCCGACCAGCACATCCGGCCCGACGCCTTTGTGCTGTAGATAATGGGCTAACTGGTTAGCCCTGGCGTTCAGTTCCGCGTAACGTTGCGTCTGCCCTTCAAAAACCACCGCAACGGCATCCGGCGTTTTTTCCGCCTGCGCTTCGAACAGTTGATGAATGTA
Source organism: Methylobacter sp. (assembly GCA_036741905.1). Taxonomy (GTDB): domain Bacteria; phylum Pseudomonadota; class Gammaproteobacteria; order Methylococcales; family Methylomonadaceae; genus Methylobacter_A. The sequence continues at coordinate 1,895 of DAINRH010000029.1, read as the reverse complement.
GCGGTCCTTCGGATAGTCGACTTCGGTCGTATTCCAGTCGAGCAGCATCTGCCATCTTTCATTCAATGTCAGCAGCGGCAGTTCGGAAACAGGGACATCCGGGCAGTTGACGATGCCGTCCAGCAACTGTTGCAAATGCTCCGCCATGCGCGCAATAGTCGCGGCATCGAACAAATCGGTGCTGTAATTAAAACCGCAACGCAAGGCGTCTTCGGACTTCGATACATTCAAGGTCAAATCGAACTTGGCGGCGTTCATGTCGGCATCGGCCAACTTAAAATGCAGTTCCGACACATTGAGCGTGTTCATCGGCGCGTTCTGGTAAACCAGCATCGTCTGGAACAACGGCGTCCGGTTCAGTTCCCGTTCCAGTTTCAATGCTTCGATCAAACGCTCGAACGGCAGGTCCTGGTTGTTTTGTGCATCGAGAGTATTTTTCCTGACCCGGTCCAGCAGTTCGGTAAAGGTCGGATTGCCGGACAAATCGGTTCTCAACACCTGGGTATTGACGAAAAAGCCGATCAGGTTTTCGATGTCCCGCCGGTTGCGGTTTGCAATCGGGTAGCCGACACAGACATCGTCTTGCCCGGAACAACGCGACAACAAGACATTGAATGCGGCCATCATCACCACGAATAACGTCGTGTCGGCCTGGCGGCTTAAGCGGATCAGCGCGGCCGAGGTTTCAGGACTCAGCTCGAACTCATGGTTTGCGCCGCGATACGACATGACCGATGCCCTGGGCCGGTCAGTCGGCAACTCCAGCGATGTAGGCGCGGCCTCCAGGTATTGTTGCCAATAAGCGATTTGCTTGTCATACCGCTCGCCGCGTTGCCAAACGGCAAAATCGGCGTATTGAATCGGCAACTCAGGTTCTAATGACGGATTGCCGTTTTTGAAGGCTTGGTAATAAGCGCCTACTTCCTTGATAAGCAGCCTTAGCGACCATTCATCCGAAACGATATGATGCAAGATCATCAGCAATGCATGGCGCTCGTCATCCAGCTTGACCAGGGCCGCCCTTAACAGCGGCGTTTGCTCAAGATCGAAAACGCGGTGCGCTTCCTGCGCCTCAAGGATCTTGAGCGTGTCTTCCTGTTGAACGGCGTTCAGCGCCGTTAAATCGATAGCGTCAACGGTTATTGAGGCCGAGTCGTCGATGACTTGCCGGGCCTCGTCTTCGATGATCCGAAACGCGGTTCTTAACGCTTCGTGGCGGCGGACGACTTCGTTCAGCGCTTGTTCCAATACCGGTACGTTCAGGTTGCCTTGTACCTGCACCGCCCCGGCCATGTTGTAAAACGGGTTATCGGGTTCCATTTGCGCCAAAAACCATAGCCTTTCCTGCGCGAACGATAACGGGCACGGCGCAACATCCGCTCGCTTAGCAATGGACGGGTGGACGGAAACCGATCTTTCCTTAATGCGTTTCAACAACAGGGCTTGTTTTTCTTTAGACAGATCGGCGATTCGTGCGGTATGACTGGGCATGTTTAAAAAATCCTGATTATCAAGGTTAGTCTCGTGAAATCCTCTGGCGGGACGGGGTTTGCAACCCCGTCCCTAACGTTTGATGCGATGTCTGAGCTGTATGGCTCCAGATGCCGGTCTGGGCATTCGCCCCGACCGTAACGTTTAAAATTTGTAACTATTCAGCGTGTCTGAAAAAACCGCAAATTGCTGAAAGAACTCCCCCTCTCCTGATGGCATAAGTATCTACACAAGTACCGGCCCCTTCTCCTTTGAGGGAGAGGGTTGGGATGACGACTTGCATGGATGCAGGAGGTAGAGCAATGCAGGAGCAATTGCCGAGGGGGATATAAAGGGTTGTTTTTATTCTCCTCACCCCAACCCTCTCCAGCAGGAGAGGGAGCCAAGCCGCTTTGTAACTCATT
>DAINRH010000028.1:24331-29101 GCA_036741905.1 Methylobacter sp. | reverse complement strand
TGATTTTATAGCCCATTCTAAAGTTAAGCGGTTTTAGAGTAAGATGGGAGTAGGAAAGATGTCTACTACATATAGTGACTATCCTGCGAAATCGGGAAGAGTCATAATAATAGAGGGGGCTTGAAATTATATTGAGATAGTATGAGCTCGCCACTCAAGTAAAGTTATATTTAACTTAGTAGTTAATTGCTTTAGTAAACAAATATGTTCGCTAGATATTGAGGTACTTAAAATAATTTCATTTATATTAAATTGTAGTGCAATTTTTTCGATATCGGTAATTCCGCCTAATACTGGTAAGCCAAAGTTATATTTGTCTTGGAGGGCAGGATTATCATCAACAAACCCTACAATAAAGCTCTCTCCAAGTCGATCAGCATAATTCAGGTAATGATTTCTTAAGTATAAGCCGCCATGTTGTCCGGCGCCATACACTAAAATATTACGTCTCGTGGGTGTATTGTTATTTGGATTAGGATTATAAATAGACCATTCACGAAACAAATGATAAAGAGTCCTAATACCTGTAATACCTAACAGGGTAAAAAAATCAAATAATAAAATTTGATTCACGATGATAAAGTTATTTCCATTAGGTGTGCTCATTAAAATAAAAGCTAAGCTAAATAAAGAGCCGATAATGATAGCCAGAATTAAAAAAAAGTAATCTTTAAATGAGCTGTTGCGCCATACTTTAAAGTATGTATTAGATGCAAACATTAAAAGGAATGCTGGGAAAAGCCAAAAGGGTAGTATCTTGATCCATGCTGCGAATGAGCTAAAGGGTTGCTCGCCGTTTAAGACAATAGTGCCGGAAACCCACACCATGCAAGCCATCCATGTTAAATCAAATGTCAGATAAAGGGCAAGGCTAAAGTCGGTAAATATGGGGTGTTCAAAATTTCTGGAAAATAGCCTGCTGGTTTCCCATAATTCAATTTTTAAGATATGTCTAACCAGTAAGTATGATGCGATAATCAGCATGATTAAAAGCATACCTGTTGCCAGCTCCCTGTAAACGAAATATATGATACCTAGAGTAACGATAACGATATTAACAGTATAAAGGATATAAGTTACATGGCTTTGTTTTAATCCTGAATCAAGTAAGCGATGATGTAAATGTTCGCGATCCGCGCCCATTACGTTTATCGATATTTCACTGTTATTTTTTTCCAATATTTTACGAATAGAACGCCTCCATATTGCGAGTAAGGTATCGATAACTGGAACTCCGGCAACAAAAAACAGGGAGGCAATTAACACTAAAAACGACCCTTTGCCGCCAGCATGTAGGCTAATGCTGGCAAGCGAAAAGCCTAAAAACATGCTACCGGTATCGCCTAGAAATATTTTTGCTGGAAAAAAATTATAATGTAAAAAGCCTAAGCAACTACCGATTAAGGCTAAGCATATTAAAGCGTCTCCTGGGGAGCCGCGAAAAATAAAAACAATGGCTAAACCTATGCCGGAAATGAGTGCTAGTCCTGAGCATAAACCATCTAAACCATCGATTAAATTAAAGGCGTTGATAATGGAAAGATTCCAAAGAAGCACAAATATCATTCCCCAGAAAAAATTCAAGCCGAGTAAGTCATTTTGATAGCCGGATAAAAAATACAACAATAACGCGGCGAACGATTGGCCTGCCAATTTAATTATGGGGGATATATTAAAACGATCATCAATTAAGCCAATGCAGAGTAAGCAAGAAGAGGCAAGCATAAACGCATGCCACCAATCTAAATTTAATTGTCCTGCAAATTGCGGCCATAGATAATGGTATAAAGCAAAACAAGCGACATGAAAGCCTAGAAAAACAATTGTTCCTCCAGCCAATGGGGTGGGTTTGGTATGTACGCAACGCTTATTGGGGTGATCTATAAGTCCAAGCGTGGGTGCAAATTTAATAAAGAGAGGCGTAAAAATTAAAACAGTTAGCAAAGAAACGCTAAATACGCCAATATATTTAATTAAATGTTGCATAGCTTAATGTTTAAATTCTATTTGTTGGTGTTTGTGTTATTTATCATTGTGTTTCGACTTAATGCTAGAGTAGGTGGTAAGTGTTTTTCTAGGTGGTCACGCTGAAACCGTATGTAAGATGCATGGTTTTTTACTCTTTTCGAGTTGGCTTGGCTTGTCCAACGGCGGCACCCATTATTAAGGCGTAAGTAAATGCCACGGCCGGTATTTGTAGACTGAAATCCACTAAGGAATGCGCGCCTACCAGCAAGCTTGCGGAAAAGCCAATGGCCGGGTAAATCCAATGTTTACGCCGCATCCAAACACCGCGAAGGCATATTAAAGCTGTCCAAAAAATGGCTGCAAACAAGGCGGAGGCTTGCAGTAAGCCTAATTCAAAAATATTTTCCAAATAAGTATTGTGTGCCATGTCGAAATAGGCCGAAATTGTTTCATCTCGATATAGCTTGAAACTTTTGTAGAAACTACCGTATCCCGTGCCTAGCCAGCGGTTTTCATTATTAGCTTTCTCTAAAACATCATAAACTAAAAAACGCTCTTCGTTTTCGAGTGCTGTAGAGTCAAGACGCTCGATTAATTTATCACCACTCTGGTTCAATACGCCCCAAGAGGCTACGGCAATGACCGTTAGCAGTACCATAATTGCAGCATTGTTTCTGATTTTACGGCTCAGAAGCATGATGATAAAAAACATTAATACTGCCAGCGCAGTACTCAAAAAACCACCGCGAGATTGGCTCAGAAATAATGCTGTCGTAATAATAATGATGAGTAATATAGGAAGCCAGCCGCGTACAATTGCATGTTCAAAAAAGTATTGTCTGCCATAGTGGCTATTAACACCATATTGAAAACTAGACTGAATTTTTTCAAATAGCAATGGAAAGCTGGTTAATAGTGTTAAGCCTGCATACGTGGCATAAGAATTACGATTAACGAAGGTGCTGTTTACCGCACCCATAGGTACCCATGCATCAAACCATAAGAGAGTGTTGTGCTGACCTAAATAAATAATCAAGCCATAAATGGCGTAAATTAACCCGGCATAAGCAATGCCTTTAAAGGTGAGTGTGGCATGTTTGCTGTTACGATTAAATTGTAAACTGATGAAAAATACTAACAGATAACTGCCAAGCTTCATTAATGCAGTCATTGTTTCTTGCGGTGTTAGGCTGATGTGTGTCTTGATGGATCCGGGTAATTGTTCGCAGGCTAACTGCCAGAAAGGATGCGCCCAACTATCCGGGGCGAAATTAGAGTGTTGTAGCAAACTCCAGGCAATTGGTATGCCGGCTAGGTAAAACGGATACTTGACAGGTTGTAGGCTGATGCGCATTTCAGTGCGATTTAATAATGCCGTAACACAAGCGATTAAGCCAGTTAATGCTAGTAATATCGCATATAAACTCCAAGCCCATGGGCGATTGGCGCCAAAGGGGATAGGCGCTAAGAGTATTACATATAAAAAAAAATTGAACAACATAGGTGTTAGCGTGGGTGGAGCTGCTAAATTTCTTGACTGCTAATGCAGGCGCTAAATAGTGTCAGGAAATAAGTTAGCGGGCTTTGTTTTATTCACGGGCTACCTTTGCTAAGGGGCTTGAGAATCTCTATAAGTATCTGCTGAGGCAGGCCTAATAATGATTATCATAGCGACTGATGTGCTCTCTAGCAAATAAAGTTTTTTATGGGGCGTGATTTAATGCGAAATTTGTAGAGTATCGTTGGAATGAGTCTGTTGGCGAGGGGGTATTCAGCCGTTTTTTATCGCGTTTAATTGAATTTAGAGTGCTATTTTGTTGTCTGATTATTAGCTTGGCTTAAGGGGGGTGCTTGGTGGGGTATTCCAAACATGATGCTAAAGTAACAATGGTTCAATGGGTTGTTTTTATAAGTCGGCATTAGGTGTAAAGTCAAAAAAGTCAATGTCATAGTGTTTCTAAGCCCTATTTTCTTGGCGTTAGATGTTTGCCCTAGACAATGAAAAAAAAACAACTATAATTCACAACAGTAATAAAAAGTAAATTAGCATGATTGCTTATAAGGCTATAAGGCTATAAGGCTATAAGGCTATAAGGCTATAAGGCTATAAGGCTTATAAGGAAGTGCGCATTTAGGCGTTTTTTAATGGTCACAGATAACTTAACAATATTAGAGTGGAAGGTAAAACGATGAATACATCAATTCAAAAAATTAGGGTGATGCTCCTGATCATGTTCTTGGGTATGGCGTTCTCTGTGGGTGCGTCCGTGGAAAGTGATGTCGTAAAGGCTGCTAAAGGTAAAACCAAAGAGCAAGTTGCTGCATTAGTTCAAGCGGCGGCGAAGGCAAATCCTGCCTTGGCGGCAAGCATTGCGTTGGCGGTGACCAAGTCGCAACCTGCTTTTGCTGCCGCCATTGCAGCCGCAGCCTCTAAAGGATCGCCTGCAAATGCGGCAGCGATTGTGACGGCTGTTGTGAAGGAAGTGCCCAAATCTGCGAGCGCCATTGCCAAAGAAGTTGTTGCTGCGGTGCCTTCTAAAGCGGGCGCTATCACCAATGCGGCAGTCAGGTCTGCGCCTGACGCGGTAGCAGCCATTACTGAAGCGGTTGTTACGCAAGTGTTAGAGTCGGCAGCTCCTTCTGTTGCTCAGCCCTCTACGGCTACATCAGAATCGACAACAAATAATATTTCTGTTACGCAAAATGTCATAACAACCAATTTAGAAAATAAAATTGCGGCATGCGGTACAAATACTACTTGTAAAGTTGCCGCCGCTGTTAGTGCTGTGCAGTCATCAGGCA
>DAINRH010000028.1:17834-24231 GCA_036741905.1 Methylobacter sp. | reverse complement strand
GCTAAAGATGATGCCGAAGTGGTTAAAGAGCGCCAGAGCGTTGAGTATGCGCAACAAGGCATACGCACCGGTGCTTTTACTGTTTTGCCTAAAATGGATATGACTAACCAGTACGATTCCAACATCTATAAACGCGATAAAACTTCGGCATCGAACGCGGAGATCGATAGCTATGTTGCCCATTTTAAGCCCGGTGTAGATGTGCGCTCGAACTGGAATCGGCATGCGCTTAATTTGAAGTTTGACTCCGATTTGACGCAATACGCTACTCAGGGTAATCAAAATAATTATGAAGACTTGTTTACTCGCCTGGATGGTAGGCTGGATGTTGTGCGCGACAGTCATTTAGATACAGGCTTTGCTTATAACAGTGTACATGAAGATAGGGGATCGCCTGATCAGATTAATGGTCTAAGTCCAACTTTCTACGATACTAAGGCTATTGATGCGTTCTATACGCACAAATTGAATAGAGTGTCTGTTAAAGGCGGGCTGGATACTATTCGCTATGACTATCAAGATGTGCTCACTTCGTTGAATACGCCCTTGCTTATGTCTACTCGGAACCATTGGGAATATGCACCTTCGATTCGTTTGGGTTATGAAATTCAGCCGGAATACGAGGCTTTTGTAAAATTTATTTATAAAGAGGCTGATTATGACACTTTTACAAGGTCTAGTGGTGCTGGTGTAGCGTATAACCGTAATTCGACTGGGTACAATGCCTTGGGTGGTTTGGCATTTGATTTGACTGATCTGGTCACTGGCGACATGTCTGTCGGCTATTTGCAGCGTAGTTATGTGGATAGCAGGTTGCCGGATATTTCCGGGATTAATGGTTTTGTGAATTTGAAATGGCGGCCCACAGCGTTAACTACGGTTAACGGAAAATTTAGCCATGATATTTTGGAAACTACGCAAGAAGGTGTTGCGGGTATTTTGGCGAGCGGTATAAGTTTAGGTGCGGAGCACGAATTAATGCGCAACGTTGTTCTTAGTGCAGGTGGTAGTTTTACCAATAATGACTATCAAGGCTTTATTGCTCCGAATCTGGAAAATCGTAATGATAAGGTTTATGGAGGTAATGTCGCAGCTAAATATTTATTGAATAGAAACTTATCTACCGATTTGGCGTATAATTATCAAAGCCGGGATGTTAACTATGTGTTTAGTAACTATGAAGTACATCAAGTTATGCTTAACTTAAGAGGTCAGTTCTAATCTATCTGCTATATATTCGTATGATAGACCCTTGCCGTTTTACAACTATTGATGTTTCAGTGAGAAAAAATGAGTCAGTTTTGTATTAAATTTTTTTCGCAACTGTTTTTTTGTGGTGTATTCTTTTCTGCGGCTTTATTTGCCGCAGAAAATAGTGAGCAGCATGCGCAAAATCAGCAGAAAGATGCCTCAGCCAGCCAGGAATATAGGCTTGGTTCAGGTGATTTATTAAAGATTACGGTATTCAATCAGAAAGATTTGTCTGGTGATTACACTATTAATGGTGTTGGCCAGGTTTCTTTGCCGTTGATTGGCGATGTTAATGCCAAAGATCTAACTGCAAAACAGGTGGAGCAAGGGATTGCTGATAAATTAATGCCGGATTATTTACTTAATCCTCGTGTTAGCGTACAAGTGCTGAATTATCGTCCCTTTTATATTTTGGGCGAGGTCAAACAGCCGAAGTCTTATCCTTATGTCGATGGCATGACCTATCTTAATGCTGTCGCCATTGCTGGTGGTTACACCTATCGGGCTAAAGAAGATCACGTCGTGGTTATTCGTATGAACGATCCGCAAAAGCGAGAACTTACGCTTAAAATGGATGAGAGGGTGTTGCCGGGCGATGTAATTCACGTTAAAGAGCGGTTTTTTTAGTTGCGGTATGTCTGCGCGCAAAATACGTAGGCAACTTTTTAAAATGCTTTTCCCATCCCCCTTTTTCAAAGAGGATGGATATTATTAACAATCTTGGTTTGCTGTGTACTCTATAGTTTTTGATCGGAAATGAATGTAGGCGATTAAAAATTTAACTACACATATGGCTAGCATATCTCAATCTTGTAAGCAGTATCGGACGCTTATATTAAGCGATAGTTGTAATCCGACTGACTGTCGGTGCGAATATTCCGGCTTGTGCTTTCAAATTCTAGAATACCTCCATTTTTAAACACTATCGAGAAATCCGTGTACGATTCAAAAGAACAATCTTTGATGGCCAGCGAATCGCTGCAAAATGACAATGCAGAAATTTCACTGAGTGACATTCTGCATACCCTTTGGCTGAGAAAGCGTTTGTTGATGAGTGTGACGTTTTCGCTCAGTATTTTGGCGGTATTAATTATTTTTCAGTTGGTTCCTCGTTATACCGCAACTACACAATTACTGATTGGTATTAATGCTGCTAAGGTTGTGGACATTGAAGAGGTTATGACCGGTAACTTGAATGGTGATGCTGCGGTTATTGGCGAAATGGAGGTGCTTAAATCACGTGAATTGGCGCGTAAAATTATTGATATTTTGCATTTAGAGCAATATGAAGAATTTAACCCTGATCTTAGAAAGCCTGGTTTTTTAGCGCAGTTTAGTATTAAAAATATCTTGCCTGAAGCTTGGCAAGAAGCGATAGGGCTGGTTGAAATTGATAGTCATACTGCTGAAGAAAAGGAAGAGGCTCATTTAACACGGTTAACCGATACTTTTCTTCATAAACTGAAAGTTTCACAAGTTAAACGTTCACAGGTGATTAATGTGGCGTTTGAATCCGAAGACCCTAAACTAGCGGCTAAAATCGTTAATGAAATTGCAGATAAATATATTGTTGGGCAATTACAAGCCAAATTTGATGCGACTAAAAAAGCTACCGATTGGTTAAATGACCAACTTGGCGAATTAAAGCAAAAGGTGGAAACTTCAGAACGTGCCGTAGAGCAATATCGAAAAACCCATGAATTGCTGGAAGTGAGTAAAGAAGTGGGGCTTTCACAGCAACAAATGTCAGAAGTCAATAGTCAGCTAATTATTACTCGCGCACAAAGAGCGGAAGCTGAAGCTAAATATCAACAAGTAGAGGCTATTGCTCGAAGTGGGCGTGATATTGATAGTGTTGCTGAAGTGTTAAATTCACCTTTAATATCAAGTTTGCGTCAACAAGAATCGGAAGTGCAGCGCAAGTATTCGGAAATGCTGGTGGAGTTTGGTCCGCGGCATCCGCGTATGATCCAAATGCAGGCTGAATTGGAAGATATTCAGGCAAAAGTGCGTTCGGAAGTTAAAAAAATTGCCGCTGGTTTGCGTAATAGTATGGAAGTTGCACGTGCGCGTGAGGGGTCATTGTCAGGCAGTTTAAGGCAAATGGAAACTAAAACCAGCGGCAGCAATCAGGCGGAAGTACAATTGCACGCTTTGGAGCGTGAGGCGACCGCTAATAAGGCGCTGTTCGAAACTTTTTTAGGCCGTTTTAAAGAAACGGCTTCGACTCAAGGGATTGCTCAGGCTGATGCACGGGTAATCTCGTTTGCGGAAATTCCGTTGATGGCTTCATTCCCAAAGAAAAATATGCTGCTTGCGATTAGTGTGATTGGGGCGATATTTTTTGCGGTGTTCTTGGTATTTGTCCTTGAAATGCTCAATCCGGGGGTTCGTTCGCCCGAACAAATTCAGGCGTTATTTAATATGTCCACGCTGGGTATTGTGCCTAAAGTAATGGATATGAATGTTGCCCCGCATCAATATTTATTGGATAAACCTCACTCAGCTTTAGCGGAGGCCGTGAATACGTTACGTATTTCACTCAGCTTGCTTAACCCGGATGCCCAGGTTAAGTCGCTATTAGTGACATCCTCGGTGCCAAGCGAAGGTAAGAGTACCCTCTCCTCCTTGATAGCTCGGCATTCAGCCAACGCAGGGCAACGCGTGGTCTTGGTTGACACGGATTTACGCCGTCCGACTATTGGTAAAACATTTAACCTTAAAGAGAGTACGCTAGGGTTAACGGATTTATTGATGAATCATGATTTATCGCTAAATGAAGTGTTAGTTAATGATCCGGAGACGGGTATGAAGATTTTAACCCGAGGCAAGTCGGCCTATGTTAATCCAGTTGATTTATTTGCTTCTCTAAGAATGAAATCGATTGTTGATGATTTGCGCGAGCAGTTTGATTTGGTCGTTTTGGACTCTGCGCCCATTATGGCGGTCCCTGACACTAGGATATTAAGCGGATTGGTGGATAAAACTATTTTTGTATTAAATTGGGATTCAACACCGAAAAAAGTGGTACATAGTGCGTTGCATTTGTTAAGTAAGGATGGTCATTCTAATATTGCTGGAATCGTCTTGCAGAAAGTTAATTTGCAACAATATGGCCGCTATGGATATGGGGATTCCGGTTATTATTATCATTATGGCCGTTATAATCAGTATTACACGAGTTAAAGATGTCGATTCAAAAAGCCAGCGCATTGCGCGGTGAGCGGATTACTGCCGGTTTTGGTGTAGTTGTTTGTTGCGGGTTATTAATGTTGGCTGTTCCTCGGTTTATAGCAAGTTTATATGCCCTTTATCCGGAATCTGCGCTTAAACAAACTGAGAAAAATCTTTCTCCGGAAATTTATGAAAAAAGTATCTCTCACTTAAGCAAAGCTTTAGCTTGGTATGATAATGCCGAATATTGGCAATCACAGGCATTGTTTTATATATCACTGTTAAATACATCGACGTCGCAGCCGTTTGAAAAAAGACAAGAGTTGCTTAAACAAGCACATGCATCAATTATTCAGGGATTAAAATTATCTCCAGTTGATCCATATGCGTGGTTTCGATTGGCGGCAGTTGATAAAATGCTTAAACTGCCGTCAGAAGAGATTATTAACGCGTTGCGTTTATCTTTTTACTCAGGTCGCGTCGAACCTGAGCTGTTAATGTCACGTCTAGCATTTAGTTTTGATTACTATAATGAATTCAATGAAGAAATGCAGGGGTTATGGAAAAAGCAAATACCTGTTGCATGGATTTTTCATGCCGCAAAGCTAGTCGAATTTGTTGCAATGCACCCTCAAAGTAAACCGTTCGTCGAAGAAGCGTTTGCCTACGCTCCCGATAACTGGAAAGAATTCTCTCGTGACCTTGAAATCTTTATTCAAAAAAATCCTTAATTCTAAGCAAAGTGAGCCTTTACCGATTGGCTTACCAAAAAATCACAGGCTATATTGCATTGGTGATATTCATGGGCGCTTAGATTTGTTGGAGGAGGTGCATCAGAAAATAGCAAGTGATGCGTTGAATTTTAATGGCAGCAAGATACTGGTTTATCTGGGTGATTACGTTGATCGGGGCGTGCATTCTAAACAGGTAGTTGATTGTTTGTTGGGGAGTAGCTTCTCTGATTTTGAAAAAGTGTTTTTATTGGGCAATCATGAACAAGTGTTGTTGCAGTTTTTGAGGGGTAAAGATCCTTCGATTGCACATGACTGGTTCAGGTTTGGTGGCTTATCGACTCTGGTCAGTTATGATGTAAAGGTTCAAGGCATACCTACTTCAAAAGATTTAGAGCGATTAAGGACTGAATTCAGAGAAAAATTGCCTGCCATGCATCTAGGTTTTTTCGATAAACTAATCCTTAATTACGAAATAGGTGGGTATTTTTTCGTCCATGCCGGCGTTAAACCTAAAGTTAAGTTGACGCGCCAACGCCCCGAAGACATGTTGTGGATTCGTGAGGAATTTTTAAATAGCGATGTGTTTCACGGTAGAGTGATTGTGCATGGGCACTCTGTTACCGATGAACCGGAAATGCGTCATAATCGTATCGGTATGGATACAGGGGCATATGCATCAGGAAGATTAACGTGTGCAGTTTTTGAAGATGCAGGTTGTCGTTTTTTATGAGCTATATTGTTGATCTGGCAGTATTTTAATAGTGAGCGATACAGTGCCGCCCATTGTTCAGATTGGTTGCTCAAAAATTGAAGGTAGTCTTTCCTTTACTCGTATGTCCCACAGGGAAAGCATGTTTTATCCGCATAGAGCGCTTGTTGGGGCTTAAATCAATAGTAAGCTTCCGTTCAGCGTTAGGTTTTGAATCTGCTTTCAAAGGAGCTTCAAAGTTAAGTCTTCCTAAAAACATCGCATGTCCTGGCTGTTTGATATGATGATTTTTCCGCTAATACGCTTTTTTCCAATAAATTTTAATACGGATGCCCTGTTATATAGGTTGGTGGTGCTTAATGAAGCATTAGGGGGATTTCTCCTTTGTTCGGTACATTGTGTGTAACGCAGAGAAATTTGCTTTCCTCTTTTTGTCAAGAAGCGGGTAAAGCCAATAAGAAAGGGATATAATCTGATGGTGCCGAGGAGAGGACTTGAACCTCCACGGGGTTGCCCCCACCAGCACCTG